>CAZBOT010000005.1:48547-52753 GCA_964493575.1 uncultured Candidatus Saccharibacteria bacterium | reverse complement strand
TCCACCAGAAAACAGCCTAATGGCTGTTTTTTTAATATATCTAATAATTACATACTATTGACAAGAAGTGATATTTATAGTATAATATTAATTCTGAGTTAGATGTCGATTTTACCGGAAAAGGATTATATAGTAGTCTATTTCCGGTAGAACCGAACTCAGGCATGCGAGGGCTTTCACCCTGGTCCCCTGATTCGACCATCTACTATTTCAATATACAGGAGGCAAAGGATGAAAAATCTTTGCACTTTTATGATGGCGATCGTGCTCGTCATCTCGGCTACTGCGTTTACTTGGGCTCAATTGCCCAGCAATAACTCAGTTGAGACAACGCTGTCGCAGGACGACGTTTATACGATCGTATCTGGCGACAGCTTGGCAGCTCTGTCTCCCGACAAGTGGAGACAGCTCAAAGCCATGAACCCGTTTCTGGACGCTCCGAACCGAACGCAAGTTCGCGCGAAGGGTTGGATCAAGGTTCTGATATATCCGGGAGAACAATTGAAAGGTCTCCGTGCTCTGGGAATCGAAGTGGAAAATGCAGCAGGTCAAACTGTTGCTCCGTCCTCTTCTCCTTCCTCGACAACTACTCCGAAAGCCCAAACCGGGCAAACAGAGCAGCAAGGAATTCTTTCAACAATTTTCTGGACGATCGTTGGATGGTTTCCCTGGTTTCTAGCGCTGCTGTTCGCAGTAGCTCTGGCAATCATCGGATACCTGTTTTGGTTCTCGCGCAATCGCGGCAACGCGGCAGCGGCTGGACCGAAATACGCGCCTAACGGAATAAGCGATCGAACAGCGGCAGACGAATTCCTCCGCCAAGCTCAACAAAGCTTTGGCACAGGAACCGCCCTAATCGAAAGCTTCCGAATCGAAAATCTGCGGCGACGCAGAGCTTCCGGAACAATCACGGTAGGCTATAAAGATGGAACGACTCAAAGTAGAATTCTCGAAAATGAAATCGTTTACATCGCTGACCTGCATTATCCGGATGGTTCTATCCGACGAGATGAAATGCTGCTCTCGGCCTGTGGTAATCCGCTTCGGGCTTCGGGAAATGTCGCATCTTACGTTCCGGGATTAAATTTCCGGTTCGTGGACGAACAACCCCAAGTTATCCGAATTACGGAACCCGAGCCCGATCAAACTCCGACACCGACAGTTGCAAAACCGGTCACAGCGGAATCACGCGACGGCGTCTTCTTCACCGAAGAAGGTAATGTTGCGAAGATCTCGCTAAACGGAAACGCGATCGAAATGGTCACGGACGGCAACATCTACTTCTCATTCGAGAGGGTGGAAGACGCGAACCAAATCAGCGTGTTCCGCGATGATGTCACCATGAGAATCCAGAATGGTCGAATTACCGAATTCGGCAAGAAGGAAACTCAGGCAGTTACCAAAACGCCGGTCGCAGACGAAAGTAAGGAAGAAGCGTCCATGGCTGAATCAGCCGCGAACGCTTCATAACAATTTCTCAGTCAGAGCAATCTGATTGTGTGAACCGACTCAACTTAGAGTCGGTTCTTTTTATTTATACCAACGATATCAAAGCACCAACTGCAGAAGCTGTCATCAAAACTACTATAAAATAACCAAACCAACTTAAACCTTTGCGATTTACCCAGCGACCCATTAGTTGCTTATCAGCACTAAGTTTTACAATAAAGTACAAAATTATTGGCGAGACTATTCCATTTAAGACAGCAGAATACACCAAGGCTTGAATCGGGTTAATACCAATAAAGTTAATCAACATTCCAAATAGCATGGCAAAAATTATCACTCCGTAAAACGCGTGCGCATGACTCAAACCTTTAGTTAATCCCGAAGACCAACGAAAACTTTCTGCCAAAGCATAAGCCGCACTCCCCGCTAACACAGGCACAGCCAACAAACCTGTCCCAATAATCCCAAGAGCAAATAATAGATAAGCTTGCTCGCCTGCCAGTGGCCGGAGTGCTAAGGCTGCTTGCTCAGCAGATTCAATGGCCAACCCTTGAGGGAACAATACTGCTGCACAAGTAACAATAATAAAGAACATCACCGCGTTAGATAAAAACATTCCCACAATTACATCAAAGCGCATGCGGCGCACTTCTTTTTTAGTAACCATATGATGGCGAAGTTTTGGTGACATGCGTTCGGCCAACTTTCGTGATTCAACTTCTTGGGAAGTTTGCCAAAAAAATAAATAAGGAGAAATTGTGGTACCGAGCACCGCACAAATCATGATGATGATACTTTTAGACCAAGTGATGTTTGGCCAAATTGTTTGAACCCAAATATCGTGCCAGGGCAAATCATCTAAGCTCAGCGCTGTAGCAACATATAGGAGCAAAACTAATGTTAGATATTTTAAAAAACGGGCATATTGCGCATATGACACAAAGATCTGCATACCCAAACTAATGATTGTAAATAAGAGTAAGAAGGTTAGAAAGTTAAACGAAGGAAAAATTAGTTGAGCTGACGAAGCCATTGCTCCAAGATCAGCGCCAATATTAAAAGTGTTGGTAATAAAAATTATTGCAGTGAGTGTATAAAGCACACCAGCCCGATATTGAGTGCGAATATTAGCTGCCAAACCTTGCCCAGTAGCTAAGCCTATACGGGCGCACATCTCTTGCACTGCCACCATCAAAGGAAAAGTTAAAGGCGCCAACCAAAGCAAAGAGTATCCAAACAAAGCACCTGCTTGGGAGTAAGTAGCAATCCCAGAAGGATCATCATCTGAGGCACCGGTAGTAATTCCTGGGCCTAGGGAATACCAATAATCCTCCGCTTCATGTAGAGGTTTGTTTATACTATGAAGAGCATGTTGGCTTTGCAACATCGCAGCCTCAAGCGCCTTAGCAGGAGCTTCAGCTACTTCAGTGATTATTTCTTTGGCGTTCATTTTGGTTTCTTGAGTAAAAGGTTTTCTTCATTATCTCACACCTTATAGGGTTTTGACAAAATCATTCAGAAAAGTTATAATTTGGGCTAGTTAAGGTTAGTAATAAACACAAGAACTTGCAAAAAACCCGTATCAATCGGCAAATTACTGCCCCAGAAATCCGCCTCCTGAATGATCAGGGTGAGCAGCTGGGTGTGATGCCGATTGCTCAAGCCCTCGCTCTTGGCGAGGAACATGGTCTAGATCTCGTAGAAATTTCTCCGGGAGCAAAACCGCCGGTAGTTAAGCTCATCAGTTTTGATAAGTTTAAATATCAGCAAAAGAAACTTGAGCAACAACAAAAAAAGCGTGTCAAAAAAGTCGAAGTAAAGACTATTCGCATTAGTGCCAAAATCGCTTCTCACGATATTGCCACTAAAGCTAAGCGCGCCGATGAATTTTTGCAAGAAGGTGACTGGGTCAAGCTAGAACTGCGTATGCGCGGTCGCGAACAGGCCTTTCTGGATGTCGCCAATCAGCAATTAGAAACTTTTAAAGCCGCTTTAACCGCCCCCTATCGGATTGAAGTAGCTCCAAAGAAAGCTGGTAACACCATTAGCATGACCTTAGCACCTACTAAATAACAAAGAACTTTCCCGTTTGCCCTATTTCTTTGTCGCCAGCTCCGCTACTCGCTCACCGTAACTTATATTACGCTTCGCTCGTTGCTCCTGGACTCCTCGAACTAGACCAAACGTAAAAATTCTTAACTATATAAAGATGCCTAAATTGAAAACCCACCAAGGAACTGCTAAACGGTTCCGTAAGACTAAAACCGGAAAAATCATGCACCGCGCTAGCGGGCAGGATCACTTCAACACTCGTGAAACCGGTAAAGTCTCTAAAAATAAGCGTCGCGATACCGAACTTAGCCCAGCTAACCGTCGGATTAAGACCCTTATTGTTCACAAGTAATTTTATTTATCATATATGACAAGAGTTAAACGCGGCGTAGGCCATACCAAGCGCCGTAAGAATATTCTTAAGCGTACTAAAGGGTTCGACAACCGTCGTTCCACCAACTTGCGCCAAGCTCGTGAAGCTTTGCTCAAGGCTGAAAGTTACGCTTATCGCGATCGTCGCAATAAAAAGCGCGATCAACGCGCTCTCTGGCTAGTTCGCCTAGGGGCCGCTCTCCGCGAGAATGGTACCACTTGGAGCGGTTTCGCAGCTGTCCTCAAAAAAGAAGGTGTTACTGTTAACCGCAAGATGCTTTCCGAAATGGCTATCAAAGCCCCAGCTGGTTTTGATAAAATGGTCACTGATCT
>CAZBOT010000005.1:4109-48447 GCA_964493575.1 uncultured Candidatus Saccharibacteria bacterium | reverse complement strand
AAAACCTCCCCTGCCAAAGGCGTGGGGAGGTTTTTGTTAACAATCGTTGCTGCTTATGGTTGTGGAGTGGTAGGAGTCTGAGTTGCTGGAGCTTGATTGTTTGCTGGAGCTTGATTGTTTGCTGGTGGATTCTTTTGGTATTCACGAATCGCCTGCATTACTCGGCCGTCTTCTTTGATATCTTCAAAGAAAAGGATTTGCTCACGGTTGATCTTCATTTCATCAACTGGACCATGTAGTTCTTGACCAAGCTTTACCAAAGAAAGCTGTGGTTGTTGTTGCTGTTGGTTTTCAGTTTGAGAACCTTGTAAAGGTGGTTGGGTTACTTGGAGGTAATAAATATCGTTCAAAGTTGCGTAAGTAGCGCTAACATCAGACAATTTACCGAAATATACCTGTCCGTTACTCAAGAAGACTGCTTGGTACCCAGAAAGGGTTTCTTCTTGCATCATCGCACCGTCTTTTTTGCCGTCTTGGCTAGGGAACAATTTGTCGCGGAATAATACTACACCTACGATAACTAATAGAACAACAACAGCCAGGACAATCCAAGGCATATTGTTACGAGAACCACTGCGAGAACCCATAGGATTCATTTGGCGTTCAGGGCCGCCACCAACCCGAATATCTTCGTTCATGATAAATAAAATATTAATTAATTAAACCTGTCCTCCATCCGTGACTCAGCAGCGCATCACGATATACTTTTGACTACTGTCAGTCGTGATTAACAAATCTTCAGAAAAAGTTGGCTGTTGTAAGTTTTGCGGAGAGGAAGTTTCGGAAAGAGCAGAAAGCTTAATAACCGAATTAGCAATAAAAGCTGCGGTTGGTTGAGAATGAGAGTTCCAGAACTCAGCGTGGTTTGGTAATTGATTAGACTCAGGACGAAGCACCACAACTTGAGGTAATTCAGGAAGCTTGGTAGCAACGGTAACTTTTGGTGCCATGACTGTTCCAAGACTGATTTGAAAATTACAGTTATGCCATAGTAACAAATCAAAGCGATCAAAACTTAAATTCCCACTAGTACAGTCAGGGCCAGAGGACATGGTGATAACAGTGTCTAAATTAGAACTTACAACCTCTAGGGTTGGGCCAGACTGTTCTACAGCACTATCCATCAAATCGGTCGCCAAATAACCCTGGGCCACCTGAGGGCCTAGGGAGCCAAGAATAATGCTAGCAACTGCTGTAATTTTCCAAAAAACTGATTTCATAAGTTAGGGTTCTATATTGATACTAGCACCTTGTATGTCCTGCAAACCATCGGTGTTATCCCCAGCAACCACCCCGCTCTGTTGGCTTGGCAAAGGCTGATATTTAATAGTGCTAACAGTACTGTGGCCTGAAGGAAAATTGCTGATCACAATCCAACCCGTAACCACTGTCACTAGCAGAATTGCTAAGGCGGGGGCAACCCAAATCCTCCAAACACTCACTGGTTCTGGAGTTGAATCATCTTCTAAGGATAACAGCATGGCCTCTTGCTGGGCTCTTTGTGGAAACATATCAATGCTAGCCGCATAAGTGGTAGCTAAGTCTTTGCGGTGACGTAAAACTTGATCGTGCTTGGCAACGATTTCTTTGACGGCCGCGAGTTCATCAGACATGGTTTGCACCACTTCAGAAACTTGCAGCACTTCACTGCGAAGTGAATCTAATTTTAGCCGGGTAACCAAGGATTGAATGGTGTGATGCTGGCGAGCTGCATTCTCCGCAGCAAGGCGAATCGGGATGCCGTCTACTTCGCTGATCACATAGTTGTCAATCACAACCGGCGTAGCAATGATCGGTTCAACTTTGGCTTGACCCTGAATTTCTGCGCTTTCTACACTAGCCATTTCTTCGTCAAGTGCTGGATTGGAAATTACCGCTGCGCGCACTCCATCGATATTCGGAGTAGTTTCTTCCTCTGGGGCTGAAAAATCAAACAGACCCTTGTCTTCTTCGTCTGCTACCTGGCCATTAAAGCTATTATCCTCTTCTTCTATTGCGCCGGTGAAGTTTAATAACGATTGTAATTCGCTTTGTGTAGTATACCAATTGCGTCCAATTTTGGACGCCTTAATCTTACCTAGTCGGCAAAGCTGGCCAAGATAGTCTTGATGGTAACCGCTGAGAGCTGCGGCTTGAGACAATGAGATTCGATGCGGAAATTGATTGTCAGTTGATTCTAAATTCAATGCTTTATATTTATTTCTTACCTTCAACTTTGAAATAATTATAACATATTTGTTAGTTAATGGAAGAATTGTCAAGTTATTCTAACTTTTTATGCTTGACGAAACTAAAAATTAAAATGTATGATGAATTTACGCGTAATTAAGTTTAATTTTCCTCATGCCCCGACCACTTTCAAAGTTTTCTCAAGACATCCTCTTGCTTCTTAATGAACGGGGTCCACAGATGTTGCATCAACTATACGGACAGTTTGACAACAGAGCCAGCAAGAAGAAAATTTACGACACCATGTTCCGCCTTACCAATCAGGGCGTGGTGGAACTAGTCAACGACCGCTACCAAGTTAGCCCGGATGCCAATATTCTCATGCACACGATTGCAAAAGAGAAAGACGGGGTTTGGAAATTAGTAATTTTTGACATCCCAGAAAAACAGCGACAAGTCCGAAACGTGATTCGGGCAAAATTAGTAAGCTTGGGTTTCCAAAAGTGGCAGAACAGTATTTGGATTTCCCCTTACACCATGGCCAAAGAAATCGAAGAAGAACTTAACGAGCTAGCTAAACATTACTTTATACGACTAATCAAAACTACGGATATTAACGTGACTGCGGATTTAGAAAAAATGTTTGCAGATTAAAAAAAGCGCGATGAGATATAATTCTCATCGCTTTAATTTTGACCCAACTTTCCAGCGCAGGTCAGAACTGTAAGAAATTTTTAGATCGTTGGGCACAATCACCGTGAACCAACCTCGGGTTGGTAAAATCCTTTTAACCCCTCGAAATTTGCTGAGATTGGCGCAGATGCTACCAATAGGTTCTTCGATGACTCCCACTTGCCGATTTTTGGCATGAATCACCGTACCTCTCCCAGTAGCAATAGCCACGTGACCAACCCCATTAGGAACATCCTCATCAATTCTGGGGATTTTACCTTTACAAAAAACCAGGTCACCCAGCCGGGCGTTAATTAAAGCTGTGACTGCTCCTTGCTTTGCCTGCTCAATTGCATAGCGCGGCATTTGCACACCAATCAGCGCAAATGACCAACACACCAAGGTGCTGCAATCAAAGTAGTTAGGAGCTTGATGAATAGTCGCCCCGCGAACGTACTTAGCAGTACCGACTGTACCACGAAGTACTTCTAACAAGTTGACTTTAAGCAACTTACATTTCATTCCTAGCAAGATCTCAACAATCCGCTTTGGTTCAACACCTAAATTCCAGCCAACCGGATCTACCAAGCAATAAGTGCGGTAGGTCTGTTGACCGTGCTTGATATACGGCATCTTAACCGCTTGGTAATCCATACTCCCTCCTAAATCAGAAAGGGACCGAAGTCCCTTTTCCCTAAAATATACCCATGCCACTGAATATCCTTCGTGCCGCGCGGTACGAATAAGCAGCCCTTTTCGGCCAGCTCAATATTTCTTCAGCAGCCCACATCAATGCGTAGAGTAAATCCATGGCTCACCTCGTTAAATTTCTGCGTCTAGTATAACCCTTATGGAAGTTTTTTTCAAGGTATAAAAAAGCACCTTCTTATTGGCAAAAGAAAGGTGCAAGGCATCGAACTAATGAAAAAGCTTAAGGGGAAGCTAATCCATTATTGACTCTAGGTTTTGGTCCTAGAGACCGACTGTCAGCAACTTCATCGTGTTTGGGCACTCCATTACTAACTACCAATGATAATCCTACTTTAAATATAGTCTGCGCCTTGGTTGCAGATACCCATATTATACCAAATTTAAAACCCCAGCAAGCTGGGGCTTGATTTTACCAATCCAAGGTGCCTCCGGTTTGATACTCAATCACGCGGGTCTCAAAGAAGTTCTTTTCTTTGTTCAAGTCGACCGCTTCACTCATCCACGGGAACGGGTTAGCAACGTTGAATTGAGGTGCCAGGCCAATACTGTTAAGACGACGGTCAGCGATATGTTCAATGTACTGCTTGAATCCTTCTGCGTTCATGCCAAAGATACCTTTCGGGAATACGGTTTGCGCAAAAGTGTATTCCAGGACAGCAGCCTCTTTGACCAAATCGATGATGTGTTGCTGGAACTCTGGAGTCCAAATCTCTGGTTGCTCTTCACGAATAGTGTTGATCAGCCAAATACCAAAGTTAAGGTGCATAGATTCATCACGCATAATGTACTGAATCTGTTCGGCACTACCAACCATCTTCTTTTGGCGTTGGAAACCAAACATCACCGCAAACGCGCTGTAAAAGAAAATCCCTTCCATGATGAGAGAGAACACCACAATATTTTCGACAAACTTTTGATCAGCTTCTAATGTGCCAGTCTTAAACTCAGGATTAAAGATACCTTCGTTAAAGGTTAAGACAAATGAAGCTTTGTTATAGATAGAATCTATCTCCCGGTACATGTTGAAGATTTTTCCTTCGTCCATACCCAAGCTTTCAACAATGTATTGGTAAGCATGAGTGTGAATCGCTTCTTCAAAAGCTTGACGAAGCAAATACATCCGCACTTCCGGAGAGGTGACGTGCTTGTAAGCTGCCATCACGATATTGTTAGCAGCGATTGAATCAGCGGTAGTGAAGAACCCTAACACAGTTTCAAAAGCTTGGCGTTCGTCCGGTGATAACACAGTTGAACTCTTCCACTGCTCGATGTCTAACTGCATCCCAATTTCGGTTGGGAGCCAGTGATTAGCGTTCGCAGCTAGGTAAGATTCCCAAGCAAAGGTGTGCTTCATTGGGTAAAGCTGAATAACGTCAGCATCTTTTCCATTGATTACGCGGCGGTCGTTTATATTTACTCTTTGGTTGGTTTTCTGGATTGGCATTTCGGTGAATTAATTAATTACTGGCAAGCTTCACACTCTGGATCGTCTAAGCGACACATCTTAAAATCAGTTTGATTGAGAATGCTGGTCAACGGCTTAGGTTCTGAGGCAGTCGGGGCAACTTCTGGCTGGGAGCTATCGGAAGTGTTAATTCCCAACTTTTCGGCTAAGTTAACTTCTTCTGTAGAAACCTGGGTGATTGTCTCAGTTACAGATACAGGGGCCATACCAGGCGCTGAGGCGGTCACAGAGGCAATTTCTGACACAACTTCGGTAACAGTAGCCATCACCGGAACTTGCTGTGGCTCTGGCTGTTTTTGCTCGACTTCTTGAGCCACAGCATCTTCGGTAGATTGCTGGCCCCGCAGGTGAGTTTTTCCAAATTCTGAAGTATTAACCGTTGATTTTTCTACTTGGGAAGCTGCTAAGGTGCGGAGGTAATAAGTTGTTTTTACACCCATATCCCAGGCGTACAAATAAACATCATTAATATCCTTACCTGATTTACCACCGTAGAAAATATTGAGTGATTGTGATTGATCAATCCACTTACCACGATAAGCTGCTGCTTTAATTAGCCAGCGAGAATCAATTTCAAAGACTTCCTTATATTTGTCTTTGAGATCTTGTGGTACCTCTGGGATTTCGGTAACTCGGCCATCGTAGAACTTGAGTTTAGCGAGCATATCGTCATTCCACAAGCCCCGCTCTTTTAATTCTTTAACCAAATAGTGGTTCACAACCACAAAATCTCCAGAAATATTAGCTTTTACGTAAATATTTTTATAAATTGGTTCGATAGAAGGAATGGCTCCGGAGATATTAGAGATGGTTGCAGTTGGTGCGATGGCCATAGTATTGGAGTTGCGCATACCATACTCCTTAATAGCATTGCGAACAATACTCCAATCCATTTTGCCGTCGCGGGATACTGGGATCTCAGTGCCGCGTTCGCGCTCTAATAATGCAATTGTGTCGACTGGCAAAATGCCACGATCCCATTTGCTACCACGGAAGGATGGGTAAGCCCCCCGCTCTTTAGCTAATTGGGTTGAAGCAAGAATGGCGTAGTAAGCAATGACTTCCTGGCTCTCATCAGCGAGTTTGACCATTTCATCGCTATCAAATTTAACATTCATCTGATAAAGCATGTCTTGGAAACCCATAACCCCAAGACCGACTGGACGGTGTTTTAAGTTTGAGTTCTTGCCTTCTACAGTTGGGTAGAAGTTAAGATCAATAACGTTGTCCAACATACGCATAGCAATGGTGGCAGTGTATTGAATCTTTTCAACATCAAGCTGGCCGTTGCGGACATGGCGAGCCAAGTTGATTGAACCCAAATTACAAACCGCGGTTTCCTCAGCTGAAGTATTTAAAGTGATTTCTGTACAAAGGTTAGAACTATGCACTACACCAACGTGATCTTGTGGGCTACGAATATTAGAGGGGTCTTTGAAAGTTACCCATGGATGGCCAGTTTCGAATAGCATAGTAAGCATCTTCTTCCACAAATCCTTAGCAGGAATCTGCCGGAACAATCGAATACCACCAGCTAAGCCTTGCTGTTCATACTGCTCATAGCGCTTTTTGAATTCTTGACCGTATAATTCGTGAAGCTCTGGCACTTCTTCTGGGCTGAACAATGACCACATGCCGCCGCTCTTCACTCTTTCCATAAACAAATCAGGGATCCAGTTGGCTGTGTTCATATCCGGGGTGCGACGACGTTCATCACCAGTGTTCTTGCGAAGTTCCAAAAAGTCTTCGATATCCCAGTGCCAAGTTTCCAGATAAGCGCAGGTAGCACCGCGACGACGACCACTACGATTTATCGCCACAGTAGTGTCGTTGGCAACCTTAAGGAAAGGGATTACACCTTGACTCTCAATTCCAACCCGTTTAATCATCGCGCCGGTCCCACGGAGCTTGGTCCAATCATTTGCTACTCCGCCCGCCCATTTAGACATTTGGGCGTTATCACTCAAACACTTATAAATGTGATGCAAATCATCTTCTATGGTTGTGAGGTAACAAGAAGACAATTGGGAATGGATAGTTCCAGCGTGGAATAAGGTTGGTGAAGATGGTACAAAATGCAAAGTTGAAGTAATTCGGTAGAACTCTACAGCGCGGGCTTCTTTATCCTGCTCTGATAAAGCTACACCCATAGCAATACGCATCCAGAACATTTGCGGAGTCTCTAAAACCTGTTTATTCTGTGGGTTCTTGGTTAAATAACGATCATACAAAGTCTGAACTCCAAGGTAATTGAGCAAGTTATCACGTTCCAAGACTAATTCAGAGGCAATATATTCCAAATTAAAAGTCAGCATTCTTGGGTCTAAACGTCCAATAGCAACAGCTTCTTGAATACGCTTCACAAAAGCTTGGCGGATCTGAGCTTCTAACACACCTGGGGTAAAATCAATTTCATCACTACCAATAACTTCCTTATAAATTTTATTCGCCATGGCCCGGGCTGCCACATAAGAATAGGCCGAGTCTTTTTCGATGTACGCACGTAGTACCATAATTAATGCACGCTCAATTTCGGAGGTAGTGATTTCCTCGTAAAGTTCCAAACGAACTTGATTCAATACAGTTGTAGTATCGATATCTGAAGCATAGTCACCCAAAATTACTTCCAAGCTCTTCTTAAGCTTTTCTGGAGAAAATGGTTCCTTACGGCCATCTCGCTTGATAATCATCAGCTGATTAGCATCAACCTTTTGCAAAACTTCTGCTTTTTGTTGTTCGCGTACTTTAGTGTGCTCATACCGGTAGATAATGTAAGCTTTGGCCACTTCAAACAAACCTTGTTCCATCAATTTACGTTCTACTGTATTTTGTACGTCCTCTACACCTGGGACTCGATCCACAAAAGTCTTATCTAAATCAGCGATAACGGCTTTGGCGATTTCTCTGGTCAAGGTTTGATTAGTTTTAAAATTGACTTGAACATAAGCTTTACTAATAGCAACTTCAATCTTGGTTGCATCAAAGTCTTCGATTAGACCGCTGCGCTTTTTAATTTGAAGAAGGTTGTTGGATTGAATCATTTTATTTATCTCTCTTAATTAGTATTTAAAGTTTTAAAATTTCTTGTTTGAATTCTTGAATGTCTTCGAATTGCCGGTATACGCTAGCGAAGCGAATGTAAGCAACTTTATCGACTTTGCGAATGACCTTCATAACGATTTCGCCGATCTGCTCACTGGCGATTTCACCGCCATTCTTTCTTTGAATCTCTTGCTCTATTTCTGAGACAACTTTCCGGAACATGTAATCAGTGAGGTTGCGCTTCTCAAAAGCCAGTCGCAGGCCCCGTTCAAGCTTTTCTCTTGAGTATGGCTGCTTGGAACCATCTCTTTTCACCACAGCTAGATCTAAAATTTCAATCTGCTCGTAAGTGGAGAATCGGAAGCCGCATTTTTCACATTCTCGCCTCCGCCTTATGGCCCCTGCTTCTTCTACTGGCCGGGAATCAACCACTTTAGTATCGATATTAAAACATTTTGGACATTTCACTATGTTTGTTTCTCCAAAACTTCGCAAATCGCGAAGTTTTATTAGACACATGATATTGTATGCGTATAAAAATTATACCCCTATATGTTGTGGTCTCCAAACCGGATCAGTTGTTCTAAAATTTGCCATGCTTTACCTACTTTTTATTTTTTGGCGGCCGTCAGGTGATTAGTTATCCCCACAGAAATAAAAAATCCCCTTTCGGGGATGCTCAGCAGCTCACACAACTTAACACAACTTAACAACAAAAAATTTAAATAATAGCCGTAATTTTTTTACCCGCAATAAAACGGCTGATTACTTCGGTGGTATGCTCCAAAATCCGCAATTCTGACTCCTTGGTATAGTGGGCAACGTGGGGGGTGGCGAAAACCTTGGGATTTTTTAACAACTGTCTTTGCCACTGAATAATTAGTCTATCTTTTGGGCTAGCTTTGCCGTGAGTGTAGATTTGGTACTCTTTATCCAACACATCAGTAAGATATGCACTCAATTTTTTTGAATCAAGTGCCCAACTTACTGCCTTTGGCTCTACCACACTCCCTCGGGCTGTGTTGATGAGAATCCCCCCAGCTTTCACCTGGCTTAACAATGCTCTATTAAACATGTGCTCTGTAAGTGGGGTCGCGGGAACATGAACAGAAATTACATCGGAGCGTTGCAATAGCTGCTTTAAGCCTAAGTATGTTAAACCCAGTTTTTTAGCAGCTTTAAGGTTGCGTTTAGCATCATACCCAATTAGGTTCATTCCAAAGCCTGAACCAATCTGGGCAACCTTTAATCCTATTGCTCCGGTTCCAACGATTCCCAAGGTTTTACCAGATAACTCTACTCCTGATAATTTTTCCGAGCCTGTTCTCAACTTTTTTCCATCGGAAAGTGCTTGGGGAATATTCCTCAAATAACTTAATAACAGCGCAAAGGTGAACTCGGCTACAGAAGCAGAGTTTAATCCAGCTGAATTAACCACAGCAACTTTATGGCGATGACAAGCTGCTAAATCAATATGGTCAACCCCAGCAGTACGAGTAACGATTAATTTTAACTTGGGTAGATGCTCCAAGACTTGTGAGTTAATTCTGCTATCAGTATGAATAGAGATAATCTCCGTACTAGGGCCTGGAAGATTTCGTAACGTTAATACACCAGACATTGCCCGCCACTCATATTTTGGTTTATTTGTTTTTAGCCACAACTTTTGTTTAGAAGTTAAGCCGTAATATACAACTTTCATAATTTTATTGGTGAATTGCAACTACTAAATCGGAAATATTGATTCCGGTGATACCGGTCATAATAGAAGCACCGATATCTGATAAGACTCCATATTCATCATGATGATCTAAGTGGTAATTTAAATCAATACCCAAACTTTTTGCTTTTCGTAAATTGGTTTGATCAACAATACCACCAGCCACATCACTGTTATCATGACCGTCCGAATTCAATGCTACAAAGGTTACATCCTGGGGTAAATTTAACAATGCCGCGAGAGCCATTTCTTGGTTCCTTCCACCACTCCCCTTTTGATGGCTCTTAATGGTAACTACACTTTCGCCAACCGCCACTAAACACTCTCCTTTTTTTATTGAGCCTACGAATTGTTTGGCCAGCTCTCTGGCTTCACCGTTGAATGACCCAGGCCAGACTTTCACCTTTAACCCCAAATCGTGAGCTTGCCGTTCCATCGCTTTTAAGGCGACTTGATTGCTACAAAACAAAATGTTGGTGACTTTTTTGAAGTATTTCGAATCTTTTGGCGTCTCCCGCATACCACAGTGGTCCATCCGACAACGATCCAAGACCTGGTACTTATGCATAATCTCCATAGCATCATTTACAGTGCTATTATCTAAAACTGTTGGCCCACTGGCGACCTGCGCCAAGTTATCGCCTGGAATGTCACTAAAGATTAGACTAATTACAGAAGCAGGGTAAGCATATTTAGCCAAACCGCCACCCTTTACTGAACTTAGATGTTTTCGCACAATATTCATTTCCGAAATATTGGCTCCAGCATCCATCAGGGCTTGGGTGATTTTACGTTCTTCTTCTAAAGAAACAACTTGGGGGTTAGTCATCAGACTGCTTCCGCCGCCACTGATTACCATGATCGCTAAATCATCTTCGGTAAGATTTTCTAGCATAGTAATAATTTCATTAGTAGCAGAAACATTCGCGGAAGATGGCAGAGGATGAGTGCCCACGCGGCTCACGATAGTTTTGGTGTTAGCTGCAACTACGTCTATCACTACTCCACCGGCAAGACGATGCTGCATTTGAGATTCCACAAATTCTGCAACTTTTGCTGCAACTTTGCCTATGCCCACAAACACCACGTGGCGGTAGTGTTTTAGCGAGAATCGTTTACCTTGAATATGCAAAATATCTTTTTGGGCGTCATAAAAAAACCCGTTCTGCATGAGTTGTTTAGTTTCTACTGCGGACAGGCCGGCTTCCAAAATCCGCAAGGCTTGCTTGCGGCTGGGTGTAGTGGCTAATTGTAAGTGGTTACGGATCATTTTTTTAATCTTTTAACCGGTGCAAGAGGTCTCTTAACTTGTTTAGTAGGAAGGGTTGTTGGAATGTCTGGAGCTCGAAACTTATTGATTGCCCAAATTGCTACTACAATCAACAAAACAGCTAAAACAAAATAAATAATGCTCGGAACTGGTTTAGAAACCTGCCCTGGTTCAACTGGTTTTTCTTCTTCACTAGTGATAATGCGTTGTTGGACTATATCTGGTTGTCTGGTTGAAGTTTGGGATAAAATTACGGATTGCATGTTACGGCAAAATTATATAGCTTCCATCAACTTTCGCCCAAGAACCTCCCGGACCATTTGAAAAAGTCACGTTTGCCAAACCAGACTGATAAGTAATAGTAGAATTATTACTTAGACTAATTCCATAACCAGTTAGTTGGTAGGCGCCGGCATTATTTGCAACCTGAACAGTTCCATTGGCAGCATAATAAATTGCTCCAGCAGTATTATTACTCAAAGTAATGGCGCTATTGCTGGTACTGGTTGATAGCACTAACGGGTAACTCCCAGGATTATTATTCCCAACAATATCAGCGTTATTCCCAATATTTACTAGTCCGGCTGTGGCTGGATTAGTTAAACTATCAGCTACTATCGCAACCCCTGCAGAACCCAAACTGGCATCAATACGAATAATTGAATTATTACTAATGGTAATGTTCCCATTTACCCAAATCGGTCCAGTGAGGTATAAAGTAACATTATTATCTAAGGTTAAATTGCCGTTAATCCGCAACGGACCTATGGTAGCTGTTTGCCCATTAGTTAAGGTATAGTTCCCATTATAAGTACCACCATTCTCCGCAGCGCTTTTCCACTCATCAATTTGGGCTTGTGAAATCGGCATAGCCTGTTGTGGGGAATCTGCTGTACCAGAATAGGTAGTTCCGCCAACGCTGCAAGTATTGGTAGCATTGTAGTAAGCATCGCCACTCACATTACAACCAGTCATTATAGGAGCTCGGGCATCACCAAGAACATCAACCCCTGTTAATGAGGTCACAATTCCACCCATATAAGTGCGGAAGTTCATATCTCGACTAAGTGCTGCCCATGAAGGTGACGACCAATTACTAGTTGATTTAGAAGTCCCATTTGAACATCCATCATTGCTATCCATAGCCCAGCTGTAATAGTTGGAGGTGCTACTGGAAGTATCAAGTAACAGCCAATAGCTCGTTCCAGAAACCAAGGAAGGGTTAGTAGAAAATGTTGCGTCAATCCAACCATAGCTAGAGGTAACATTGGAACTATTAATTGTTCCTGTTCCACCTACGCCGGTAGTACTCGGTGAGCCTGAATTATCTGACACAATCCTAACTGTAATATTACTCGGGCTCCCGGTCTTCTTGAGATACACACTAATTTTTGTAAGCGCACCGGTTACGGTTGGGGTAAAACGTTGAGCCACATCACGCTTTGCAGTGGCATTAAAGTCATAGTTAGCCGAATTGATTGCGCACTCTTGATCAACGGAAGCATTCCCACCGCCGGCTACTGTCGCATCTCCAGTAATATCACCACTGCCGGAAATATTCCCGTTCGAGTAGACATTTCCATTTACAACTGAGTTATTACTCATACTCAATCCACCTTCTCCAACCTGAACTCCAAAATTGAACGCCACACTAGACAAATCAATACTGACATTCATTTTCACCGTAACCTCAGCTGTTGCATTACTGATAGAAGGAGTGTAACCAGTCGAGGTAATTTGTTTATTATTGGCGTCAATTGTAGTCACGGTGGTGACATATTCACCTGGGCCCAAACTCCCAGCCTCACCGTTAAATGAGGAATCGTTATTTAGCTCTGCGATCGCTTTGTCTATGCCTGCCTCAGCCAAATTTAAAGCCTGGCTCCGTTCTACAGCCTGCCTACTGGCTTTTACCTGCAAATGGGTATAACCCCACAAGGAAGTAGACATGGTGAATAAAATCGCCATAATCACAATCCCAAGCATTAGTATTTGACCTTGTTGTGTGTGTTGATTTCTCATCGATTTCTTAAAAATATTGTTTCTTGAAGATTCACAGAAGTCGAATTGTTGCCTCTGTAATAAGACCGTGTAGTCAAATTAACTGTTATCTGACTCGCAGCTGTTGGGTCGGCATTATTATATGTTAAAGCAAAATTTTCTAATGAGTCAGTTAACAATTTTGTCCCTGAGTTACGTTCGCTGTTATTAGCGGCATCAATTGTTTGAGTGAGATTGCTTCCAGAAGCCGAAAAAACTATGTAATCCCAAGTGTCCGCAATGACGTTATTACTTGAGTCATATGATGGTAACTGCACCACAACGGTTGAGCCCCCTGTGACATAATTAGTACTATCAATAGTTCGGCTGGCGACTATAGCAGAACCAGGCGCCATGCCAAAGGTCATCGCATTGAGGGCAACCCGTGCCGTACCTGTAGCAGCAATCTCTGCTTGTTCCAAATTATAAATTTTGTGTTGCCAATCAAAAATATTTAAAAGTCCAACTAACAAAATAGCAAACAAAAAAATCACAATGATCATCTCAAACAAAGTAAAACCATCCTGGTTGTAAAAAGATTTGTTCATTTGCCTAATCCCGTTTGCCATAAATAGGTAGATAAACTAACTTGTTGAGTACCTGTGCCTGACGGGTTGCGCCAGCTAACAACCACTTCTGCTTCAGACAACCCAGTTTCTATTTCTGTGATGGTGAGGTTTGCGGCACCTTGCGGGATACTCGATAACTGAGAATTAGATAGAGAACCTGAAGACGGTAAACTAGCATACGGAGTAGTGCGTAATTCTTGAAGTTCGTGCTCAGCAATTCTTAAAGCAACTTCCTTATACTTATTATACTTGTTAAGGACTACTGAATTAGATACGATTGCAAACATTAATAGAGTTACGCCAATCAAAAACAGAGTCACCACGACTTCGATGATGCCAAATCCTTTCTGCTGATTGTAATTTTTATTGCGCACTTTTGTTTCCTGAGTAAATTCTGTCTATATAATACCACAAAATCGGGCTAAAACCTAAGCTTTACTAGGTTGATAAATTTGCCAGATTTTGTTAAACTGTCTAAGTAAAATTGAATATTCGGGAGTAGCTCAGCGGTAGAGCTATCGGCTGTGAACACATTCTTGAAAGGGTTGAAATTATTAACATTTATTAATTTTATGCCTGAAACAAGAAAATATTCCGACCGGGCTGAGTATCTCAAAAAGGCAGTGGCCAAGCGTCGCAAAACTGTTAAACAAAAAGCTTTGCAATACTTGGGAGGTAAGTGTATTTATTGTTCATACAATAAGTACCCGGGTGCATTAGAATTTCATCACAAATCCGCTCGCACAAAAGAGTTTGGAATTGGTATGAAAGGTCATTCTCGATCTTGGGCAAAAGTCCAAAATGAGCTTGATAAGTGCATTCTAGTTTGCTCAAACTGCCACAAAGAAATACACGCCGGTCTACGCAGCTTACCAAAGTAATTTGGTAAGAAAACAAGGTGAATTGCTGGAAGCCTTCACAGGCAACTGTATGGTAATCAGCAGCCAAGTTTGCTTTAAGCAGAAAGGTTCAGAGACTATCCCTTCGGGGAGTACTGCAACTAAGTTGTGGGAAGCGCCTTGCATCCTTTTGGGATGATGATATAGTCCACCCCTTTTCGAAAGATTAGGATAATGTGTAACCGATCGGTCCTGGGTTCGAATCCCAGCTCCCGAGCCACTAAAAAACACCAACAGAAGTTGGTGTTTTTTATTTAGGTGTCGTGGACGGTAGAACTTGTGAGTGTTAAAATGAAGTAAATAACTTCAACTCTATGAAAAAAATCTATGGCGACCAAGCTAAATACTATGACCTAATTTATACATTCAAGGACTATAAGAAAGAGGTTGCTGTCATAGATAAGTTAATCAAAAAAAATAAATTAAGCTCTGGTAATAATCTACTGGATTTGGGATGTGGCACTGGCAAACATCTCGCCTACTTGAAAAAGAATTATAGATGCTTGGGCACTGATTTAAATGAGGGTATTTTAAAGGTTGCCGAAAAAAATGTAAAAGGTGTTGCTTTTAAAAGGGCGGATATGTCACAGCTCAAACTGGGCAAACAATTTGACGTGATTACAAGTTTATTTAGTGCAATTGGATATGTAAAAACTTTGACTAACTTCCAAAAAACTATTCAAGGCATTTCTAGTCATTTAAAACCAGGTGGCGTAGTAATCATTGAACCTTGGTTTAATAAGAAGGTCTACAAAGCTGGTAATCCTCATATGACTACTTATGATAAACCAGAAATAAAGATAGCCCGTCTTGTTGTTTCTGAAATTAAGAACAAATCAGTGTCAATTATGGATATGCACTATTTAGTTGCGGAAAAGGGCCAGAAAGTTAAATACTTTGTTGACCGTCACGAAATGGGGCTTTTTGAGACAAATGATATGTTGAAGATAATGGAAAAGGAAGGACTAAAATCAAAGTTTTTAAAGAACGGTTTAATGAAAGATAGGGGTTTGCTGGTTGGTGTTAAACCAAGGTAGTTTTAAACCGGTTGGATAGACTGCTTTATATAATATGTTCTAATATTATCCACGACAGAGAGCCATAGAAAAAATCAGAACTTCTGTTCTGGTTTTTTTGTTATAATAAACTTAAGAATTAAATCAAAAAATATGAAAAAAGGTGCATACGTTGATGGTTTTGTAATCTCCATTCCAAAAAAGAGTACGGCTAAATATAAAAAGATTGCCTCCGAAGCCAAAGATGTTTGGCTCAAGTTTGGAGCGCTGGATTATAAGGAATGTAAAATTGATGATGCCACACCAAAGTATGTTACTTTCACTTTTCATAAAATGGCCAAAACTAAAACTAGCGAAGCTGTCTGGTTTTCATTCATAGTTTTTAAATCAAAGAGTCATCGAAACGAAGTCAACAAAAAAGTCATGGCTTATTTTGATAAGAAATATAACTCTCAACCAATGGACATGCCGTTCGACATGAAGCGCTTCGCCTATGGTGGTTTTAAAGTAGAAGTTGGTGATTAAGGTAAGGAATTAAACCATCTCGCAGGCGAGGTGGTTTTTTGTTACACTAAAGTTATGAATATGTTCAAGCCAGTTGGCGCTAAAAATGTGGCTGACTATATTTCCAAACTGCCCAAAGAGCGCCAAGAGCCAATCCATTTTTTACATAACTTGATTCAAAAGTCTGCGGCTAAATTTAGACCGTGGTTTGCCTATAACATGCTCGGTTACGGCAAATTCCCTTATCTAAATTACAAAAAAGAAAAGATTGATTGGCCTGTAATAGCTCTAGCCAGCCAAAAAAATTATCTCAGTCTGTATGTTTGCGCAGTTGACAAAGGCGAATATATAGCCGAAAAGCATAAAAAAGCTTTAGGGAAGGTTAGTGTTGGCAAAAGCTGTATCCGCTTCAAAAAACTTGAAGATTTAAATATCCCGGCGCTTAAAAAAATTCTTAAGCTGGCTGCCAAAAGTCCCGGTTTGGTAGGCGCAGGAAACAACAAATGATTATGCGCATCACATCTGGTTTTAAAAAACTTCTGCCCTCAATCTTAAGCGGAGCAATTGGTATCTTCCTAATTATTTACGGTGGCAATGATGATAGCCCTGGAGCGCAATTCCTCGGTCTAGTTATCTTTATCGTCTCGATGATAATTATGATAAGAACCAGAAGAAAAATTGCTTGCGAAATTCAAAAGTAACTAATTAAATCTATGGACAAACTCTCCCCTTGCTTGTGGTTTGAAGATAATGCCGAAGAGGCGATTAACTTCTACATCTCATTGTTTCCCAATTCTAAAATTAATCATATTCAACGCTATCCAAATAAGGTTGACTTTGAGCCGTGGAAAGGACTGGAAGGAAAAATTATTACGGCTATTTTTGAACTTAACGGCCAGAGCTTTTTAGGTTTAGACGGTGGTCCTTACTTTAAATTCAATCCGACTATTTCTCTGGCTGTGAATTTTAAAACAGCTGCAGAAGTAGAAGCCCTTCACAATAAACTTATTGAAGGTGGTAAAGCCATGATGGAACTCAACACCTATCCTTGGAGCGAAAAATACGCCTGGATTGAAGACCGTTTTGGCTTGTCTTGGCAAATTAGCGTTGGCCAAAACACCGGCAAGATTGTGCCGTCTTACATGTTTGTTGGAAAACACTTTGGCCAAGCCGAACAAGCCATCAATTTTTACACCAGTGTGTTTAAGAATTCTTCGATCGACTTAATTGCCCGCTATGAAGCTGGTGAACAAGACGAGGAAGGAAAAGTAAAATATGCCAGCTTCACTTTGGAAGGCCAAAAATTTGGTGCTATGGAAAGCAGTGCCATGCATCAGTTTGAACCAAACGGTGCCATTTCAATTCAAATTGAATGCGATAACCAAGCAGAGGTTGATTACTACTGGGACAAGCTGACCGAAGGCGGCGCACCCGAAGCCCAACAGTGCGGCTGGCTGCAAGATCAATACGGCTACTCCTGGCAAGTGGTCCCAAAACGACTTGGTGAATTACTCAGCGATCCAGATAAAACCAAAGCTGATAAAGCCATGAAAGCCATGCTCGAAATGAAAAAACTTGATATTGCCAAACTCGAAGCAGCGGCAAACAGCTAATCACAGCACCGCTCCTCAACAGAGCGGTTTTTTGATAAACTATAGGTATGGAAAAAATTAAGATTGAACAACACAGTTCGCTTGGGGTGCTCTGGTTAGCTGGTTGGCTTTTTACCATCGGCTATCTGCAGTTAGCATTCTGGCAAGGCGTGTTAGCTTTGATAGTGTGGCCATATTATATTGGCAATCACTTAGCTAATTTAGCTAGCTAATATTTATTATTGGTAAATTTTAAAACTATGAACAAAATATTGTTGATAGTGGTGATTGGGTTACTCGCGATTGGAGTCGGGTATTTTCTCTGGCAAGATGAATCAAAACCTGAGCCAGCCTTCCCAACTCAGGATGAACAATCTCAAGGAAGTGAGCCCATCAATCACCCACTCATTACTGTAGAATCGCCAGCCCAGAACTCAGTTATTAACTCGCCTTTGGAGATTAAGGGTCAAGCTCGAGGGCAATGGTACTTTGAAGCCACTTTCCCCATTGATTTATACGATGGCAATAACCAAAAGATTGCCCAAGGGTACGGAACTGCTCAAGAAGATTGGATGACCACAGAATATGCACCCTTTACTGCCTCACTAAATTTTGAGACCCCAACCACACCCGATGGTAAACTAGTCTTCCGCAGGAGCAATCCTTCTGGACTCCCAGAAAATGATGACCAACTGGAGATTCCGATAAAGTTTCAATAACAAACCGCCCAAACTTCTAGGGCGGTTTATATTTCTGTTTAAACTCTATCCAACGTAAACTATACAAATTGGTGTCTAAAAGGTGGTCACCCAAAGTTACACGACCAGCTCTAAAATAACCGCGGCTTTAGTGACCAAAACAATCCAGTTACCACAGTTGTCTTTTTTGTGTTTAGTTTGATTGAATATTTTTTCTTAATTAAATTATCCAACCTAAGATAAGGGTCTAAACAATTATCAATCCCGCCAAGTTAAATAACGTGCTGCCACAATTGTGGCAATAGGTACTGCAATCACCAAGGAAGCACTTCCTGCCAATGCTCTAATAATTTCCTCAGCCATAAATTCTGAATTTACCAAAGTCCAAACCGGCTGGTCTGAACCAGCCACTAGCAATAATAGCAAGGGTAAACTCGCACCAACGTAAACTAAAATTAAGGTGTTAATCAATGAGGCAATGTGCTCTTGTCCAACTTTCATGCCCGACTTAAACAGCTCTTTGAAATGCATTCTGGAATCGGCATTATGCAATTCCGCTACAGCTGCAGTTTGAGTTGTGGTAACATCGTCTAACACACCAAGCAAAGCAATCACTAATCCACCAAATAACAACCCTTTTAGGTCAACCTGACCAAGGTAACCATTCTGAAGCGTAAAAGCTTCACTTTGGCCTAACCCAAATAATTGCGCCATGTTCACAAAGACCGCTGAAAGTACTATTGCCACAAGTAATGACACTAAAGTACTAAACACAGCAAGTTTAGTTCTTTCTTTATAGCCATGTGCTAAAAACAAACCCAGGGTACCAATTACCCCAGCCGATAAAATAGAGATTGCGATAGCATTTTTTCCTTGCAACAACTGTGGTGCTGTAAATAAGAGTAAAACTATCCCAGTCATGGCCAAACCAATTAATGATCTCAGACCATATCTACGACCAATGAGTAATGCGAGCGCACAAAAAATTACTACCACAGTTATCACTCCTGGTAACCGCCACCGATCAACTACAACATAATCTCCTTCGGTCTCATCAAACAACAACACATTGGTACGCTCTGGCTCAAGCTGGCCCAACACAACTTCATCCCCAACTTTAAATGTAATGTTCTGTGAACCGACTCTACTGAACGATGTCGTCACCACTTGGCCAGTCTGGGTCCCTGTAAGCAATTCTACCCTTAAGGTTTGTTCAACAACGCTAAGTCGGTGTTGCTCGCCAGAAGTATCGGCAACCACTTCCACTACCCGCCCACGTGAATAACTCTGGAAACTGGTTGTGTCAAAACTGGCGCTGTCTTCCTGGAACTGTGTGTGGCCCGGCATTACAACTACCCAAACCGCTCCTCCTATAAAGACAAGGACCGCGGCAATCAAACTATAATTTAAAAATTTTCTAGCATTCATTATATTTATTATAACAAAGTTGCCCTTAGTGCCATTTTCCCACATAATAAATCTATGAAGCACGATAAACTACTTCAGTTTCAGGATAGATTGAAGGCAGCTGGCCTAAAAACAACAGCTGCTAGAGTTGCAATTGTGGATTTGCTCAGTAGAGCTCAGGTACCTTTATCTGCCAAAGATATCAGTGCAGAAATGCCAAGAAAGCAAAAAGTTGACCAAGCCACTATTTATCGTAATCTGGAAGCTCTGACCTCTGCCAACATAATCAGGTTGGTGAATTTTCAGCACGACCATAATCATTATGAACTAGTCGATAATTCTCACCACCACCACGCAATCTGCAAAAGATGCGGTAAGGTTGTTGATATTTCAGGTTGCGATCTGAGAGGCTGGGGCCAACAAGTAAAAACAATGAGTGGCTTTGCTGAAATCAATCAACATGCATTAGAATTTTTTGGGCTCTGCAAAAGCTGTAGTAAAAAATAATTCTATTTTTTGAGCTTCAGGAGTATAATATAGATATCATTAATACTACCCCAATGGATAAATATAAAGGTGTTTTGTTAGCCTTGCTGCGTGTTGGACTGGGCTGGATTCTACTCTATGCCGGTTTCACCAAAGTAACCAGCGACAACTGGAGTGCTGGAGGATTTTTAAAAAGTGCTGCAACCTTCCCGGGATTCTACGAATGGTTGGCAAGCCCAAGCATCTTACCGATCACTAACTTCTTAAACGAGTGGGGACAACTACTGCTCGGAGTCGCACTTATCCTTGGTGTGGTTGTGACTCTGTCTTCATTACTAGCTGCGCTGATGATGGTATTGTATTATTTTGTAGGTCTAGACTTCCCGATGGTCGGAGAACATTCTTATTTGGTAGATGAACACATCATTTACGCGATAGGTTTCTTGCTGTTAGCAACTCTCCACGCTGGCAATTATTATGGGCTTGGCAAATGGTGGACAAGTCTGAGCGTTTGGCAAAGGTACCCAAAACTCAAAAAACTTTTAACATAAAGCCCTCTAGGGCTTTTTTGTTGGTTTGGTCCACTCTACCAATTTTCCGGTAGCAATCTCCAGGTCGCTAGCAAGGCGTAAAGTTTTAATTTGCGTCGGTGACAGAATTTTAAAATGACGGCTATCTGCTAAAGCATTATTAATCTCCCATAGAGGTTCGTTTGTTATCAGCCAGGAGCGGTCTTTTATCTTTCGCAAATCAAACGGGGCTGAATAGGTTCGCAAAGTTTTCTTTCCTGAATCTAAAAAATATTCATGGAAATAACTCATCACTAATTCACGAACTGATGAATAAATTGGATCACGGTAACGTAGCACGCCGTGATTAGTTTTACTTAATGACCCCCACTTTCCCTTAACTTTAAACAAAGTTACCACATGGTCATCATCATTTTTAGTTGTAACCAAATCTAATAATAACGGGGGTTGGCCATGATACCACAATGCTACCGCGGCGAGCAACGCTCCTTCCATGCAGTGCGCTGTCTGCCGTTTGATAACTTCGCGTGGTGAATAACAAGTATCCCCATCTAATTCAAAATTAATTGGCAGTCTGTCTAAATAATCCTGAATCTTCTTTGGCGAAGACAAAGCGCCCAGGACCTTACGTTCAAAATGATTAAACTTAAAGAATTTTTTCATTATCTATATTTTAGCAGAGGCTTGGTATAATTAGACTATGAATAAAAAGGTAGTCATTGCTTCCCTCCTGATTCCCCTAGCGGCACTGGTTGTGCTCTATTTCATGGGACGCGAAGTAATCTGTACTTGTGGTTACATAAAATTCTGGCATGGGCTTGTAATCAGCTCAGAAAATTCTCAGCACTTATTCGATTGGTATACCTTCACCCATGTCATTCACGGTCTTGGTTTTTTCTTCCTATTGTTCATAATCGAAAAAGTCTTTGGTAAAAAAATTCCCCTTACCACAAAGTTTCTGATTGCTCTATTTTTAGAAAGCAGTTGGGAAATACTGGAGAACACCGATTTAGTAATTAATCGCTATCGTGCAGCTACGATTTCATTAGACTATTATGGTGACAGTATTGTAAATTCGCTCGGCGACATCATAGCCATGGCAACAGGTTTTTGGATAGCAGCCAAAAAACCGATTTGGCTTAGCGTAGGTTTACTTGTGTTCATCGAATTAGCTCTATTGTATGTCATTCGCGACAACCTCACTATAAATCTGATAATGTTAATTTATCCGATAGAGGCTCTTAAACAATGGCAAAATGCAATTCAATAATTAATCCATCTTATGAATAAACTGCAACTTATTATACTTGGTCTAGGGATTATCCTAATTGTTGGTTGGTTATTTACTGATGACACTGTGAAGCAAAAAGTCACTGAACAAGTCTTTAAAGCCAATGACAGTGAAACAATCAAAGCGCCCAGCAAGGATGCCCCCAATGTTCCCGAAGCCATTGCTACCAACTTGACTGTACCGTGGGATATTGGTTTTCTCCCTGATGGAACCATGGTCTACACAGAACGATCTGGTAAATTCACCATCTTTGGAGGAAAAAGTTTTAACATTAGTGGTGTTTCTGCCACCGGAGAAGGGGGCTTGCTCGGAGTAGCCATTCACCCTAAATTTACTCAAACCCATTGGCTGTATTTGTATTTCACTATTGGCAATCAAAGCAATAAAGTCATCCGTTTTCGCCTAGAAGATAATCAACTGTCCGAGGATAAAACCATTATTGAAAATATACCTGGGGCTAATTACCACAATGGCGGCAAACTAGCCTTTGGCCCTGATGGAAAATTATATATCACGACCGGTGACGCCCAAGAAACTTCTCACGCTCAAGACACTAATTCCTTAGCAGGAAAAATTCTCAGGCTTAATGACGATGGGTCAATACCCGAAGACAATCCCTTTAACAACCCGGTTTTCTCATATGGTCATCGTAATCCTCAAGGTTTGGCTTGGGATAGCAAAGGACGACTTTGGAGCACTGAACACGGTCGCAGTGGTGTCTCTACTGGTCTCGATGAGCTCAACTTGATAGAAAAAGGTAAGAATTACGGTTGGCCGACAATTCAAGGAACTGAGACTCGCGACGGGATGGTTACACCAGTTGCTAACTCTGGATCGAATACTACCTGGGCTCCGGCCAGCATAGCAATCATTGACGACACAATTTATTTTACGGGGCTACGAGGCCAATCTCTCTACCAAACTCAAATTGAAGGCAATAGCGTTGGTAAGATCACTAGTCATTACTATGGTCAGTACGGTCGTCTCAGGGGCCTTACCTTCCACGATGGCTACCTCTATTTCTCTACCTCCAACCGCGATGGACGTGGTAAACCGTCTGCCAATGACGATCAAATTCTAAAACAAAAACTATAAAAACTGCCCTTGGCAGTTTTTATTTAAAATAACTTTTAATCGGAATCACCACGCCATCTTGCATATGCTCATTTGTTTCTGCCGAAATCATTGGCGGTGAAACGTAGTAAATTCCCGCAAAAGGGTAAGATTGATACTTTTCAAAAATTGAATCTTTAAAAACTTCCTTAGCTTGAGTTTCACTCATATAACCTTGAATGATTAGAATAATCTCCGCCAAATTCGCTCCTTGCGACAACAGCTTTTCTTTTTTTCGTTCAATCGCGTCAACCGTTGGCTGTTTACTATAATCAATGGCGCTGTGTTCTTGTAGAGCAACAAAGGGTACTTCTACGGCGTGGGTTAATTGCAAATCCAAATGCTGTTCAGTACACCGCGCGCATTCCAAATGCATGTCGATTGGAGAATTTTCCCCCAATTCAGGATTGATCTGATAATTAGTTCGTTGTGTTTTATTAATGTAATTCACAAAAGTAGAAGCCCAAACTAATTCTGAATTTTTTTTAGTATTCTCAAAAGTCATATTAACGACGACGTGGTCCAGCTATTACTTTTACTCCACTAATGTGAGTTTTGCGGCGGCGCTTCTTCGGCATTTTAATTCCGCTTGGTTTTTGTTCCAGGATATCGGCCGGGTTGGTGCGTTGGCGAAGTTTATGATGCTTCTCAAGTTTACGAATTACCTCAACGGCCTCATCAGCTCCATCCACAAGTTGAAATAAATCTAAATCCTTTCGATCGATAGCTTTGCCTTTCCGATACATTGTTCCAGTAATCCATTCGATTAAAGGCTCCCAAAAGGCGCGGTTTATTAACAAAATTTTAATAGGCATAACTTTTTTAGTTTGCACTAAAGTAAGCATTTCAAACAATTCATCCATTGTCCCAAAACCGCCCGGGAAAAATACATAAACTTGAGAGGCGGAAGCAAGCATTACTTTGCGGGTAAAAAAGTAGTGAAACGAAGTAGATTCATTTACGTATTGATTGATACGTTGTTCTTCGGGAAGTTGAATATTCAGGCCCACCGATTCACCACCCGCTTTAAGTGCTCCAGCATTAGCGGCTTCCATAATCCCTGGTCCGCCGCCCGTAATTACCGCAAAACCATCGGAGGCCAGCTCAAAACCTAGCTTGGTAGCGTCTTGGTAAACCTTTTCCCGAAAACCTGCGCGAGCTGAACCAAAAATACTCACCGCTTTCTTATAGTGGCGAATAAACCGATAACCGGCGATAAACTCATTCATAATTTTGAGTAAGCGTTTGCTGGAGAATCCGCCTCGACGAATGTTTAGTAAAGTTTCTAATTGTCCTGTAGTCCAAGCCAAATCGTCTTCTTTGATGTTAGGAGGTAAGACTGCACAAACTTCTCGTTGTTTTGTATTTTTCATTTCTAAAGATTTATCTATTCTCATTTTATCACAGACAGTCAAAAGCGTCTTTGCTATAATCTATTCATGAATAAACGAACCTTTCTAAGAGTTTTTGGGCTCGTCCTAGGTTTAACTATGCTACCTTTTTTAGGTGGCCTTGCCGTTGGTAAAACAACCGAAGTGATCTCTCAAAAAACCAATCCGGCACCGGTAATTAATTCTCTGAGTTACAAATCCCAACCTCCAGTTAATATTCAAGAAAATCCGGTAAACCTTTCTGAGGCCGTTAAGACCGAACCAGAAGTAGTTCCAGATCCAGTCCCTCAAAATACTCCACCGCCACAAACAAAAACAGCAGTCCCAAAAGTTGCTGGAACAACCACTAACCCGACCGCATTGCCGCAAAATTGTTCTGGCGCGCTCGCCCAAGCTTTTGTTTGTTTACTAAATCAATACCGGGCAGAAAAAGGTTTGGGGAAAATTAGCTATGATACCAAACTTAACCAAGTTGCTCTGAATCACTCCAGCTGGATGAACACCACCGGTACATTCTCCCACACTGGCATTAATGGCTCGCGAATGATTGATCGCTGCGCTGCGGCTGGGACAATTTGCTTAGCCGAAAATCTGGCCGAAAATATCTTGGACGCCCAAAAACTGCTGTCGAGCTGGCAAGCCAACCCAGGACACAATAAAAATCTGCTTGGCCCATACAGCCTAGCTGGCTTTGGGGTTTCAGGCCCTTACGTGACTTTGATCTTTGATTGAGTTAAAATATAAATATGAAATATACTCTCCAACATTACTATGGTGATATCGTTCGCTATCTGTTTATCACAGCTGCTATTCTAATGGTTATTGGTTTACCTATTTTCCAGAATTATATCCAATGGCCGCTAGTAATCTCGGTAATCTCTATCGCAGTGTTAGGGATTTCCGCCGGACTAACTAATCCAAAGCAGAAAATTAGCGCCGTGATAAATCTGATCATTTCAACATTTGGTTTTATTGTGTTTGCTTACACAAGTGTAAATGCGAGTAATCAAACCCCAAGTAACGACAAATTCCTACTTACAAATATTGTCCTTAGTCTGATATTTTTATTTGCCACTTACTTTGCCATGAAAACGGTCCGAGCAGAAATGCTGGACCCAAATCAAAAAGAGTCTGATTAATCAGACTCTTTTTTTTATGAAGCTAACGGTTGAGTACAGTTTTTGCAACGGATCGCAGCTAATGGAATTTCACTCAAACAATGTTCGCATTCTTTGGTGGTTGGAGCCATGGGTCTTGAAAACCGTTTCATGATTTTGTTCATTGGGACAACCACGAAAAAATATACTGCCGCGGCAATCAAGATGAAAGTGATCACTGCATTCAAAAACAAACCAAAACCAAGTTGACTGCCATTAATAGTAACACCCCACTTAGAAAAGTCGGGTGTTTTAGCAAGGGCAGCAAACAAAGGTGTGATAATATTTTCTACCAGCGATGTAACCACACTGCCAAATGCAGCCCCAATTACAACACCAACAGCCAAATCTACCACATTCCCGCGCATGATGAATTCTTTGAACCCTTGTAGCATATATTTATTATTTACAAATCTTGACTCAATTTTATCCTAGACAACAACTTTCTGCAATTAAAGACTGGAAATTTCCAGTTTTGTCTGACATCATATAGATATGACTTTATCAGAATTAGGCTACGAACATTACTTAAAACAAATGGGTTTACCGCCCAGCGCCGACCCAGTCGCCAGAATCACGGCGGAAAACAAAACTGACTGGGATATGGTTACCGACAATGGCCCAGCAACCGGCATTATGCTCACTACATTACGTCGCCACACTAAAGCCGACCAACTCCCCAAAGTTGGTGATTACGTAACTTATGAGCCACAGAGCAAAGACGACAAACTCAAAATCACCGCAGTACTACCCAGGTACTCCCAACTCAGTCGCAAACTTCCCCGCAAACGCAATATTCAAATCCTAGCAACCAATTTGGACAAAATGTTTGTGATCATAGCTGCAGATCAAATGCTGAACACTTCCCAAATCAGCCGCTACCTAGCTTTAGCCAAGCAAAGCGAAGTTGAACCGGTTTTGGTGATAAACAAAATTGATCAAGGCGAACAATTTTTACAAACGGAAAGTGAGCTGAATAAACTTTATCCACGCTTAGCAGTAATTAATACCAGCGCCAAAACCAAAGTTGGGTTGGACTTGCTAACTTCGCGGCTCCTTCCCAATGAGACTGCCATCTTTGCCGGGAGTAGTGGAGCAGGAAAATCTAGTCTCATTAATGCGCTCGGTACAGTCACGAATGAACAAAAAAAACTAGCCACAGGAAAGGTTAGTAAATCGGGCAAAGGTCGCCACACCACTACCCGAAGGGAGATGGTGTTACTTCCAACTGGTGGGATTATTATTGATTCACCTGGAATCCGTACTTTGGAAATTGACGATAGCAGCGAAGCAGCCGGCCAACTCTTCCCTGAATTAGAAAACCTGGCAGAGCATTGCAAATTCCGAGACTGTGACCACCAGAAATCTAAAGGTTGCGCGATTGTGGCAGCTCTAGATGCAGGAGATATTAGCCCAGAACACTACAAGGAGTTTCTAAAGTTACACGGTAATAAACATCACGAGAATTCTAAAAGCGATATCTCCGAAAAGCGGCAACGTCGTAAAAAAGAAAAGTCCCTTTCTAAAGCAGTTAGACAGATTTATAAAACTAGGAAGTCAAAAAAATAATGACCTGCGTCCATCAAAACGAAATTAAACCCAATGTAAAACCACTCACCCCCGAAGGTTGCCAGGAATGTTTAGCAACAGGTGATGAATGGGTCCACCTCAGACTCTGCCTGAGTTGTGGTCATGTAGGCTGTTGTAATTCGTCCAAAAATCAACATGCACAAATTCATTTCATTGCCACTGGTCATCCCATTATCCAATCTTTCCAGCCAGGCGAGGACTGGAAATGGTGCAACGTAGATAACATCTACTTAGATTAAAAAAACAGCTTAACGCTGTTTTTTGGTTTTTGGCTTAGAGTGCTTTGGGCAATTACAACGCCCTATAATAAATTCATCAAAATACTCTTTACCATAATTATAATGCAATTCTTCACCAGCTTTAATATTTTTAGTGGCGCGAAACCGAATTCGCTGGGAATATTGGATAGGTTCACAATTGGTTTGCACACAAGAGTGATTAATGTAACGCGCAATATTCTTACGGCCACTACCATCAATTGTCCATTTTTTACCAAGGGCAAATAAATATTTACCACCCTTTTCATCGACTTGTTTATCGGTCAGTAAGGGGCCAGTATATTCAATGATAAACGCGCCTTTTTTGATTGGGGCTGTTGTGAATAACCCGAGCCCAGAATGACTTTTTTTAACGATCAGCTGTTTCCGCAAATCGTTGTTGTTTAATTTTCTCATAAATATAGATATCTGCGGCTAAAGCCGTGGCCCTTTCGGGCCATTAGTATTTTGTTTTGCTTATCTGCAAAACAAAATACTAAATCCCATTTACTTCCTCCGCTCAGCTACGCTTCGCTCCAGGCTTCAATTCAACCCCGACAAAGCCGGGGTACTCTTTTTGGAAGTAATAAAACGGCGACCGCAGTCGCCGCTATGGCTTTTTGGTTACTGCTGGGGTTCGGTGGATAGTGGAACTTCAACTGGTTCGGCCGGAACTGTCGTCTCAGTACTGGCAGAAGAAGATTCGCCAGTAGATTCACCTGTACCGATTAGTTCTGCGATAATCGCGTTCTTAATGGTTTCGTACTGATAGTTATCCAGTTTGTTGCCATTCACATAAATAGTTGGGGTTGAATTTACACCCAAAGATTGTCCGTCGGAAACATCAGCGCTGATAATTTCATTGTACTTGCGAATTTGAACTGATTCGCGGAATTGGTCAATATTTTCTATACCAATCTGCTGAGCATAACCGACTAACAAATCGAGTGGGCTCGGATTAACTGACCACTGTTCTTGGTTGTTATACAAAATTTCGTACATCTCCCAATATTTCCCTTGCTCACCAGCGGCCTCTGCTGCCTCCGCACCAATCCGGGCGTTTGGGTGAATACTATCGAGCGGGAAGTTCTTGAAAACCAATGCTACATCTGGGTTATCACTATACTCATCCATGATCCGCTTCAAAATTGGACTCGCGGCTTTACACGCTGGACACTGATAATCGGCAAATTCGACAATCTTAACCTTAGCGTCACGGCTACCTAAGACATGATTATTCTCGCGGATTAAAGAATTTGTATCAACTGGCGCACCAGGCTCTTTTGGTTGTGGGTTCGCAAAAATTGCTAATAAGACACCTCCTAAAATTACCAATCCGGCTATGCCGATTAAAATCTTAGCTTCTTTAGACATTTGTTGCTCCTTGATTATTGGAAGTTGCTTTCCAGTGAATGAATAATAAAATAAAAATCGAAGTGAAGCCTGCAAAAGCTAAAAATGGAATTGTAATAAAACCAAACCATTCAATAAACTTAGTGGTACAAGAAATTCCTGCCACACAAGGTGCCGCTGCTTCGGGCAAAATATTGTAATACAAAAGGTTGTGATAAACACTTATCAGCCAGCCAGGGATAAGTAAAATAAAGGCCGGGATAAGTAACTTACGTTCTTTGGTATAAATTGCAGAACCTAAAATAACTGCCAATGGATACATTGACACACGCTGATACCAACACAATACGCAAGGCGGAAAGCCAGCGATTTCGCTAAAGTACAAACTGCCGAGCATGGCTATCAACGAACCCGCAAAAGCAAAGTACAGAGCATTTTTCTTTATGAATTCAAGCATAAAAAGATTATATCATAACCAGAAACCTCAACAAAGCTTAAGTTCTGATACAATATAGCTATGAAGAAATTTCTTATTTACTGTTTATTTTTGGCCAACATTGCGGTTGTGAGTTACTTCTGGTGGCAATCCTCAGGAAGTCTGATCAACAGTGGGAGTGGTGCCTCAATTGGAGTTGCAATTTCACGACTGGCAGGATTAATCGCTACGCAATTGGCACTCACCCAATTAATCTTAATTGGGAGAATTAAGTGGGTCGAGAGTGTTTTTGGTTTAGACAAACTATCCCGAGTCCACAAATGGAATGGTTACACTATTTTAGGACTTGTTGTTTTACATGTCTTTATTCAACTGCAAACTTTTGCATCATTAAATGAGATATCGATCTTAGAGCAGTTATTTGCCTATATAAAGGTTGACGATGATTTCCTTAAAGCAGTTTTGGCTTTTTGTATTTTAATTGGCACGGTGTTCCTTTCAGTGACCATAGTGCGGAAACAATTAAAATATGAATGGTGGTACTGGGTCCACCTGTTTAACTATTTTACTTTTATTCTATTTGTAAGTCATCAATTAAAATTTGGTAGTTCTATCCAAGACCCGTTCTTCCAATATTATTGGATTGCAACTTATGTCTTTACCGCCCCGCACATTGCTTGGTTTAGATTTGGTAAACCGACTCTCAATTTGTTAACCCAGGATTTTACGGTTAGCCGTGTCGAGGATTTGGGGCCAGCAACCAGTGTTTATATCTCCGGAAAAAATTTAGAAAACTTTAGACGAAGCAGCGGTCAATTTATGATCTTTAGATTTTTGCAAAAAGGGTTTTGGTATGAGGCACATCCATTTTCTTTATCCTGGGGAGCAAATAATTCCCAAATCAGATTTACAGCAAAAAAACTGGGTGATTTTACTCATAAACTACCACTGCTTCAAACTGGTACAAAGGTTTTAATTGATGGTCCTCATGGTGTGTTTACTTCTCAAAAAATAACCAAGAATAAAGTAGTTTTGATCGCTGGTGGTATTGGAATTACGCCACTGCGTTCACTAACCGAAGAATTAGCTGGCACCATGGATTTAACTCTGTTATATAGTGCAAGAACCAAAGCTGATGCAGTATTGCTCAATGAACTCAAGGAAATTCAAGCAAAAAAGCCTTTTAAGCTCACAGAAATTTATGCAGATGAACGTATCGCTGGGGCTGAATACGGGCGCTTAGACAAAGACATGCTGGCACGGTTAGTTCCGGACGTCACCGAACGGGATGTATTCCTCTGCGGACCACCTCCAATGATGATGGCGATAAGAACCATCCTCAAACAATTAAAGCTTCCAAATAAACAATTACACTGGGAACGCTTCGCGCTCTAAGAACCGCCCGGAGCGGTTCTTTATTTTTTCTTAAGAAAAAATTATCCAGCAAATATCCACTATCCCCAATTGACTTCAAGGATATATTTTCATAAAATATATCCTTATTTAAATTAACCTGGAAGAAAGGAGTAGTATGAAAACTTTAATTATTTCTGATCAGCTTAAACATTCCCAAAGATTAAAAGCAGGTCTAGAACAACATAACTTTGCTGTAGATGAGGATAGCTCTATGACTAACCCGAGCTTTCAAATCCGTAGTTCTGAATATGACGCGATTGTCTTAATCAGCAGTGATCACAAAAAGATGCAAAAATTTTGCCGCGAATATCGACAAAAAAGTAAAAACACTCCCATACTCGCTGTGTCAGACACATTCACAGCTGAACAGGCTCTGGCCCTGTATGAATCAGGAGTGGATGATTATGCCAGTCTATGGAGCCCAACTTCAATTCTCGTCATCCGTGTTAAAGCCTTGCTCCGGCGCGGACCAGTTTTCCAAAACAATATCCTCTGCCTAGGTGATCTAGAATTGGATTGTAGCAACTACACAGTCAAGCGTGGTAAAAAATCAGTTAATCTAACCAAAAAAGAATTTGGCTTACTGGAATACTTACTAAAACATCAAAACCAAGTTCTTTCTCGAACCACCTTAATAGAGCATGTCTGGGATATCGGCGCGGACTTATTTTCCAACTCCCTAGAAACCCATATCCTTAATCTGCGCAGAAAGATTGAACTACCAAATCAACCAAAATTAATCCAGACTATCTCAGGACGAGGTTATAAAATCACGACTAATTCCTAAATTTTTGGTTTGACTCAAAGCCCAAGGTTTCCTATACTACAAAACTATAAGTAATCAATAGAAATCCTATGTGGCAATCAATTAAACGATTTTTTACCGACCTTTTCGAAGGTTTAGGTGAGGCAGGTCAATATTTAATAACTGGTATAGGGGTAATAATTTTAGTGGCAGGCAGCATCCTAATTGCCCAACAATGGACCAAAAACACACAGAACCCTAACTCTAATAAAGAAGTCGCTCAAGGCCCAGGCGCTTCGATTGGTGAAGCACTGTCCCCAGACGTAAATATTGAAATAGTGGAAGATCCTGATAAAGACAAAACCATTGGGCAATCTCAGGTCAATAATGAAGGCCAGACGATAGCTGTAGAAAATTCTGAAATTAGCGGTGAAGTAAAAACTGCTCAGACTGAAACTTATTTTATTTCTCCAGCAACTGGTTTGGACCCTAATAAACCAATTACTTACACCAACGATGACCTAGGCTTCAAACTCACCCTCCCAGCTGGGGCGCAAGTTGTAGAAAAAGGTTCATCTATAGATATCTACACTAAAGACGGGGCATTGCTTGCAAATATCACAACTGTGGATACAGCTGACTCATTGTCTGATGTTAAAGCCCAGCTCAGTTTTAGCCCAGAAATCAGTTCACTGCAAGATAGCAACTTAGCCAACCGCTCAGCGTTGCAATATAATGTAAACAATCTGACTGGCTACGCAGTCAAAAATAATAATCGTTTATTCTATCTCACAGGACAAAACGAGATTCTCACAAAATTCTCTCTATAAAAAACAGGCCCCCGCGATTGCGGGGGCTTTTTATTTAAGATAGAAGTCTAAGTTTGGTTTCGTCGTCTAAAATCTCTGCTTCATAAATAGGCAGACCTTTTGCCAAACGACTCAAGGTTGCCCCCAACTGAAAAGCAAAAGCTTCATCCAACTTGTGCCGAATTTCCGGTTCTTCTACAACTTCGCCAGCAGCTGCTAAGGCCTCCTGAAGCTGTTTTGACAAGCGATCAAGCTGTTGTTCGTGTAAAGTCTTCTGGTAGACAAAAGCTTCTTCCAGCACGCCTTCATTTAAACGTTTGGGAGCAAGCCCATACCCTTCCGATCTTACTACAACAACTGCAGTTTCCTTATGATCTCCATTCAACACAACCTGCTCTGCTGATTCAGCCAACAACCCTGGTAAACGAGCAAACAAGAAATCCATTTGGTCCTGGGTAACTTTATAGTCCTCAGGTTCTAACTTGGCCTTCTTCATGTGACCACAGCCCATCCCACAACCAGCTTGGTCGTGTTCGGAACCCTCATCTGTATGAAAAGCAAACTTTTCGATTCCCCCGACTGAAGAAATCACTGCATTCAAGACGACCTCATTCTGTAATTGCTTACCGAGTAGGTTCATCGCACCAAATGCAGCCATTACATCACCGGCACTACCGCCAGGTTTTGAAATTGCAGCTAACTCATCGCCTTCATACCGACCATCTACGCAACGATCACGTAAATTAGCTTCGGTGACAGCGAATTTGTTATGTTGGATAAAGTTCTCCAAAACTTCTGGAGTCATTTTGACTTCCTTAATTTGCTCCCGCTCAGGAGCAAAACCTAATTCTAAACTCATTCGATATCCTCCTCCAAAAATAATCACAAAACCATATTGTACTCCCATTCTCGCATTGGTGTCAAGATTTGCTAAACTATGCATATGAGAATTTTTTTAGCCCTGCCATTTTCCCAGCAACTTTACCCTGAAACAGAAGCTTTGCAGACAAAGTTTTCGAATTTCCCGGTACGTTGGCTCAAAAATAGCAACCTCCATACTACCTTGGTGCCGCCCTGGGAGATTGCAGAAACCCAGCTGGAAGAGTTAATTCAGAAATTATATGAGATTGAAACCCCTCGCCCCTTCACTGTGGAATTCAATCGCTTTTCTGCTGGACCGAATCCAAAATCACCCAGATTGTTATGGGCAACTGGAAAGCACAGCCCTTCTGAGCTGCTCAAACTACAAAGTGATTTGGAACATACAGTAAAATATCGCCCTGATCGTGGGTTTACTCTGCATACCACCCTGGCTCGCTTCAATCGTGATTCATTGGAGCTTAAACCTGAGCTTGCTAACATTTCCGAACCAATTCACTGGAACATGCTGGTAAAAGAATTCGTAATCATGCAATCAGTGCTTACTAACAAAGGTGCTGAATATAATATCATCCATAGTTTCCCTTTTCATGAATAAATTTGAACAGACTCTCCGAAATTTTGACTATACATTCCCAACCGAGTTAATTGCACAAAATCCTGCTCATCCCCGGGATAGCGCCAAACTCTTAATTTACGACCGAGCGACGAAAACTATAGCTCATGATACTTACAAAAACCTTTGGAAATATTTACCAAAGAATGGGGTGTTGGTTTTAAACGAGACTAAAGTTTTACCAGCGCGCCTGGAGGTGAGCAAACCAACTGGGGGCAAAGCTCGGCTCCTCTATATAAAACATGACGCAAAATTTATATATGTACTCAGTGACCGTAAATTAGAGATTGGTTCAGCTTTATTGCTTTCTAAACAACACAGCTTTGAAGTTATAAAAAAGTTAAATCAATTCTACGTTCTAAAACCATCATTTGCGATTTCCAAAATTAACTCAGTTTTGCAAAAACACGGCATTACTCCGCTTCCGCCCTACATCAAACGCACAAAATTAACTGGCGCGAAACTCCTCAAAGAGTACAACACAGTGTTTGCCAAAAAACTTGGTTCTGTAGCCGCGCCAACTGCCAGCTTGCACTTTACACCTTCACTTCTGCGCAAAATAAAAGCTTCTGGAATAAAAATCGCTTATGTGACTTTACATGTAAACTTAGGAACTTTTGCTCCGTTAACTGAACAACAATTAAAGACCAAGGTTTTGCACAAAGAATGGTACGAAATTTCTCCAAGCACTGCTAAGCTTCTGAATAAAGCTAAACAATCAGGTAAACCTATTATTGCTGTCGGCACCACCGTAGTAAGAACTTTGGAAACCGCCAGTAATGCCAAAGGAAAGCTCAGCAAACTTTCAGGGGAAACCAATCTGTTCATCACCGAAAAATCAAAACTCAAATTTGTTGACCAGCTCATCACCAACTTCCACGTCCCAAAATCTAGTTTACTAATGCTTGTCTCTGCTTTTGTCGGACGAAAACAATTACTATCCCTATATAAACTAGCTATCAAGTTAAAATACCGCCTCTTTTCTTTCGGAGACGGTATGTATCTCAAGTAGGACTTTGTTATAATAACTAAAAGTAATGCTAAATATATGATAAAAACCCTAGTTTTAAATGCTTCTCTTAAGCATAAATCCAACTCCACCCCCTCCAACACTGAGGAGCTAGCCCAGCTCGTCTTAGACAACATGGCAAAGCTCGGTGAGGTTGACTCAGAGATTATCCGCTTAGCTGATTATCAAATTGATGTTGGGTTGGGTTATCAAGAAAGTGATTCAGATCAGTGGCCAGAGATTATGGAAAAAATTAAAGGAGCTGATGTGATAATTTTTGCAACTCCAGTCTGGTGGGGTCAACGCTCCAGCTTGATGCAACGAGCTATTGAACGACTCGATGCTCTCGATGAAGAATATCTGGCCACAGGCCGAAGTGCACTGCTCGGTAAAGTTGCTGGGGTTGTGATTACTGGAAGCGAAGATGGTGCTCAGCAAGTTCTTGGTTCAATTTTAGAAGTGTTAACCTTTATGAACTTTACTATTCCCCCACAAGCTTGTGCTTATTGGGTTGGGGAAGTTGGAGACAGTCCAAAAAATGAAGCTGAAAAACGCCGTAAGAGTGAGGCAGCCAAGCACATGGCGGAAAACTTAGCCAAAAGTTTGATTCAGTTTGCGAAGCTACTTAGTAAGAATCCAATCGATAAATAATTTTCAAAAAATTCTCTCAGCTGTTGTTCCAAGACAACAGCTGTTTTGTTACAATACAGATATGTATACCTTTCGAACACGTTTTGCCAAAGAAATAGTTTGTGAATTCTTACCACCTTCACGCGCTACTAAGAAACAACGCGTGATTATTTTTGCTGATGGTATGCCAACTGTGCCTTCAAAAAAAGCAGTACTGGAATTTTTTAGCAAAAAGGGGTTCTGGGCTTTCGCTCCCCGCTACCGAGGCTCTTGGGAAAGTGATGGTAAATTTCTAGAGCACTCACCAGATAAAGATATTCTTCTAGTAGTTGATGGAATACATAAAAATTTTGTAAGTCTATGGGACTATAATCTAAATGATAAAAAACCTTTTAGATTAAACCCAGATGAAATTATTTTGATTGGCGGAAGCTTTGGTGGACCAGCAGTTATTCTGGCGGGTAAAGATAAGCGTATCAACAAAACCATTGCTATCTCACCAGTGATAAACTGGACTAAACCAGGCAAGGCAGAACCGCTAGATTTACTAGCAAAATTCACTCACGCTGCGTTTGGTAACGGTTATCGGGTTGCCAAAGATGGTTGGAAAAAAATAAAGTCAGGTAAGTTTTTTAGTCCCCATAATCATGTCAACGAAATTGATGGTTCCAAAATTCTGCTTATTCATGCCAAAAATGACGATGTTTGTCCATATATGGAAACCAAAAAATTTGCCAAAGCCACAGGTGCTAAATTAATAACTCTCCCCAAAGGTGGACATCTAGGCAGTTCGTTATTACTCAAACCTCGCTTCTATAAACTCTTCACTAACTTTATCAAATCGTCATGAAAGCCTATAAACCAACAAATCAATCAACAATTACCATCCCGAAAACCAATCCATGGCGAAAAATGATTATCCTCTTGCTCATCTTAGCTGCAGTCGCTGGTGGAGTAGTCTGGTGGCTGAATAATGATGACAGCGCCGATGAGCAAACTAAGCAAGAAAAAATCAAGCAACCAGCCATTAACGGTGTTTTGGTTTCAGAAAGCTTAGCCAAAACCAGACCAATTGCTTCGGTAATAGAAAACTCCCCAGAAGCCAGGCCACAATCCGGCCTAACGGATGCAGATTTAGTCTATGAAACTGTGGCTGAGGGTGGTATCACCAGATTCTTGGCTGTGTTTCAATCTCGGAACCCCAAAGAGATCGGGCCAGTACGCAGCGCAAGACCTTACTTTAACGCTATTGCTAATACTTGGGGTGCAGCTATGCTTCATTCAGGAGGAAGCAAAGCTGCTCTATCCGAACTTAACGCTGGTGTTCATAAAGATCTTTATGATATCAATGAATTTTACTTTGGGAAGTACTTTAGCCGCGACAAGATACGACAGGCTCCACACAACCTCTATACAACCCGCGAAAAAATCAACCAATTACTCGAAGACAAAGACCAAACTGACTGGCAGCCTATCTCTATGTGGCAATTCGAAACCGTACCAACTGACCAACTGGTTCCAGAAATTACAACTTTAACCATCCCATTTTCCTCTCCTTTGTTTGAAGCTAAGTATGAGTTTGATCCAACCACAAATAGCTATAAACGGTCAATAAACAACCAGCCACATACCGACCGGAATAACGATTTACAAATTTCTCCAACTAATATTATTGTCTTGTTAACAGACATCAGTCCAACCGGTGATGAATTACTCACCATGAATATTCGCCTCGATGGAAGCGGACCATGTTATCTGTTTACAGCTGGTAAATTTAAAGAGTGTCGCTGGGAATATAGTAACGACAAACACATTTATACTGATACTGATGGCAACCCGCTCAAGCTTCAGCCTGGCCAAACCTGGGTAGAAATCTTCCCTCGCGATCAACAAAGCAAATTGACCTGGAACTTACAATGACAGACCCAGAAATATTACAACTCGCAATCGAACTCGCAAATAAATCACTCTGTAAACGTGCCAAGTGCGGGAGTGTAATCATTCAAAATGAAAAAATCATTGGTTCTGGTTTTAATAGCCCCGCAGGTGATGAGCCAAATCGATGCAACGACACATACCAAATACCAGAACATAATAAGCACGATCTAACCTGTTGTGTGCACGCAGAGGTTAGAGCCATTCATGATGCACTTTCTAAAAATCCTAACTTGCTCGCAGGAAGTAAGCTATATTTCATAAGATTGAGTGAAGCAAATCAGCCCACTGAGGCTGGGGTCCCCTATTGTACAATCTGTAGCCGGGAGGCTTTAGACTCAGGAATTGCTGAATTTGGGCTCTGGCAAAACAACCAATTTACAATGTATAATACTCAGGACTATAACGATAAGTCATATCAATACTATAAAGACAGGAATTTATGGAACTTAAAGTAAATCAAAAAGCACCAGATTTTTCCCTGCCAGACCAAGACGGCAAGAAGCATAAACTTTCTGACTATACAGGTCAGTGGGTGTTAGTCTACTTCTACCCTAAAGATGATACTACAGGCTGCACCAAAGAAGCCTGCAGCATGCGTGATAATTTACCAAAATTCAGAAAAAGCAAAGCCAAGGTGTTTGGAATCAGTGTAGATTCAGTAGCCAGCCATAAAAAATTCACTGACAAACACAAGCTCAACTTTACGCTCCTTGCTGACGAGGACAAAAAAGTCGTTGCAAAATACGGTGTTTGGCAAGAAAAATCAATGTACGGACGCAAGTATATGGGCACTGTGAGGGATTCATTTTTAATTAATCCCGAAGGTAAAATCGCCAAAATCTATCACAAAGTTAAGCCAGAACAGCACGCCACTGAAGTTCTCGCTGATATTAAGGAACTCTCATAATGAAAAAGCATGTCTCAATTACCGTATTCGGTAAAGTTCAGAAAGTTGGTTTTCGTTACAGCGCTATCGAAAAAGCTTTGGATTGGAATCTAACTGGTTATGTCAAAAATTACGAAGACGATCAAGTCCAAATAGAGGTTGAAGGTGAACTAGAAGATTTACAAAAATTTTTGAAGTGGTGCCATGTTGGGCCGGAAGGTTCAAAAATAGAAAAAGTGGATTATAAATCCACTGAAGAGTTAGAAAACTACGAAACCTTTCAGGCTGAGTGGTTTAAATAACCCACCACCTCCAAGCAGACAAGATAAAGCTGTATACTTGAATCTTTATAAATAAGCACGGTTTACTAAACGAAATCCTTTGGGCCCAGCTAACGAATGTTAGCGTAGCCCAACCGGATTGAGTGTGTAAACCCTGCTTTTAAATTAGATAAACGAAAACTCTGCTGGCGGCGTCTATTCGCCTGTCCGCAGAGTCTTACTGCAAGTGCTTTTGCATAAACGATCTTTAATTGTCTTGTTGACAGCCGAGTTATGCACTCGTGGGCTTGTCGTCCATTGACTGCTTAAGCACTTGCGCCTAATGACGTGCTTTGCATCAATTACTTTCCTTTCTGATTTAACGATATACCCTAATAATCCTAGGGTCAAGCAAATTAGTTGCAGCTCCCCTGATTTCGGCTTAGCCATGCTCAAAGAAAAAAATTTTGACAAAACTATGAGCTCTGTTCATAATAGAACAAATCAATACAGGAGGTATTCCAATGATTATGGAATCTTTAGAGCAACCGGTTGAGACTAAGAAACCTTCAAAAAAAAGAATATTATTCGAAGTCTCAATAGTGATTTTTATGGCAATCTATTCCTTGGGTGTAGTTGCCTTATGGATTTGGGCAGGTTTAGTATTCTTTCGATCCATCCGGACAGGTGATATATCCTGCTTCTACCTGCCAATCATCACCACGATCATTTGGATCGCATTCTATTGGCTGGCAACCCGGGTCAGTAACCAAAGCCGGTAAGAATTAAAGCCCTCGACCGTAGTCGAGGGCTTTGTTTTTTAGTAATCGCGGAGTTTATGAATATCTGGATGTTCTTTGATTCGCTCTAAGGCCTTGGCTTCAATCTGACGAATACGTTCACGAGTTACTCCAAACTCTTCACCCACCTCTTCTAAAGTGTGCGTGACACCATCTTCCAAACCGAACCGCATCTTTAAGATTTTTTGTTCGCGTGGATCCAAATCTTTTAAAATCGCATCAACGTACTCGCGAAGCAGTTGTCTACCTGCCATTTCAGTTGGTTTTGGCTTATCCTCATCCTCAATGAAGTCCTGCAAGTAGGAGCTTTCTTCATCGCTAGAATCTTCACCAACCGGAGCATCAATAGACACTGTTTCTTGGGAAATCTTCTTTAAATGGTAGACTTTATCTACTTCTATACCCATTTCAGCAGCAATTTCTTCTGGTAATGGTTCGCGGCCTAAATCTTGAACTAATTGGCGTTCTGCCTGAGCATATTTATTTAGAGTTTCAACCATGTGGACAGGAATACGGATAGTACGAGATTGATCAGCTAAGGCACGAGTAATGGCCTGGCGAATCCACCAAGTTGCATAAGTAGAGAACTTAAAACCTTTGGTCCAATCAAACTTTTCTACGGCGCGGAACAAGCCAAGATTGCCCTCTTGGATTAAGTCAAGCAAACCAAGATTGCGGCCCATATATTTTTTGGCAATAGATACCACCAAACGGAGGTTGGCTTCGGTAAGACGCTTACGCGCTCCTTCATCACCTTTTTCAATTCGCTTCGCCAAATCGATTTCTTCATCAGCTTTTAACAGAGGAACTTTACCGATTTCTCGAAGGTACATTTGAATTGAGTCATCGTAAATATCACCAAGGTCAAAACCTTCGAGCAATTCATCTTTTTTCTTAGTGGCAATTTCTTCGGCATCTTTACCCTTGGGTGCCTGCTCCCAAACACTGGCAACTTCTTGATCAACGATTTCTACACCATTGTCTTCCAGAGTGTCCATTACGCGCTCGAGCAAATCAATATCATCTTCTAACTGTGGGAAGACGTGTAAAATTTCTGCCTCTGTAACAAAGCCTCGACTTTGACCTTTGACCATTAAACTATCTAGAGCTTCCTGAAACTTCTGGGTTTCTTCTTCTGATAGAATCAGCTTAGCCAACTTTCGACCAATACGCTTACCTTTCTTTTTTTTCGGTAACTCTGCTGGTTTGGCTCCAGCTTTCACCATCATTCGGCTTTTGATTTTCTTGGGTGTAGCTTTAGCTTCAGATTTCTTGATTACCGGCTTTACTTTACTAACCGACTTTTTTTTAGTTACAGTTTTTTTGGCTGGTTTGGTAGCTTTTTTTGCAACTTTCTTCTTTTCGACTTTTTTCTTAGTAGCCATTGAGTATAAAAATTAATTGGGAAACTAAACAATCCCCTCCCTAACTAAACGAGCTAGGGATAAAATTGTTTTGGATTGAGTCGGGGTGGCTGTTCTCCAGAGGCCTCCATCCACGCGCAGCTCGCGAGCATGGATGGAGATAGAGAACAGATAGGACCCGAATTAAAATATAAATTGTATTTTTATTTCTTAAGCCTCGCGCAGTTTAGTTTCAATTTCGAAGCGGGTGCTAGATAATTGAGCAAATTTCCCGCCTAACTGCTTGGCTAATTCGTGATTTTTGGTAGTTTCAGCTTTCTTTATAGCAATGGTCAGCTCTTGTAAGTAATGTTTGAGCTTGGCCAGCTTGAATTGAAAGAAGCTTTTCTTTAACTCGCGCATCAGCGCCAGTTCGTTGTTGTCTAGATTTTCTAGGTTTGATTCTACCACAAAGATACTCTCTGTGACAAGTGGCTCTTTGCTGTCTTTTAGATAATCACCTAAAATGGCTTTTTGAAAAAATGGCTGCAATTCTGGACTAATAAGCGCGTCTGCCAGTCCTTCAATCCTCACAAACTCCAAATATTGAGGGAACAAAATGGCTCCTCCAAGAATTTCCTTTTCCCAAACTGCATCTTGTGGCACTTGATCGCTGCCAAATTCTTCGGTTTGGGGCTGTTCTGGCTGTTTACTGGAAAAGGCCTGACGCAATGCTTGCTCACTGATTACAAAATCACTACTAATTTTTTGTAGGTAATGATCAACCTCTACTGGGTCTACGATCTTCCCGACTAAAGGCAACACTGTGTCAGTAACAAATTGTTTTTGGTCTAAACTTCCAAACAAAAAATTAGTTCGTGCTCGTTCTAAATAATAATCTATTACCCGATAACTGCCAGAGATTAACTTTTCCCAACTGCTCGGACTTTTTTTAATTAGTTCATCGGGGTCTTTGGCGTTACGTAAATCTACCACGCGCACTTCTAATTCTAAAGCCAATGCAAGTTGTGCTGCACGCCACAAAGCTTTATCGCCGGCGTCATCGTTATCAAAGGCAAACACAACAGTATTAACAAATCGCTTTAAAGCCCTTAGTTGGTCTTGGGTTAAAGCTGTGCCACTGCTGGCGACTGTATTTTTAAAACCAGATTGATGGGCAGTAATCACATCCATCTGACCTTCGACTACTACGGCTTGATTGAAAGTTCGAAATGCTTCTTTAGCAAAGTTTAGTCCAAAGATTAATTTACTCTTATTGTATATTGGAGTTTCTGGACTGTTGATATATTTTGCCTGATCGTCCGGTGCATTAGGTAAAACTCTCCCTGTGAAAGCAACAACTTGGCCCCGAGCGTCAAACAACGGAAACATGATGCGACCACGGAAGCGATCGAATATTTTATTATTTTCACTCTTGGCTAAAACGCCAGCTTTGACTGCTAATTCTAAATCAATACCTTTAGCTCTAAGTGCATTTACTAGACTATCAAAACTATCTGGGGCAAATCCGATTCGCCAGCGTTCAATGGTTTGTGGAGACAAACCGCGATCTTGTAAATACTTTTGGGCTGCCAGGGATGCAGGTAATGAAGTTTGAAAAAATTCTGCAGTAAATTCATTAATTTTTACCAACTCATCGAGTTCAGATTTATCAGGACCACCAGAGCGAAAGGTTGGTAATTCAATTCCTGCCAATTCTGCAGCCATCTCGAGTGCTTCTCGAAATTCCACATTTTCATAACGTTTAATAAAACCAATAACATCACCGCCTTCGCCGCAACCAAAACAGTGCCAAATCTGCTTTTGTGGGGAGACCATAAAGCTCGGGGTCTTTTCACCATGAAAAGGACATAGACCCTTAAGATTGGTCCCGCTCTTTTTAAGGTGCATATATCTGCCGATTACATCGGCAATATCCAGCTTATCTTTGATTTCTTGAATGGTGTTTTCGGCCATAAAATGAGAGATTTCTGTCTTAAATGTATAGTTAATTAGGCAACTTAGCAAATGGACAAAACCAGTCAAAAGTGTTAGAATAACTAGGATTTTTAGAACACGCGAGCCTAAAGGAAGCGTCGCATAGTGGTCTAGTGCGCTCGCTTGGAAAGCGAGTAAGGGTAAAACCTTCGGGAGTTCGAATCTCCCCGCTTCCGCCAGAAAATTTCAATTATTAATTTTATAAACATGGCAAAATCACAACTCAACAACCTTAGCAAGCGCCAAATTTTGGAAAGCTTGATGTACGAACAAAACCAAAGCAACGTTACTCTATCTCGTTTAATCACCGCAGTGGCTCGCACTACCGGGCTTGATCCAGAAAAATTAGCCGAGCACTTTATTGACGACAAAGCCAATCAAGAGTATGTAGAGAAGTTTAACGCTAGTGTTCGCGCTCAGCACGCTGACAAACACGCCCATGGCGAACCAGCCCCAGAAGTTCCAACAACTAACCCAGAAACTCCTAACGAAAACAATGCTGCCTAAAATTGCTTACGCACCAATTTTTGTTTTAGTACTTCACGTTATCGCTACGGTGCTTGGTTGGTATGAACTGTTGTTTTGGTTAGACACCCCTATGCACTTCTTAGGCGGAGCAAGTATTGGAATTAGTAGTTACTATTTTTTACATCAATCAGAACTGGAAACTAAAAAATTTCACACGAAATTATTTAACTATCTGATTATCTTGGCGCTGACCGCTCTGGCAGCTGTTGCCTGGGAGATTCTAGAATTCCATATCGACCGCGCCATTAATACAGTTATGCAACCAAGTGTGTTAGACACCATGAAAGATCTGGCCTTCGGATTACTCGGTGGTTCTGTCTCTGCAGCAATTCTTTTGATGAAAAAACCGCCTAAGGCTTAAGCCGAAGAGCGGTTTTTTAATCGTCGTAAGGAGATGCCTCAGTATCCTCAATTATCCTGCGCATTTCTGTTACTGCCTCTACGGGATATTTGCCCGTGGCGGTTTCGCCAGAAAGCATCACCGCGTCAGCCCGATCAATGACTGCATTAGCCACATCAGAAACCTCAGCGCGCGTTGGTCTTGGATTGCGAATCATAGAATCAAGCATTTGAGTTGCCACAATCACAGGTTTTTTTGCTTTACGGCACAGCGCGATAATATCTTTTTGAATAACTGGCACATCCCAATCTGGCATCTCTACCCCAAGGTCACCTCTAGCAACCATAATCACATCGGCTTGCTTGATAATCTTTTTTATATTCTTAACTGCTTCTGGTCGTTCAATTTTTGCAACCATGAGAGGTGGTTGTTTTCTTGCGGGTAAGTATTTTTTAATCAGTTTTTTTAAAGCCAATAAATCTTTGGGGTCTCGCACAAACGACAACGCTACAAAATTTACACCGTGCTTTAAACCAAACTGCAAATCGCTGATGTCTTTATCAGTAATTACCGGAAAAGTGATTTTACTGTCTGGTAAATTTACACCTTTATGAGATTGAATTACCCCACCAGTAACAACTTTGCAAACAATTAAACCTTTACTAACCTGAGCAACTTTTAGTTCGATTAAACCGTCCTCAATAAGAATTCGTTCACCTTTTTTTACAGTTGTACTGACATCAAAGTCTAATTCAAAATCTTT
>CAZBOT010000005.1:0-4009 GCA_964493575.1 uncultured Candidatus Saccharibacteria bacterium | reverse complement strand
TCAGCGTGACCATCTAAATGATACTTTCCTTCTTCTGGGAAAAATTCAATTGTATGTAAAAATTCGTTTTGGTTCTTCTGTTTTATAACTCTCATAATTTCTGAATAAGATAGTTTCGCCTGATCAATCGCAAACACATTGGCTTCGCGTCCTAACTTTCGCAAACTGTGCGCATCGGAGTTGGAAATCAAAGTAATCTGGTCTAGCCCAGAAACCTGCCAATTCATTTTTGGATCACTGGATAATCCTGTTTCGATGGCAAAGATGTATTTGGCTTCTTCTTTAAACGCTTCCTCTAACGAATCAAATCCTGATAAAGAACCAAACACACCAAAGTGCGGTGTCCAGGCGTGAGCAGGAACTACTTCTATTCTCTGGTCAGCGGCTTTACAAATCCTAACCAACTCATCACATGGCACGCCCATAATCGGCCGACCATCTGATTTTAGATTCACACCGCGCTTCTCTAAAAGAACAATTAATTTATCAACGGCATCAAAGCTTGGTGCAAACACCAAATTATGAACTCTCCGAACTTTATCACCTTGCTTATAAATTGAAGCTAATTCGGTGGTCAATATAAACAACGTTTTGGTATCACTATTTTTTAGCTTATATAAGCCAGGTTTTGCTTCTTCAAGATTGTCTTTCAATTCTTTGAGCCAAGCTGGGTGAGTAAAATCTCCGGTACCTAAAACATCGATACCCTTTTTATCAGCCCACAAAGCTAAATTAGCCGGAATCAAATCCCGGCTACAAGCGCGTGCGTATTTAGAATGAATGTGAAAATCAAAAATCATTGCCATAGTAATAAAACAAAGTCGGGGTAATCATAAACGGATAAACGAGATTCAGTGTAAACTAGGGTTCCAGCAGTTTCGGAAAAAACATTATCCTGCCATGGTATAACTTTACGATTAGAATAATAGCCAATCGCAATAGGCTCTGCTCCAGCTGGTAAAATAAACACTGGTTTGTCCAGATAATTATCTTTCAGGAACAGACCAACACTTTTTTGGTAAAAATAATTCATGGTTGTTTCGCCTTTAGCTAACTTATATAAGTTAAAAGAATAACTACTAAAAATTAATACTGCTACCAAAGTCGTAGGGACCAATATTTTTAACCAAGGCCATTTAATCAAACTGATCAATTTTTCCAAAGACACTGCCGTTAAGATAATTAAAAAAGGAATTGTAATAATTACATATGGGGCCAATTTTGTAACCGAACTACTGATAATTAAAAATAGAATTACAAAACATAACCACACAAACACTACTGAACGGTTCTTAATAAACACCCAAATGCTGATCACTAGCGAACCACCAAACAAAATCAAAGCTTGAAGATACTGGGTGAACAATATCCTAATAAAAAAATCGAAAGGAGCGCCATTTGATTCTAAATTGGAACTGGCACGCTTGAGTATATGGTAAATAAAATATTTATCCCAAAAAGCATATCCATTAATAATACTCATGTAGATATGCCAAGGTGCGGCAACTACAAAAAATAATAACACTCCATACCAAAGATTTTTATCTTTCAAAATACTAAATTGTCTGTAAATCAAAAAGGTTGCAAAAATCGGAACCAAAATGAATAACGCGACAATACTCTTGGTCATGACTCCAAGGCCTAAGGCAACCCCAAAAGCTAAATACCACTTAGAATTTGTTTGAGCACGATACCATGAATAGGCAGCCACGAGAATAAAAAACCCGACCATATTATCTAAATTCAAAAAATAGGCACCAGTCAAAAAAGCAAAGGGAAGAAAAAAACTAGCCATGGCCAACAAAACCGCCAATGCTGACTTTCGCAATTCATAAACCCATCGCAGAGTTACGGCTACTGTAGCTAGGGCAAATATAACAGTTGGTAAACGTCCCATTAGTTCATTCACACCCCCCAATTTATAGAAAATTGAAATTATCCAAAACGCCAAGGGTGGTTTTTCGAACCAATCAGCCCCATACAAGGTAAGGTTGAAAAGTTTGTGACTCAGAAACATTTCCTTTGCTACTTGGGCATAAATGGCTTCATCCCAATCAATATAAGGATGTATCCCGAGCCGGTACAATAATAAATAACCAAACAATGAGAATAGTCCCGCTGTTAAAATCCAAAGTAATAGATTGTTGTTTTGTTTTATCCAATTAACCATGTTCTTAAATTAATTTTCTGGCAAATTCTAAATTTTCCGGGGTGTTGATTCCATAGATTTCTTCAGGAGCGATTAACAGTGAGTTAATCTCTTTACCATCTCGGATGGCTAACTCCACGATGTCGGTGAGATAAAATTCATGCTGGGCATTTTGACTGCCAATCCGCTTTAATTGCTCAAACACCCACTTGGAGTTAAACATATAAATCCCTGGGTTGACTTCGGTAATAGCTTTTTGATCCTCATCACAATCTTTGAACTCTTGGATTTTCACTATGTCTCCATTATCATCCCTAACAATTCTTCCAAAACCTTCAAAGTGAGAATACTCGTTATCGAAATTCGGGAGTTGGGCTGTGAACATAGAAATCATGCCGTGATTAGCTTGATGAAGTTCAATTAACTTTTGCAAAGACTCTTTACTAGTGAAAGGCATGTCGCCGTAGAGTACGATAAAGTTGTCTGCTGTCACAGTCCCATAACAAGACAAGACAGCATGCGCGGTGCCTTTTTGATCATACTGAGTGACATAAATGTATTTATCACCCACGGTTTCTTTAACTAACTCTGCCTGAAAACCAACCACGATAATCGGGGCTGTATCTTGGGGCAAGTCTTGGACCTCTGTGAGTAAATGAGAAATCACCGGTTCATCATGCAATGGCAAAAGCACTTTGGGAATATCGCTACCCATTCGAGTACCTTTTCCGGCCGCCAAAATTACAATCTGCTGTGACATATAAGTATATAAAAGGCTTAAGCATCTTGCTTAAGCACATGGGTATTATACCAAGTAACAATCAAACAAAAAAGCAGGGCATGCCTGCTTAACTGAATAAGTACCAAGCATCCTTGTACTGAGCCCAAGTGTACTTTCGTCTCCTTTCCGAATGTTCGGATAACTTAACGTCTTCACGGGGTATGTATAGGATCGTGTTCTCAAGAGAACGATGCCTAGGCAGAGATTCGTATGGAATCACATAAGTATAGGCGATTTGATTTTCAACTAACACTGAGTACAGAAAAAAATCAATATGTAACCCATCAGTATTAACTAACCTCAATGAGACTTGGTAAAAATTCCGCCTTCTGTTCGCATATGCCTCAGAGTGAACTTCGCGAGCCAAGCATAATTTGCCTTCAACTGTTAGATAATTTTTTTTCACATATGGGGAATATTTACTAACAGTTAATTCACGGCTACACTGCATGCCAAGCTGGTTGATTTTATTTAAAACCCTAGCCGCTGGAGAGTCATCTTCATTGGATGCAAGGAGTGACTTTTTGGTGACAACCAACCTTTTCCGCGTACAGATCATTTGCCTCTTATGTCCTGTCTGACGGTGGGGGAAAAGCCATTTAAAGGAGCTGTTATAAGTTTGTCGTACAGCCTCTCTAGTAACCTTGGCCTTCTTGGCGATTGCTGTAAAGCTGACACAATCGTTTGAAAACATTTTATACAACTCTTCAAAAGAAAGGAACAATTTCTTCTTTGTTCCTAATTCGAAAAAGATTTTTGCCTGTTCAAAATCAGCTAGGTCATAATAATTACCTTTTCTTCTTTTTTTCATTTTTCCTCCTATTTTCTTAATTCTAAAGATAGACTATATAATTTTGTAAGTCAATAAAAGCAAAAACTCCCCATTAAGGAGAGTTTTTACATAAAGGGCAGCTACCTACTTTTGCGCTAGCATGCGCTAGACTATCATCGGCACAACTGCGTTTTACTTCTGAGTTCGAGATGGGATCAGGTAGGACCGCGGCGTAAATGCCACCCGACCGGCAATTCCTTCATACGACAAGTCGTAAAAGAAACTACCGGCCCGAAGGCCTTTACAG
>CAZBOT010000004.1:26153-53332 GCA_964493575.1 uncultured Candidatus Saccharibacteria bacterium | reverse complement strand
AACCGCAGACCTTCTCCTTACCATGGAGATGCTCTACCAACTGAGCTACAACGGCGAAGTTATATTAAATACCCAGATAGTTTAACTGTTTTTATGAATATTTTCAAGAGGCACCGTGGTCTTAGCTTTGTTCTCTAATTCAAAGCGCAAGTCTTGATATTTACGGTTACTAGGTTCTAGGTGAAGCGCTTTATCCAATGAATCAACTGCAGCAACATACTTCTTTAAACCTTGCTGCGCTAACGCTAAATTATAAAATCTACTTGGACTAGTTGGGTCTAGCTTGACGGCTTTAGTGTAAGCCTGCTCAGCACGAGCGTATTCTTGCAAGTATAAAGACGCTAATCCTAATCGTACCCAAAAAATTGCTTCCGTAGGAGCATGGTTAACCAAGTAATCATAGACGCTCACAGCGTCATGCATTTTCTTTTCTTCCAAATAAAATTGGCCCAGCATGTCATAGTAAGTATTATCCTTTGGATTGCGCTTGATAAGATCAATGTAATACTTTTCGTTCTTAACTAACGCTGGTTGAGTATCAATATTATCGCCAGTTTGAAAAATCTTTTGAAATTGATAGCTAATCTTTGGTGATTGCTTTAGACCCTTGGCTTCTAAAACAAAGTGCCACAATTTATGTTTAAGCAGTTTAAAAAAACTAAGGCTTCTTGAATAGGCCCGGGCTGGTAATCCTTTAGCTTGCAAAGCTTCGCTAGCTGGCACACCCAGAGAAGCTTCTTTGTGAGCCTTATGTTGTTTTTGTTCTCGAGTAGCCTGTGGTAAATGTCGCAGTACCATCAGGATGACCCCGAGGGCTGAGAGCACAAATGTAATGTTCATGATGGTGTTATACGGCACTGGTGTTTGTTTAAAGGTTACTCGTGAAAATATTATAGCATTTTTCGCAAAACAAAAAATCGCAAATATTGCGATTTCTTGTTGATAAACATGTCATCCCTGGGCTAGTTTTGCGAAGCAAAACGAGAACCGGGGATCAAGATCGTTTAGTGGATTCCCGGTCAACACTTCACTTTGTTTCGTGTTGCCGGGAATGACAATTTGATTAGTTCCCGAGCATAAAGCGGGCAAAACGGCGAACTTGTATGTTCTCACCCATCTTCCCAGTGGCTTCACCGAGCAATTCACCGATAGTTTGATCTGGATTCTTTACATATGGTTGGTTAAGTAAACAGACTTCTTCTAAATACTTGTTTACTTTTCCTTCCAACATCTTTTCGAGAACATCTTCTGGCTTGTCGCCGGCTTGTTCTTTGTAAATTTCCTTTTCTTTCTCTATTACTTCGGCAGGAACTTCCTCGCTAGAAATATATAATGGGTTGCTAGCAGCGATATGAAGGGCAATTTCCTTAACAAGATTTTTAAAATCATCAGTGCGGGCAACGAAGTCAGTTTCGCAGTTCACTTCTACCAACACGCCAATGCGGCCGCCAGCGTGAATATAACTTTCCACTAAACCTTCGTTAGCAACCCGATCAGCTTTCTTAGCTTGCTTTGCAAGGCCTTTTTTGCGAAGAACTTCGATAGCAGCATCTTTATCGCCGCCAGATTCTTCGAGAGCTTCTTTGACATCCATAATGCCAGCCCCGGTTTGTTCGCGTAATTCTTTAATTAAATCGTTAGACATAAAATTTTTGGTGTTAATTATTCAGCAGAGGTCGCACTCTCTTGTGCTACTGGAGCAGCAGACTTATTAGCCTTGATTGCTTCGGCAATAGTCTTAGTAATCAGTTCAACAGCGGCTGTAGCATCGTCGTTAGCTGGAATTGGATATTTTACTAATCCTGGATCTGTGTTGGTATCAACAATCGCGATAACAGGAACTTTCATCTTGCGTGCTTCAGTTAAAGCAATGTCATCATGATGAATGTCAGCGATGAACACAGCTGCTGGAGTCTTTTTCATATTCTTAATACCTTCGAACAACTTAGTCAGTTTTTCGATTTCGCGCTCAATCAGCAAACGTTCTTTCTTAGTGTACTTTAATTCAAAGTCAGGAGAATCTTTGCGTTGCTGCAGTTTTTCCAACTTGCGCACAGTTTTTTGAATTGTACGGAAGTTTGTGAAAGTTCCACCAAGCCAACGCAAGTTTACGTAAGGCATACCGCAGTTTTCTGCTTGCTGTTTTACGATGTCACGAGCTTGGCGTTTGGTACCAACAAACAAAATGTTGTTGCCTTGCTTTGCTAGGTCAGCTGCAAAATCTGCAGCCTTCTGCAAACCTGTGCGAGTTTTTTCCAAATCAATGATGTGGATGTTATTACGCACAGTAAAAATGTACGGTTTCATCTTAGGATTCCACCGAGAGGTTTTGTGTCCAAAATGGGCACCGGATTTTAACAAATCCAAAAGACTAATTTCAGTCTTCATATATTGATCCTTTAGCTTCTATTTCGGTCATCAGCTTAAGCCAGTTGGCCAAAAGTGACAGGATTTATCCGAAATATGTTTGATTAATTACCGCAATATTCTAGCAAGTCTTGACGAAATTGGCAAGTTCCCCTATAATCACGAGGTATTTGCACTGCATTTTATTCAAATTTTCGCCAAAATTTGAACTTAATTTAATCTCAATACTATGAAAGACGGAATTCACCCAACTTACCACAACGATGTAAAAGTGACTTGTTCATGCGGGAATTCATTTGTAACTGGTTCTGTAATGGAATCAATTCAAACTGAAATCTGCAGCAACTGTCACCCATTTTACACAGGTAAGCAAAAGATTTTAGACACCACAGGTAACGTTGATCGCTTTAAAAAGCGTCGCGAAGCTGCAGCAACTGCTGTTAAGAAAGAAAAGAAGCCTCGCAAGACACGCGGAGCTAAGTCTGAATAAAAAACGACCACCGAGAAATTCGGTGGTCTTTTTTTGCTAGTAGCACAGCGCTTAAAAACAGCCATACTTGTGACGTTCACGGCTTATTTCCTTTCCTCCTTCGACTATTAAATAATCAAAGAATTCCATGAGGGCTTGAACCTGTCTAAGATCGTCCACAGTTGCCTGACGGTCATTTTGTAGCGACTGGTTGAAACTGTGTAGTTGATCAATTCTAGAATCAATTACCTTTCTGGCGACATTATGGAAATCATCTAGTTTCCATAGATACTGGGCAAGCGTAAAGTGAGCTTCCCTATTTCTCGGGTGAGTAAGACCATAATTTTTTCCTTTTTTTGCCAGATCAAAAAACATACATGAGTCAGCATATACTCCCGCAGGAATATTTTGAGAAGCGATTTGTTTGGACTCCAAAATTTCCTTCATACTTCCTGACATAACTGTAGCCATATAGTTCCAGTAGTACAGAGGGTACGCAGATGATGCGACGTAAGACATAATTTTTCCTCCTAATCGAGAATATACTATCATCAGACACGCCTTGCGTAAAGATAGCTAAATCAGTACAATTATACAGTTATGAACCCTGGCTTTCAAAAAATCTTAGATGAATACCAACAACTCACGGAGCAGATGAGCTCAGGCGAGAGTATTGATATTGCCAAAATTGGTAAGCGTCAATCTCAATTACTGCCAACTGTAGAGAAAATCCAAGCCCTAGATAAATTAGAAAAGGATATTGAGGGCAACAAACAACTTCTCAGCAGCGATGATGAACAAATCCGTGGGATGGCTGCAGAAGAAATCGAGATGCAGGAAGCCCAAATCGTAGAACTAGTAGAGAGTATTGAAACTGATTTAATTCCTACTGATCCTAACGACGATAAAAATATCATTATTGAAATGCGTGCCGGGGCGGGTGGTGATGAATCAACTTTGTTTGCCGCCGAAATGTTTCGCTCTTATTCTAAGTACGCGGAAACTCAAGGTTGGAGTGTTCATGTTGACTCCAGTTCCAAGAGTGATGCAGGTGGTTTTAAAGAAATAATCTTCGAAGTTAACGCTAAACCAAGCGCGCAATTAGCACCTTACGCCAAATTTAAATATGAATCTGGAGTACACCGCGTTCAGCGCGTTCCAGAAACCGAAAAGCAAGGCCGTGTTCATACTTCAACTATCACCGTGGCTGTGATGCCTCAATTAGAAGAAAAAGATTTTGAAATTGACCCAAAAGATTTAAAAATTGAAGCTACTACTTCGCAAGGTGCTGGCGGCCAAAGCGTTAACACTACCTATAGTGCTATTCGCGTGGTTCACATCCCAACTGGGATCATGGCCACTTGTCAGGACGAACGCTCTCAGTCTCAAAATAAAGAAAAAGCTTTAGCGGTAATTCGAGCCCGCGTTTCCGCTTATTACCAAGAAATCGAGGAAAAGAAAATTACGGATAACAGGCGGAGCCAAATTGGTACCGGCGACCGCAGCGAAAAAATCCGCACTTACAACTTCCCTCAAGACCGCGTCACTGACCACCGCATTAATCAAAACTTTAATCAGATCAACCTCATTATGGAAGGTCAGATCGGTCAGATTATCGAAGCTTTAGAGAAAGCAGATTTAGAACTTCGCAAAGAAGCAGCAACAAAATAATGACTATTCAGGAAATTTTGCGAAAATATCATCACCCTGAAACCGAATTACTCCTTGGCGATATCCTCAAACAGTCCAAGGAGTTTTTGTATTTGCATCCGAACAAGAAACTAACTCAAGCTCAACTTCAAAAATTCAAAACTTGGTATAAAAAACGGCAAAAGGATTACCCACTCGCCTACTTACGTGGTTACAAAGAATTCTTTGGTCTCAACTTTAAAGTTAATAAGCACACCTTAATTCCCCGCCCTGAAAGTGAGTGGTTGGTTGAAAAAGCTATTGCTCTACTCAAAAACAAACCAGCAGAGATTATTGATATTGGCACAGGTTCAGGTTGTTTAGCTATTAGTCTTGCTAAACATTTACCGAAAGCAAAAATTACCGCAGTTGATGTTTCTTCGCCAGCCTTAATTGTGGCAAAGAAAAATGCAGTCAATCACAAAGTCAAAATCAAGTTTAAAAAACAAAGTCTGCTCACTGGCGATAGCACTAACTACAATTTGATAATTGCCAACTTGCCCTATGTTCCAAAAGCAGATTATAAAAAATTCCTGAGCAATCTTAAACACGAACCAAAGCTGGCACTGATCGACCCGGACCAAGACATGGATTTATACCTCAAGCTCATCGCTCAATTTTCCAATAAACTCAGTAGTAAAGGAGTAGTTTTGCTGGAAATCGATCCCAGCTACGCTGATAAGCTTTCCAAAATCATTACGCTCACTTACCCAACCAAAACTGTTCAGAAAATCAAAGACATCCATGGTCTGTACCGGTTTCTTTACTTGCATTGACTTTATCGTCCCGTTTAGCTAATATCTGGTCAGCGACATTTCGCAAGGAGTGATTAAATGAAAGTATTGATAAGAGTTCTGGTAGTCCTGCTAACATTAACCGGATTGATAGCAGCTCTAATTGGCCCAGACTACGGGTATTCCCGTTGGTGGGCTATGGTGCTGTTTATCCCAGGAGCACTGCTCGCTATCTGGACGATTTTCGTAACCAGCTTCAGACCACAAGAACGCTATCATATCACGGAGTGATAGTAACTTGGATAATACAAAAAACCGCGTGGTTTCCCACGCGGCCTTTTTTTATTCGGATTTATCTTCTGATTTTTCTTCACCCTCAGTAGCTTCCCCTTCTTCGCCAGCCTCAGGACCAACGGCAGCAGCTACGGCCGCAGCTTCGTCTACTTGTTCGGCAAGTTCAGCTTCCATATCACGAGGTTCTTGAACCTTAGCAACTGCTTCTTCGGCCTCTGCTTTTATTTCAACTTTATCATCGTGAGGAATATCAGCAACAGTAAGTACTGCATCAAAACTAGCCAACTTAGAAATATCTACTTCAAAATGTTGTGGCAAGTCTGCAGGCAAACATTCAACTTCAACTTCTGAAAGAATCTTTACTAGAGTACCACCCAAAGCTTTCACAGCATGTGATTCACCGATGAATTCAATTGGTACTGTAGCAGTCAACTTCTCGGTCATAGAGACTTCAAAGAAATCAACGTGAATTGGCTGACTATTTAAGTAGTGGTATTGCACGTCTTGAATAAGAACGTTCTTTTTACCACCATCAGCCATATCCAGCTCAATAATAGTACTTTCACCAGCTTTGCGGAGAACTTTTTCGAATTCAATCGCATTGACGCTTAAGTGTGAGTTACCAGCATTGTGTCCGTAGAGCTCAGCTGGGATTAGACCTGCCTTGCGCAGATTCTTACCATCACGGCCAATCAACTCACGGGGTTCAGTTTTTAGATTAATTTTTTCCATAAAAATAGTCTATTTTTTAGATCCCTGCCTTCGCGGGGACGACAATTTGCATACAAAAGGTCGATTTATACTCAAAAATTATACAAGAAACTCTTAATTTTGGCAAGAGCCCACAGGAAAGAAATATCTCAAATAAAAAAGGCCGGCATTGCCGGCCTTAAATCTGTAAAATTACTTGGATTTAATGGCTTTCACAAAATCTCCATCGAACTTTTGTATGGACTCGTGAATTCTAATGCAATCGTCCAGGGCCAAAGCCGGGAGCTGGCTAAACCTACTACTATCTTTCTTGGTGAGGTCTGTCTTAGCTATTACAGTAAAGATATCCGGACCACTGATATCAATATTGAACATTACTGAGCTTTTACAGCTATGGCAATCAGAATGAATCAAGAGGTGTGCCTCAGCCATTTCTTCTTCTTGCTGACTGTCTAATACTTTAATATTTGCTATCTGGTACTTTGTACTACAAACTGGGCATTGGAGCATAAATCCTAACCAACTGAGCACTTTTTTGATATCGTATTTTTTCATATTCACCTTTCACATTAACTTTAGCACGATTTATTCTGATATCCAAGATGCTAAAACCTTAACACCCGGGACTGTTTAGCAACATTTTGCACAACCCCTAAAGCTATGGCTGTGACTAACATAGAGCTACCCCCAGCTGTAAAAAATGGGAGGGGAATACCTGTGACTGGCAATAATCCGATGTTCATTCCGACATTAATTGTGAACTGTGAGGCGAACAAGAATAATACCCCACCAGCCAGATACATCGCTAGATCATCACGCGCTCGCTTCATGAGTACAATTAATCGGGACAGAAGTATTATAAACAGGGCCAAGATAGAGATTGATCCGAGTAAACCAATTTCTTCACTAGCAGAAGCAAACACAAAATCTGTATGTTTTTCTGGTAAAAACTTTAACCCACTTTGAACTCCCTGGCCCAATCCTCTACCAAACCATTGTCCGCTACCAACAGCAATCATCGCCTGTCTGACATTATAGCCTTGGCCTTGTGGGTCACTATCGGGGTTTAAAAAGACTTCCACGCGCTGCTTTTGATAATCTCTTAAAACAAATTCCCAACCCACACCTGCAACTATCACCGCAGACACAATCAAGCCAACCAAGAAAATCTTGCGAATTGGGCTAATTAAAATTTGCCCAAACCACACAGCTAAAACTATCAAACTGGATCCCAAATCTGGTTCAAAGAAAATTAATCCAGCAGGTAAAGCCGCGTAAGCAAACGTGATGGCAATGTTTCGCCATGAGTTAATTTGCCCGCGATTCATATACAACCACCGAGACAAACCAATCAACACGATTACCTTAGCTAATTCGGCTGGTTGCAACTGAAAAAAACCAAAATCAATCCACCTGGCACTACCACGGATTGGATCACCAAATACTAACAGATAAATTAACGAAACTATCAATACTGGATAAATAACCCGATTATATTTTGCTAATCGCTGATAATTATAATTTGAGAGTAAGATAAAAGCAATGATTCCACCGATCGCATAAATAGATTGTCTCCAAAATTGCGATAAATCCCCTTCTCCCAAAGAAATTGCGTACTGGACAGCTAGTCCCCCAGAAAGTAATAAGCCGCTGACAACAAGCAGCGGCAAATCAAAGAATTTTAATCTATTGAAAAAACTCGACATACTTTTATTTCGCTAATTTGCGCTTACGGTCAGATTAGCAGGGTCTAAAGTATTCGTATAGGCTTCCAAACCGATTCGGCTTACGCGGCTCCGGTCCACCCCTGGCCACTGTGTAACGTAAGCTCTGCGCTCATAGGGTTTGAGTGTAAACTCTTCTCTTGTAGTCACCCCCAAGACTTCATTGTTGTTACCATATAAAACTAAAACTAGTGTGACTTGCTTAAGATCAAAAGGACTATTGTTAATTACGGCTCCCTCTGTGACAGTTGCATAAGGTGAATCTTGCTGGTAAGTATAGGGTTCGGTCATTCTCAGCTCAACTTCTGGTAATGTTAGTCGTTTTTGCCAAACTGGCTCCGTAAACTTAAGCTCGGCTTTAGCAATCGGCTCAGTGGATTCTATTCTTGGCACAACTAACCAGCGTTGTTGGTCAGGAAGTAAAAAAGTCGTACCGTTCGAAGTCTGTATTAACTGATTACGACTATTATAAAAGGTTATGGTATAGCGAAGTTGTTCTACTGCTAAATCTAAATTAGGATTTTTAATAACTGCATAAGCTGACGATGTTCCAATTGAATTCTCAATGATACTAACTTTGCTTTGTGTTATCGGTTCTGGATTACTGAAAGCCGGTTGCGCCACAATCGCTTGTTGGCTATATTGGCGAACCAAAACTAACTCTATGCCGTAACGAAGTAAGAGAGAACCGGGAATCAACAGTATTAACAACATTATCAACAAAGCTCGCTGCCAAGTATGCAAACTAAAAAACCAAGTTTTAAACTTAAAAAGACTTTCTTGTGCGCCGATTGCAGCACCACTCGTTTGTATTTGGATATTTTCTTTCAAAGACATAGTGCTAGTCCCAACCTTATGGTAACTTTATTATAGCAAAACCTTATTGAAAATAACCCTAAAAATGGCTTTTACCCATCTACACTGTCATTCTCATTATTCCCTCCTCGACGGACTGTCCAAAGTCCCTGATTTGGTTGGTTTGGCGAAAGACTATGGCATGAACTCCTTGGCGATTACTGATCATGGGGTCATGTACGGCGCGATTGATTTTTATAACACTTGTATCAAAAACGAGATCAAACCCATCATTGGCTTAGAGGCCTATATCGCCCCGCGGGGCTTGCACCGCAAAGAAGGCAAGCAAGACGCTGATCACCACCACCTCACCCTCTTAGCCAAAAATTATGAGGGTTATGTCAACTTGATGAAACTTACCACCATCGCTCACACCGAAGGTTTTTATTACAAACCCCGTTTAGATTTAGAAACCATAAGTCAATTTAAAGATGGGCTGATTGCCTTATCAGGATGTCCGCGTGGGCAAGTCCCTCGAGCCATCAAAACCTCGATGTCCGCAGCAGAAAGAGTTCTGAATGAACACTTGCAAATTTTTGGGGCAGATAATTTCTACTTAGAACTTCAGCGTAACAGTTTGGATGGTCATGAATTACTACCCAACGATGAATTAGTAAAGCTAGGTAAAAAAATGGGGGTCCGTCCTGTTGCAACCCAAGACTGTCATTACTTAAGGCCAGATGATAGCGAGGCTCAAGATGTTATGGTTTGTGTTGGTACAGGTCGCAACGTGGATGAACCAAATCGTTTAGACATGCGGGGTCATGATCTCTCACTCACTACTCCAGAAGACATGCAGGCAAAGTTTTCGGATCTTCCTGAAGCAATCGAAAGCACACAGATTATCAGTGACTCTGTGAATCTAGTCATTCCTACTAACCAAAGATATTTTGCTCACGTCAAACTTCCCGAAGGAGTAACGCCAGAACAAGAATTACAAAGAATTGTAGAGCAGCGGGCCAAAGAAGTTTATGGCGCAAACGGAATCACTCAAGAAATTCGTGACCGCATTGAGTACGAAATGGACATTATCTGCCAAAAAGGTTTTGCGGTTTACTTTTTAATGGTGGCAGACATTGTAGCTGGTGCTCACGAGCTGGGAGCATTAACTAATACTCGTGGGAGTGCCGCTGGTTCAATAGTGAGTTATCTCTTAAAAATTAGTGCTATCGATCCTTTGGAATATCAGTTGCCTTTTGAACGTTTCTTGACCGTGTTTCGACCTACCCCACCAGATGTTGATTTAGATATTGCTGATGACCGCCGTGATGAAGTTATTAGCTGGATTGCCGACCACTATGGCCACGATAAAGTTGCGCAAATTATTACTTTTGGGACTATGAAAGCGCGGGCTGTTGTCAGAGATGTGGGGCGGGCCTTGGGTATCCCTTACGGGAAGTGCGATCGCATTGCCAAAATGATTCCGCTCGGTAAGCAAGGTTTTACTATGACTTTGGCTAAAGCCATGGAAAATAATATTGAACTGGCCACGATTTATGATACAGACGACGAGACCAAGCGCATCATTGATATCGCCAAAAAGTTAGAAGGTTGTGTGCGTCATGCTTCGATTCATGCTGCTGCATTAGCTATCACACCAACCCCGCTCACAGACTACACCCCTCTTCAATTGGAACCGGATGGTAACCGCTTAATCACTCAATACGATATGTATGCTTTGGATGTAGGCGCCGACAGCAATGCAATTGGAGTGATCAAAATGGACTTATTGGGTATTCGCAACCTCAGCATTCTTGAAGCTGCCATTAAACTTGTTAAAATCCGCCATAACATTGAGATTAAAGCTGGGAATCTGCCTCTTGATGATGAAAAAACTTTTAAGCTTTTAGCTGAGGGTCATACTTTTGGTGTATTCCAGCTTGGCAGTAGTGGCATCACACGCTATCTCAAAGAACTAAAACCGACTTCTATTTTTGACATCTCTGCCATGATTGCATTATACCGCCCAGGTCCAATGGGAATTATCCCACAATACGTTGCCAGGAAACACAATCCAGCTTTGATTCAATATTTTGATCAACGCATGAAAGATTATTTAGAAAGGTCTTTAGGCTTGTTGGTCTATCAAGACGATGTGTTGCTTACGGCAATCAATCTGGCTGGTTACACCTGGGAAGAAGCGGACAAGCTTCGCAAAGCAATGGGTAAAAAAATCCCAGCGGAAATGGCTAAACAAAAAGTCAAATTTATCGATGGTTGTATTAAAGGAGGAATGAGTAACCAAAAGGCTGCCGAATTGTTTACTTTAATCGAACCGTTTGCAGCTTACGGATTCAATAAAGCCCACGCCGCTTCTTATAGCCAGGTGAGTTATCAGACTGCTTACATGAAAGCAAATTACACCGTAGAGTTTATGGCTGCGCTAATGAGTGCGGAAAGCGGCGATGAAGTCAAAATCCATGAAGCTTTTGAAGAATGTAAAAATCTTGGGATCACTGTTCTCCCTCCAGATGTAACTGAAAGCTATGGCGGTTTTACAGTGATAGATGAAAACCATATTCGTTTCGGTCTTCGCGCCATTAAAAATCTTGGTTCAGATGTTATTCGTAAAATTATTGATTGTCATAAAGCGGGTATCAAGTTTGATTCATTAGAAGATTTTCTTACAAAGAGCTACACCAAGAGCTTTAATAAAAAGTCTTGGGAAGCACTAGTAAAATCTGGGGCTCTCGATAAATTTGGTGAGCGAGCACAATTATTGGCTAGCACAGAGAACGTGCTTGATTTTCTGCGTGAACATTTTAAAAATGACCAAAGCGGTCAAACTTCATTATTTGGAAAATCAATGCAAATTGGCCACTTGCAACTCAAGGAAACCAAACCGCTTCTAACAGAAGATTTGTTAAAATTCGAAAAAGAACACTTAGGTCTATTTGTGTCCGGTCATCCTTTAGACCGCTTTCAGAAGGTCACTCAAAATTATTTGGCCATCAAAAATCTCACCGAAGACATGGATGGCCACTACACGACGATTGCAGGAATTATCACTAAGGCCAAACGGACCATCACAAAAAAGAATGATCCTATGGCGTTTGCAACCATAGAAGACAAAACTGGTTCAGTTGAAGTACTCATTTTCCCAACGGTTATGGCTCAAGCCATTGCATATTTAGACAGCGATGTTGTCATCCGCATCTCTGGACGAATCTCTTCCAAGGATGGTGAGCCAAAGCTCATCGCGAATGAAATTAAAGATTTGCCCGACGATGAACTTTACCAAATGGCTTTAACGGAATTAGAAAAGCAAACAGAGTTAACTATCCACTTACCAGATATCAAAAATCAAACAACCCTGCACCAGATAAAAAGTTTGCTAGAAGCTAATCCGGGAAGTGCCCCTGTATTTCTACAAGTCGGCGAAGGTGAAGAAAAAAATATCATCAAAACGAAGACCAGTGTTAGAATTACCCAAGAGCTGATTCAAAAACTGAGGTCTATCCCCGAGGTGAGTATGATCTATGATCGCTTAGATTTCTAGCTCTTTCTTGACGATAAGCAAAGAATAGTGTTTAATAAGGGCGCTTGCTGAAACTCGCACTGTTACTATGCTGCGGGAATTGGTAGCTCATCATGAATCCCTGTCACAAGTGGATTCATAATCCTCCTTTAGCGCGCGGTTTGGTAATCGCGCGCCTTTTCTAACCTGTTTATAACTAATTTGACAGCAACGACTGGTGGGTCTAACCTAAAAGCAGGACTGATCTTGGAACCTTCAAGCCAAATGCCATCTCGTGCCCACCTGGCTGGCTATCAATCAGTTAATCCTTATAGGAGGATTTGTCAAAACTTTTTCAAACTTGTCGCCGCTGACCTATCTTTTTTGTTCACTCTGCCCGAATGCCCCTCGCCCTAGCTTGCTAGGGCACTTTTTTTTCTCAAAAAAATATGTATACTAAGAATAGATCCGTTAGCGTTGATCCGACTACCAATCGGTGAGTTAACACAAGCTGAATATCCAAAAGGCTGCTTATACACAGCAGTGAACTGGGACGGAATCGTCTTAAAAATTAAGACCCCAGTAAGCAATGATTATTATCAGTGCTTACTGGGGTTTATTGTTTTCCTGCCTTTGGTACCACCACTGGCTTAAGGTAATGGCAAAACCCGCTATTGCTCCGGTCAAGAACAATCCGTAAATGTCACTGTGCCGACGAAGCATTTTTACGATAACTATCGTGAGTCCTGTAGAGATTACCGCAGCTATCAACCAAAATCTCAACCAAAATAGCAAAACCTTCATTAATTAACCTCCTTTAGTACACTATGCCAAATTTAGAAAATCAACGCCACTCCCTCGCCCACTTGCTTGCCGCCAGTGTCTTAGAAATGTTTCCAGATGCCAAACTTGGAATTGGACCAGTTATTGAGAATGGATTTTATTATGACTTTTTACTGCCTCGTCCGCTAACCCCAGAAGATTTACCAAAACTAGAATCTCACATGAAAGAGTTGGTAAAACAGAACTTGGCCTTTGAACGCCAAGATATTTCTCCTGCTGGTGCCAAAAAGTTCTTTGAAGACCGAAAGCAAGATTTTAAACTTGAGCTCATTGCAGAACTAGAAAAAGCCGGAGAACCACTTAGCCTCTATAAAACTGGTGAATTCATTGATCTATGTCGTGGCGGTCATGTAGAGAATACTTCCGAAATCAATCCGGATGGGTTTAAGCTTCATAAGATCTCAGGAGCTTACTGGCGCGGTGATCAAGCTAACGCACAACTGCAACGAATTTATGGTTTAGCTTTTGAAGACCAACAGCAATTGGATGAATATTTGACCTTACAAGAAGAGTTGGAAAAGCGCGATCATCGCACACTCGGACCACAACTTGGTTATTTCTTATTCCATGAATACGCACCAGGGATTCCATTCTATCAACCAGCAGGAACCATTGTCCGCAATCAACTCGAAAAGTTCGTTCGGGAGGTTTCTTACGGTAAAGGTTACAGCGAAATCCGTTTGCCTCAATTATTTGATTCGGAACTATTTAAAACTTCTGGGCACTGGGATCACTACAAAGACGATATGTTTACACTGGAGTCAGAAGGTCGCACCTTTGGCTTAAAACCCATGAACTGTCCGGGCCATATGCTTTTGTATAAACAAAGTCTTTATTCCTACAAAGATTTACCGCTTCGCTTCGCCGAAATGACCACACTTTACCGTAACGAGTTGTCTGGTACGCTGTCGGGATTAACGCGCGTGCGCGCCTTTGCTCAAGATGATACTCATATTTTTGTAACCCCCGAACAAATCACCGATGAAGTTGCTGACTTGCTCGCCAGAGTGAAAAGTATTTACGGTATCTTTGATATGAAAATTGATCAAGTTACTATTGGAACCAAACCTGCAGAGTCACTGGGTACAAAACAAGAATGGGGTCATGCTGAAGCGGCACTTGCCGCAGCTTTAGATAAGGCTGGCTGGGAATACACTCGCGAAGAAGGTGATGGCGCTTTTTACGGTCCCAAAATTGATATGCGCATTAAAGATGTGTTTGGCCGCGACTGGCAATTAGCGACGATTCAGTTAGACTTCCAAATGCCCCAACGATTCGAGCTAGAATATGTGGCTAGCGACGGTTCCCGGCAAACTCCAATCGTGATTCATCGAGCTATCTTAGGTAGTTTTGAACGGTTCATGGCTATCCTTATCGAACAATACGGTGGCGCACTACCAGTGTGGCTATCCCCTGTTCAAGCTGTAGTTTTGCCAATCTCTGATAAACACACCGATTACGCCAATAAAGTCGTAGACGAATTAACCAAAGCTATTCCTGATTTGCGTATCGAAGTTGATGACCGCAGTGAATCTGTTGGCAAACGGATTCGTGAAGTTGCCACCAAAAAAGTTCCTTACACTTTAGTTGTTGGCGACAAAGAAGCTGCGGATAATACTGTGGCCGTGCGCGGCCGGGGTGATCAGGATCTCGGGACTATCTCTGTTCGCGAATTTAGCCAAACACTCAATGATAAAATCAGTTCTCGGAAATAATCTCTAAATTGATACAATAATCACACTTACAGGAGGGAATATGGTAGCTGAACAAATTGATTGGTCCAAACTCCATGGTCAAATTATTGATTTCAAATTCTGGCTCGAACAAAAAATTGATCGTTGCCTCAATAACCTTGAGGCTAGGGTGATCTTGGAGTTTAACGGTCTCGACGAAAACCTCTTAGATAAAATGAAGCCTGGGCAATTGATTGTCATCAATCATTCCCAGAAAACCTGGGCAATTTGCAAAGACACTGCTAATAATTTTCGTTACATCAGCAAAATACCAAAGACAAAAAAGCCCAGTGAATAACTGGGCTGAATTTTTTATATTATGCCGCTGGAGGAACCGGTGTAGAAGGAGGTGTTGGGGCTACTGGTGTAGCCGGAGTGCTTGATTGAGGAGCAGCTTCCTTGAAAGCCAGGAACCACAGTAAGACCAAGTTAACAGGTCCGATAAGCATTACGATTCCCCACCAACCTGGACGATTGCGACGTTCTGCCACTTTCCACCAAATGTAACCTACGAGTGCGATGACTAGTAAGTTTACTATCGGGATGAAAGCAGCTAAGAATCCAAGTGCCCACCATAGTGGTAGTCTGGCAATCTTGAGCATTAACAGAATGTTCAAAACTGGAATCCAAGCCCACCATTCATTGGGGGTGCCAGTTTTCTTGGCAATTGCCGATAAACAGTAAGCTGTATAAACATACACAGCGATGCCTAAAATTACTACAAGGAGCAGAGGCGCACCAGACAAGCCTTGCTCATACGGAGTTAAATTTTGGTATGCACCATAAGGTTGCACGTCACCATATTCCATATATTTACGATTTAATTACTTATATTAATTATATCAAATTAGGTTAAAATGCGGGAACCTTTAGCAGTGACAGCAATCGTGTGCTCAAAGTGTGCTGCCAGTCCGCCATCAGAAGTCCGGATTGTCCAGCCATCTGCATCAAAAACAACTTTTGGTTTATTTTCACAAACCATTGGTTCAATGGCTAACACCATTCCTTCAACTAACTCAATTCCAGTTCCAGCCTTGCCGTAGCACGGAACTGCCGGGTCCTCATGAACAGCATAGCCAACTCCATGACCCACCAAATCTCGCACCACACTAAATCCAGCTTTCTCAACAATACTCTGCATTGCGTAACCCAAATCACCAATGCGATTCCCAGGTTTAGCCAGATTGATAGCTTCCTGCAAAGCTGTTTTAGTCACTTTCATAATCTTCTCTGCTTGTGGGGAAACTTTTCCCACCCCAACCGTAACAGCAGTGTCGGTATAAAAACCTTTGTACACCATGCCGATGTCTAAGCCAACTATATCCCCCTCATGGAGAATGTCGTCTGGCAACGGCACACCATGGACCACGGCGTCATTGATAGAAGTGCAGAGCCCAGCCGGAAAAGGATTGTTTTTATCACCATAGCCAATGAAGCTTGGTTTGCCACCAGCTTTGATAATTTCTGCCTCAGCAAAAGTATTGAGATCGTGAGTAGAAACCCCAGGCTTTACCAGCGCTGCGGTTCGTTGGAGAATCTCAGCCAAAAGCTTACCACCCTCGGCAATGAGTTCAATTTCTTCTGGTTTTTTGGTGTACTTTTGCATAGTCTTTAATATAAGCATTAATCGCCGCTTGAATGCGGCTTTGCACTTGGCTTCTCGTCCCAGTTCCGCTAATGGTAACAAATTGGTAGTGTTTTGCGAAGTAGTCCACTACTCTACTGATTTGGTCACGGTAATAGCGGGCGCGGTTTTTTAAACCTCTCAAAGTGTCATCACTGCGCTTCAAAAAAGAAGTGTTTTGGTAACCCTTGCGCTGTTTTACTCGCGCTATTGATTCTGATTGCGGAATAGAAAGATAAATAACCAAAGGCTTGGAGCGTTTGGTCTGATCTAATAAAGTTTTTACAATCTTGGCTTCTCCAATCATCTTGGGATGACCGTCAAACAATATTCCCTTATCTGGTTTTGTCTGTTTGATAGTTCGTTCTAAAATGCCGCGAACTATCTTGGTCGGAGTTAAAATACCTTTGTCAGCAGTTTTCTTTTGCGCTAAATCAACCCGGGCATTTTTTTGACGGAGCAATGTTAGTTCCAAACCCATATCAAAATCACGCAATTTATATTTTTTTGCAAAGTAAGCTGACTGAGTGGCTTTCCCAGCACCCACATCTCCTAAAATTATTAAGTTGAGTGGTTTTCCGTCAGCTAATTTCATTTAGACTTTTAAGGCACTGTTAATTCGCTGAGTAACTTCTTCAATTGAACCGACACCATCAATGCTGAACAGATCACCGATCCCTTGAAGAAATTTAATGACTGGTTTGGTTTCTTTGTCGTATAAATCTAACCGGTAAGCAATCTTCTCTGGAGTATCATCGGTGCGAAACTCATGGTGGGCGCGCTCCAATAAACGTTTTATTGATTCATCTTTAGGAACATCAATCACCACCGTGGCGAATTGAGTAAATCCATTTTGAGTTAAGTAGTGAATTAAGTAAGCGCCCTGACCAACGCGGCGAGGCACACCATCAAACAGAATCCGCTGATGTTTGATCACTTCTGGCAATTCTGAATTGAGCACCCGATACAATTCATCGTCTTCTAATAAATGGCCGGCATCAATCAAGGACTTTACTTTGCGTCCAAATGGCGTATCCTTCTTGGCTTCTTCTCTTAAAATCTCACCCATTTCCCAATAAAAATAACCTAGTTTCTCCGCTAAGACCTTCCCTTGAGTACCTTTTCCAGAACCCTGGGGGCCAACCATAAAGATGGCATCATATTTTGGCATTTCCATACCATAATTCTACCGATTTACTGACGTTTGGGCAAACTTTATGGTATAATTAATGAAAGTTAACCCTCTGAAAGAAAAACTTTTCAAAGTAAAAACAAAAATCACCAGTGAACAATATCTTTTTTGAACTAACCTTAGTACTGATTGCTGCGGCAGTAATTTCTTATATTCTGCACTTTTTAAAGCAACCCAGCATTATTGCTTATATCACCACAGGCCTCTTAATTGGTCCGTTTGCTTTATATCGCTTACATCACGGAGAAATTTTGCATGGCCTAGCTGATATTGGCATTACCTTACTATTATTCATGGTGGGTCTAGACCTAGACATTTCGCAACTTAAACGGATTGGTAAAGCTGCTGTATTAGCGGGCCTGGGGCAAGTATTATTCACTGCTGGTATCGGTTACTTAATTGCCAGTCTGCTGGGATTAGATCCAATCCCTGCCCTATATGTGGCCATTGCGCTGACTTTCTCTTCCACCATCATTGTGGTAAAACTTTTGTCCGAAAAAAAGGATATGCAAAGTCTGTATGGAAAATTGGCAGTGGGAATCTTTTTGATTCAAGACATTGCAGCAATTTTTATTTTGATTTTATTAGCTGGAGTAACCGGTAACAACACGCTTGGTGAACTGACCAGCGGAGGTATCTTAAATAGCGTCATTCTGACCATTGCCAAAGCTTTTATGATTGGCGTGGTGGTGATTGCCATCAGTCGAACTGTGTTCCCAAGACTGATCCACTCACTCATGAAATCTGATGAAATGTTGCTGTTGTTCTCTTTGGGCTGGGCCTTGGGCTTGGCTGCTTTCTTTACCTCCCCCTGGATTGGCTTCAATGCTGCCATTGGGGGTTTTGTGGCCGGCTTAGCCTTGGCTAACACTGGGGCCCATTATCAAATCAGTGGACGAATCAAACCAATTCGGGATTTCTTCATCGTAATCTTTTTTATTGTCTTAGGCTCTCAGTTGGTGGTAGGAAATTTAACTGAAGCACTCTGGCCCTCAATCATCCTGGCTCTATTCGTACTGATTGGTAACCCAGTCATCGTGACAATTATTTTGAGTCTCCTGGGTTACAAAATTCGCACCTCATTTATGACCGGTGTCACTGTGGCGCAAATCTCAGAATTCAGCTTGATTTTAATGGCTTTAGGCTTGGCAGCTGGTCATGTTGGCGAAACAGAAGTTACTATTGTCACCCTGGTTGGAATTACTACCATTGCCATTTCTTCTTACGGAATCCTCTATTCCAACAAACTTTATAGTTTACTGATGAAACTAACTTTGGGTTGGTTAGACAGGGTTGGCCGACGCGCGGGTCGCGATCAAGAACATCTTGGTGATACAGTTTTTAAACAACATATTGTGATTGTGGGGGCTCACCGGTTAGGGAGTCTACTAGTCCAAAGGCTTCACAAACAAAAGGATGTCCAATTTATCATTATTGATTTCAATCCAGATGTAGTTAGTCACTACCGCTCTTTAGGTATCGCTGCTGTCTGTGGAGACATTAGTGATCCATACATCCAAGAAATCGCCAACCTTAGTTCTGCTAAATTAGTAATTTCGACAATTCCCGATTTCCATGACACGATGTCATTGGTTGAAGCGATTGTATCGCTTAAACGTAAACCAAAATTAATAGTAGCTGCTAATGATGAATCAGAGGCCTTAGATCTTTACCACCAAGGCGCCAACTATGTACTTCTCCCCCACTTCGTTGGTGGTGTTCACCTGGCAGATATCATTAGATCACATTCAGACAGCACAAGTCTGCGCAAGTTAAGAGATAAACATTTAGAAACTCTCCATAAATCATTAAAGGTCGCTTAGGGCGGCTTTTTCTGTTACAATAGCGCTATGTTAAAAATCTACAATACACTAGAAAAACAGATTACTGAACTGGGATTTAAACCTGGCGACACAGTAAATATGTACTCCTGTGGACCTACTGTTTATGAATACGCCCATATCGGCAATCTCCGCAGTTTTGTGATGGCTGACGTCTTGCGCCGAACCCTAGAAGCCAACGGACTAACTGTGAATTGGGTGATGAACCTCACGGATATTGATGATAAAACCATCAAAGGCACTATTAGCCAGTTCGGGAGTAATGCTGGTTTAGCGCAGCTCAAAACTTACACACAACGGTATGCAGAAAAGTTTTTTGATGACCTCCGTGAAGTTGGGATTAATACCGATACTATTACCTTTATTAATGTCACCGATGTTATCACCGAAGTACAAGAACTAATTTTGGATTTATTAGAAAAAGGGTTTGCTTACAAAGCCGATGACGGGAGCACTTACTTTAGTATCGAAAAGTATCAAGAAGCATTCCACGATTATGGACATTTGGTTGGAGAAAAATTTCTAGAAGGAAAAAAAGTTGGGGCGCGGATTAAAAATGATGAATACGATAAGGACAATTTAAGTGATTTTGCACTCTGGAAAGCATGGGACGATCATGACGGTGAAATTTTTTGGGACCATCCAATCTTGGGCAAGGGCCGTCCTGGTTGGCACATTGAATGTAGCGCGATTAATCGCTTGGCTTTCAAAGGTCAGCCTACTGACATTCACACAGGTGGTGTTGATTTAATCTTCCCTCATCACACAAATGAAATCGCGCAAAGCCAACCAATCAGCAAACCTTTTGTAAACAATTGGGTTCACTTTGAACATTTACTAGTTGATGGAAAGAAAATGTCTAAAAGTCTAAAGAATGATTATCGCCTCAATGATTTGGTTGAAAAAGGTTTTTCAGGATTGGACTTGCGATACTTCTTCCTACAGAGCAACTACCGGCAGCAAACCAATTTTACCTGGGACGCATTGGAAGCCGCGCAATCTGGTCGCCGCAAATTACACAAGGCACTCCAGTCTGTCATCCTGAGCGCTAGCGAAGGATCGGAAGATTCTTCGGCTACGCCTCAGAATGACAATAAAGAATTCCTGAGCGCGCTCAATAACAACCTCAACACTGCCGAAGCGTTAGCCTTGGCTCACCAGAATAAAAGTATGCTTGCGGCATACGATGAGGTACTCGGCTTGGGCCTAGAACAACAACCTCAACAAATAGAAATTCCAGATAATGTCCAAAAACTTTTGGATGACCGGCAACAAGCTCGCGAGAACAAAGATTTTGCCAAATCTGATCTGCTCCGCGACGAAATCTCCCAACACGGCTTTGAAGTGCTAGACACAGCTGACGGTCAAAAAATAAAAAAGCGTTGAGACCTACTCAACGCTTTTTTTCAAATTCCTCAGAAGATTTACAACCCTGCATTGCAAAAGATTCTCTCACCTGCCTCAAGTTTGCAACTGTCCAAGTCATTCGCGTCTAAGCACCAATAATCAGCTTCGTTACCACCATCGTAAAACCATAAGGTTACTACGACAACGCGATCTAGATTTTCTGGATCTGTTACAAAGAAATGGTTCTGACTTCGCTCCTTCTTAAGTAAACTCCAGTACTTCTGGTAGATATGGAAAACGTGCGAAAGACTTATCCCCCCTTTGCCAACTAAGGCTTTGGCTGTCCACTTCGCTTCTTCATCAGATACTAGATCATAAAGACGAACTTTTGTTGCCCGAGCCCATTTCTCAGTTGTTTTAAGAAACTTCTCATCAAAAGATTTAGTGAATCGACCAAAGCCAGCTTTCCACGCTTTACCGCTTTGCCTGTCCAAATTTTCAGCTACTGAAAACTCTCGGACAACGGGCAAATCAAGTTCGCGAACGAACATATAATTTCCCATTCTTCCCCAAGGGTTTCGATGCTCAACTACCGCCGCCAAATGATCGAGGGTAATCCCGCCTTCTGTACCGCAAATCCCGCTGGTTAATTGCTTATCCAGCTCAGCAAATAATCTATTCCGTCTTTCAAGCCAATTCACTGTAAGAATCGGGCCTTTCACTACACCTTGTGACATGTGTTTATCCTCCGTTCAAAAATTTCTTTTCAATCAGCATTATCCGACAATTTATAGGTTATGTCAACTATTACCAGGTGTAAAAGTTTTCTGCTACAATGGGTAAACAGACTGTAGTTAAATACCAAAATGGCTAATTCAATTGACCGGCTTCCGCCGCAAAACCTCGAAGCAGAGACTGCCCTCCTGGGTTGTTTAATGCTTGATAAAGACGCTGTAATTAAAGTCGCTGATAAAATTATTAGCGATGACTATTATGATCTTCGTCATCGCCTTATCTACGAAGCCATTATACAATTGTTCGAAAAAAACACATCCATTGATGTGCTTACGGTTTCAAACTTACTGGAAGAAAAAAAAGACATTGAGCGCGTTGGTGGGGCCAGCTATTTAGCCAGCCTAGTTAATTCTGTGCCATCAGCTGCTAACGCCGCCTACTATGCAAGTATTGTTCGCAAAAAAGGAACTTTGCGCCGTTTGATTTCCTCAGCATCGGAAATCACTAACTTGGCTTTTGCCGAAGAAGGTGAAATCGAAGACATTCTAGACAACGCGGAACAAAAACTATTCAACATCTCTCAGCAACACCTACAACAAAATTTTGTTTCGATTAGTAGCGTGTTGAGTGAAAGCTTTGACCGGATAGATGAACTTCATCGTTCTAGTGGAAAACTCCGCGGGCTACCAACCGGCTTTATTGATTTGGATAAAAAACTTGGTGGCTTACAAAAGTCAGATCTTGTAATCCTGGCCGCTCGCCCTTCGATGGGTAAAACTTCTTTAGCGCTGGATGTCATGCGGTACGTCGCTGTTCACACTAAGACCCCAGTAGGAATCTTCTCTCTAGAAATGAGCAAAGACCAGTTAGTCGATCGTTTGCTTGCCGCAGAAAGTAATGTTGATTTTTGGAAAATTCGTACTGGTCAGTTAAACGACGACGACTTTGCTGCGCTCGGCGATGCCATGGGGGCGTTAAGTGAAGCGCCAATTTATATTGATGACACCGCCGGTGGTAATATCATGGAGATTCGCACCAAAGCGCGCCGCCTTCAAATGGAACACAAGCTCGGCTTAGTGATTGTTGACTACTTACAGTTAATGGCTGGTCGCAATACCGATAACCGAGTTCAAGAAGTTTCCGAGATTTCTCGCTCGCTAAAAATTCTCGCTCGCGAGCTCAATGTCCCAGTTTTGGCGCTCTCGCAGTTATCCCGTGGTGTAGAAAACCGTCCCGATAAAGTGCCCCAGTTGGCAGACTTGCGTGAATCCGGTTCCATCGAGCAAGACGCTGATGTGGTAATGTTCATTTACCGTGAAGATATGTATAAAGGTAAAGAATCCAGCCGACCAAACATCGCAGAAATTCATATTAAGAAACACCGCAATGGTCCAACCGGCCAAATCGATCTCTTCTTTGATGCAGAACGAACTTCATTCCGTAACTTAGATAAAAGTTTTGATACTAGTCCAGAAACTGTAATGCAAACCTTGCAAGGCTTTGACGAAAATGAACCACCTAATTAGTTTATGTTAAAACTTCCAGCTTCTTTACAACGTTTAATAAACGAATTTTCTAAACTGCCAGGCATTGGGCCAAAAAGCGCTCAACGCCTAGCTTTTTATTTACTCAAAAAGGATAATGTCGAAATAATGTTACTCTCCGATACAGTTCGAGAAGTACGCAATGACATTACCTTTTGCCAGTTATGCCACAACATGGCCGAGACTGACCCATGTAGTGTATGTAGTGATTCGACACGAAATCAGAAACTTATCTGTGTAGTCGAAGAGCCTCTGGATGCTATCGCTTTAGATAAGACAGGCAGTTATAATGGTTTATTCCATATCTTAGGTGGGGTTTTAAATCCTATGGAAGGTGTGACCGCAGAACAGCTTCAGATAGGTTCACTGATTGACCGCATTAACCAACTTGAGGCTGAAGAAATCATCATAGCGACTAACCCAACCCTAGAAGGTGAAACGACAGCCATGCATATTGCAAAACTTCTAGCAGATAGTAAAGTCAAAATCTCGCGCATAGCGCGAGGATTACCCATGGGTGGTGATCTTGAGTATGCCGATGAAGTTACTTTATCGAGAGCTTTAGAAGGTCGTCGCGAAATTTAAAAACCCTCGAGTAATTCGAGGGTTTTTTTTATAACTTTTCAGCTGTGACTAAGATAGAGAAAGTGTTGCTGCCCCGCAAAACGCTGAGACTCACGACTTGTGTGGGTTTTATTTTTCTAAACAACTGATCAAGGTTCACACTGGCATCAAGTTTCTGCCCATCAACTTCTACAATAATATCATCAACTTTTAAACCACCTCGACTAGCTGGCCCACCTGCTTCGACTTCAGCCACTCTGGCACCTGGGTTAAGCTGTAAAGCTTTAGCTTCCAAGTCATTGAGAATTTGATAGCTAAACCCTAAATTTGGCCTGATAATAGTTTTTTGGTTAGCAAATAAATTATTGGCTAACTCTTGAGCATCTTCCGAAGGAACAACTTTAGTCCCATCCCAAATCCCAACCAAGCGACCTGAAAGATTCAGCACTGCACTACCTACTGGAATTGGTTCCGATAAAGTTAATTCGATATTACGAGAGACTAAATCACTCTGAGCAATATTCCCAGAAACATCTAAAGTTAATCTTTTAATGTATCCGGTATAAAACCGGGCCTGCCCAGAAGTTAATGAATTTTGGATGATGACCATTTGCTGCCCGACTCGTAAATCCCGTGGTTCTACAGGTGAATAAACTGTTAAATCCTTAGCTGAAGTCTGTAACACTACTAATTCTGAAGCTGGGTCCAGAAATGACGCCTCAATTGGATAAACATCACCATTGGAAGTAACCACTGCATAAACTTTCCCCGCTGCGGAAAGCGCATTTTTAGCTGATAAAAAATACCCGTCACTAGTCCAGTTCACGGCGCTGCCGGAAACTACCATATTGTCACCATCGTAATAAACCAAAGCTGCGGTTCGAGTTTTTGCATTCTCTGCAGTTTCCACCAAATCATTATTAGTGTTTACTCGCACTGTTTCCCGATTGGTCACTACTATTGGGGCTTGAGTGTTAAATAATCCCCACTTTCTCGCCCAAGAAGTGGTAGCTAAACGAGCGGAAATATAATTCCCGACCATCAAATCAACAGCCAAAACTACGACGATAATTACTAAGACTAATAATGCGATTTGTTTTTTATTCATAAAATTAACTTTGAATCGTCCACGGTGACGAAATTAAAATAATTACTGACAAAATTATCACTAGCAACAAATTGAATTGGATCTGTCTTCGTGTCAGACTCTGATATAAGTAATGATAATATATTGCCCACAATAAATACAGGATTACGAAACTTAAAATTGCCAAAACTGAAAAGTGGAGCGGTAAGAATTGCAAGACCCAAAAAATCTGGGCAGCAAACAATCCCAACACCAATGAAGCAAACCATTTTACAGCAGTCTCATGCGGGACTGATTCTACTGTAGTTCGAACCAACACTGCGACTCCCAGAAAAACAAGTCCAAGGTAGACCAACCCTGATAAAGGAAAATAATAATGAAATCCGTACAAACCCAAACACAGGCTAGCTAAAGAAACTAAGAACAAATTCCATCCTAATTGCTGGCCTTTATTGGCCACTAAAGTTTCAAAGATAAATATTAAAGGGATACTGGCAAAAATAAAAGCCAACCGGACAAAACCTAACGGGATAATGAACAATAACCCAAACCAAATAAAAACAAATAATGGTACTCTAACCAACAACCACAACAGATATTCATTTTGGCTCAGCAAATACCGCCAATTATAGAATGTTAAAGCCATGAGGTACAGTAGCACTGCTGGTACCAAATATCTAAATACTAGATCACCAGAAGTTAGAAAATACAATAAGACCGCAAAACCAGTTGCGAAAAGTAAGCTAAAAATTTTATGTCTACTGGGATTCATTCCGGCTGTAAAATTTCTTATAAACTAAAATACTAACTCCGCAAAGTATTAACAACCCAGCTACTAAGAGGTTTTGTTTCAACCCAAAGATAATCTGACTATCTAAACGAAACGATTCTGTTAAAAACCTCAATAAACCATATAAAACCAACCAAAACACAAAGCTCTGACCAGAAAATTGAGGAATTTTGAATCGCTGAGTGAACCTTGGCAAGTTTATCAAAACCAGCAAAATCAGTAAACTCCCCATAGCTTCATACAAAAAGAGCGGGTGAAAGTAACTAAACTCTTGCCAAGCCTGAAGCCTGAACCCAGAAGGCACATACATTTTCCAAGGGAGGCCTGTTGGCGAACCATAGGCCTCATAATTAATTAAATTGCCAAATCGGCCAATAATTTGCCCCAGCACTAAACTTGGCACCAACCAATCTAACAGTTTTAAGAATGATTGCGACCTTGAATTAACTGTCGTATACAACCAGAGTCCCAACAACCCGCCAATTACTGCCCCAAAAATCCCCAAGCCGCCATGCCACACAAACAACATTTCTATTGGGTGGGCCAGGTAGTAAGCTAGTTCAGTAAATACATGATAAAGTCGGGCCCCAATAAATCCACCAACCACTAAATAAAGAGAGAGACTATCCAGCTGAGTTTTAGTAAAGCCAAATTTACCAGCACGCAGAGTTGCCAAGTAATATGCTGACAATACAGCTAGAGCTAATATCAAACCATACCAGCGAAATGACCAGCCAAACAGTTCCAATGATTGGGGTAGAATTATTTTCCCTGGGAACACCCAAAACACTAAGACCCCCAAAATAGCAACACCTAGCCCCGCGATAAAAAATATTTTTTGTGTTGACATTAAAGTACGCCTTGAGGCTAACTAAAATAAAACTGTTTGAGTATAAACCGCGACGCGACTTTGGGGTTCTTGGCACGCGATAGGAATTTCTTTGATAGAAAAATAGTCTCGGTAGAGAATTTTTTGATTCTTAAGGGCGTGATCATAGACACCTTTGGTCACCCTAACATCATCTAAGCAATACTTTTTGAGTTGATCCATTTTGCCATTTTTATAATAGAGCAGGGCTTCCAAACCATTCCCGGATTTTCCTGTACCAAGTGTAGCTTGGGCAACTGCCTCCAGACGAATCTTGTGCCCGGCAACTCGTTCGATTTCTTCTAAAATGTCATATGCTGGAACTTGTTTGAGAGAAAAATTAACGTAGGGTTGTAATACCTCAAAATCAAACTGCTTAATATTAAAGCCAATGATTTGATCAGCTGATTGAAGTAGTGGCGCTAAACGCGGCAGTTCATGCTCTTCATAAATTTCATAAACATCACGAGAATAGTCATAAATCCCGCAAACTGAAACTTTTAGCAAATGATTTTTACCACGACCACCTACATCATCAAAAGATTTTTGAGTTTCCAAATCTAAAACTATCTTTTTGAGCATTTTTTGATTTTGGTTTCTTTTTACTGAACTTTCTTTGCTTTAAGTATATCAGACTAAGATTGGTGGATAAATAATTATGGCTTGATTAAGCCATATTTTATCAAAATCTACGATTTTATCTTGACCATT
>CAZBOT010000004.1:7605-26053 GCA_964493575.1 uncultured Candidatus Saccharibacteria bacterium | reverse complement strand
AAGCGCGACCTGGAGTCGCAACCAGAGGGCAGTCTAAACAGCTGCTCTCTTTTCTTTTGACATAAATCAACAATTTGCTAAGATGGCAAGTAATATAAAAACTTTAGGGGGATTAAGATCAAGCGGCCGCAAAAACAACGGCGCACAACGTTAATCTGCGGTAACGTTCGTGCCCTGGTGACACCGCTTGAAGAGATATAGGACGGGCTCATATCCCAATCCCTGTATCTCGAAAGGTAGCCACCGATGTGTCTGCCGCCCGAAGCCGTAACTCTTTGACGCAAGAGTTACGGCTTTTTTCTTTTGCCAAAACCTGCTTAATTTTGGTATAATTTATCAGATTATGGAACGAACACTAACTTCAGAAACTCTCAACTTAGTCGGGCACGAAGTCACTCTCGCCGGCTGGGTCAACAACAGCCGTGACCACGGCGGTTTAATTTTTATTGACCTGCGCGACCACACTGGAATAGTGCAATTAACTATTCACCCGGAGCAAAAACAAGCTTTTGAAATCGCAGGTTCTGTTAGGGATGAATTCGTTATCAAAGCAACTGGTAAAGTTGCTGAGCGAAGCAAAGATTTAGTTAACCCAAACCTGCCTACTGGCCAAATCGAAATTGTAGTTAGTGATTTAGAAATTCTCAACAAATCAGAGGTACTCCCCTTCCCTGTGTCTTTCGGCACCGAAGAAGTCAACGAAGAACTCCGTTTAAAATATCGTTTCTTAGATTTGCGCCGGCCTAAGATGCAATCCCGATTGCGTCGCCGCGATCAATTCAACACCAAAATCCGCGAGTACATGCACGGCCGTGACTTTACCGAAGTCACAACTCCGATTCTTACTTCTTCTAGTCCAGAAGGTGCTCGGGATTATTTAGTGCCGTCTCGACTTCACCCTGGAAAATTCTACGCTCTGCCACAAGCCCCGCAGCAATTTAAGCAGTTGCTGATGGTTGGTGGCTTGCCAAAGTATTTCCAGATTGCACCTTGTTTCCGTGACGAAGACCCGCGCGCTGATCGTCATCCTGGCGAGTTCTATCAGCTTGATTTAGAAATGGCTTTTGTTGATAGCGGTACCCAAGTTTTAGAAGAAATTGAACCTTTAATCACCTCTTTAGTCGAGGACTTTGCCGGTAAAAAGGTTTTGCAATCACCGGCCCCACGCATTCCTTACAACGAAGCTATGGACAAATATGGCAGTGACAAGCCAGATTTACGTTTTGGTATGGAGATGGTGGATTTAACTGACGACTTTAAGAATACTAAATTTAGCGTGTTCGCTACTGCCATCAAAAACGGCGGGGTAATCAAAGCTATTAACGCCAACAAGGCCGCGAGCTTTTCTCGTAGCCAAATTGATGAACTCACTGAACAAGCTAAGCGCGATGGTGCTGGTGGCTTAGCCTACATTTTGTTTTCCGAAGAAGGACCAAAGTCTCCTATCATAAAGTTCATGTCCGAAACAGAAATCTCTGCTATCAAAACTAAAACCAACGCCCAAACTGGTGATGCCGTATTTTTTGGTGCAGATGACAAAGCTGTAGTTAATAAAGTTCTGGGTGGCCTGCGTTCTACTCTTGGAGACTTATTAAATCTCAAAGATCCAAATGTGGTTGCTTTGGCTTGGATTGTTGATTTTCCCTTATACGAATACAACGAATCAGAAAAGAAAATTGATTTTTCTCACAACCCATTCTCTATGCCGGTTGGTGGCTTAAAAGCTTTTGATAACTCTGAGCCTTTGGAAATTAAAGCTGACCAATACGATATGGTAGCGAATGGTTACGAAATCTGTAGCGGCGCAGTACGCAACTACAACCCAGAAGTTATGTACAAAGCTTTTGATATTGTTGGGATTGGTAAAGACGAAGTTAATCAAAAGTTTGGCGCCATGATTAATGCGTTCAAGTTTGGCGCTCCCCCACACGGCGGCTGTGCTTTCGGCCTTGATCGTTTATTCATGATTCTAGAAAATGAACCAAACATCCGCGAAGTAATTGCCTTCCCAAAGAATGGCTCAGCAATTGATACTTTGATGGACGCTCCAAGTGATGTTAATGAAAAACAACTCAAAGATTTACATATCAAACTAGATATCAAAACCAAGAAGTAATTTTGGCTCACGTAAAACTCCAACAATTTGAAGGACCGCTCGATTTATTGCTCAGCTTAATAGAAGAGCAAAAATTAAGTATCACTGATATCGCGCTCGCAGAAGTTACCGAGCAATTTTTAAATTATGTAAAACAGCTAGAGCAAATTGAACCAACAGCCTTGGCAGACTACCTTAATATCGCGGCAAAATTATTGGTCATCAAATCCAAAGCCATTCTCCCAAGTCTAGAAGTTGCCGAAGATGATGAAGCTGAGCCAGAGGAAGATTTAACCAGCAAGCTAGTTCTCTATAAAAAATTCAAGGAAGTGGCTCGGTATTTGCGCCAGGTTGATTCACAAAGCCAGCAAGGATTTATTCGAACAGCGGTGTTCTCTCAGCGAGTGAATTTCTTCCCAGACCCCAATGTCACAGCCCAGACCTTACACGATTCTATTCTCAAAGTTCTCCAGCAACTCAAAGAATTAGATAATCTGCCCAAGGCTCGCGTTAAAGAGGCGGTTTCTATTCAAGAAAAAATTTCTCATTTACAGGATAGTTTAGCCAGTCGGATTGAAACTAGTCTCAGTGAACTCCTTGCGGAAGCCAAAAATAAAGATGAAGTGATTGTGACTTTTTTGGCTCTTTTAGAGCTAATTAAACAACGTATCTTTAGCGTTGAGCAAGAATTACTGTTCACAGATGTTAAAATTAAAAAGTACCAGCCAAGCACTGCTACAGAAACCATGTCTCAAGAAGAACAAACCCAAAACTAATGAACGAACTTACTTCCAAAATCCACAGTCTCTTATTTGTCACCAGTAAACCAATGAGTGTTAAACAATTAGCGAAATTTGTTGATGCTCCAGAAACTGACATCCAGTCTGCTCTCCAGGAACTTAAAACTTACACTGAAAATAGCGGAGTAATCTTACTTGAAGCTAACGGTGCTTACCAATTAGCCACTGCAAGTCCAAATACTGATATCGTAACTAATTTTCTAAATAGTGACCTCCGCGAACAACTCACCGATGCGACTGCTGAGGTTCTGGCAATTATCGCCTACCGTCAACCAATCTCTAAATCTGAGATTGAATCGATTCGTGGAGTTAACTCTCAATATTCAATAAGGGCCCTATTGATGCGTGGTTTAATCGAGAAAGTCTCTAACCCAGAAGACAGCCGTAGCAACTACTACCAGATTACGACTGAATTCCTTCAACAACTTGGCATTTCATCTATAAATGATTTACCAAGTTTTGAACAACTCACTCAAAATATCAAACTTCCTGAAACTCCTGCAGCGGCTGAAGCGCAGCAATAAAAAAAGACCCGGAAGAAAGGGTCTAAACTAAGTTCGGCTGGATTCGAACCAGCGAGCACCATCATCGGCACACTGCACCCCCTTGTTAAGAGATACTCTCCATCCAGTGGAACGAACTTCCATTAATCCTCCGAGTCTTTTTTGTTTGGGTACCTAAACCCTGACAGGAAAAAGTACCTTTGTCAAGAGTGCCTACTTAAATAAAGGAAAAAATAATTTTAAAGTTTTAGTTAAGCGTTCAAAAATATCAACGCGGCAATTGCTCGTATGATTCCTGTGGCGACGAAGGAACCTCGCCTTGAATTTTAGTATTGTTACAACCAACTGCTAACAGCGACATCGCTAGAGCTGCAACGAATAAGTACTTCATATCTATTATTATACCACTCTTTCCAAAACTATCTCTAAATGTTAAAATATCCTGTAACCTGGCGCCATCGTCTAGTGGTTAGGACACATGGTTCTCATCCATGCAACCGGAGTTCGATTCTCCGTGGCGCTACCAAACCCCGAAAGGGGTTTTTAATTTTATTTTCGATTCCAAGCAGACTCTGATTAAATATGCCATAATATAGCAAACATAGATTTTGGAGGATTAAATATGATAAGAAACTACAGGTTTCGCTATGACACTTTGGTGGCGATGCTGTTTTTTACAGCCGGGGCTATTGGAGCGTTATTTTATTTTAGCTGGACACTGCTACTGGTAGCACTTACAACCTGGATGCTCAGCCATGGTCTAGGTCTGGCTGTGGGATATCATCGCTTACTCACCCATAGAGGTTTTACCACCCCCAAAGTGGTTGAATACTTTATCACTTGCTGTGGACTGCTGACTTTACAAGGTGGTCACATCAAGTGGATTGCTATTCATCGAAAACACCATCAAGAAACAGATCGTGAAGGTGACCCACACAGTCCCAGGGATGGATTTTGGCACTCACATATACTTTGGATGATTCAAACTGATGAGTCCATCCACACTCCCGAGTTCTTTCAAAAATACGCTCAAGATTTATACAGGGATAACTTCCACAGATTTTTTAATCAATTCTGGTGGTTACCAAGTACATTTTTAGCAGTTGGACTATTCTTGGTGGGTGGTCTACCGCTGGTACTCTGGGGAATATTCTTACCCGTTGCTGTTGGATTACAATTCACTTGGCTGGTTAACTCAGTCTGCCATCGGTTTGGATCGCGGATGTTTGAAACCGAAGATGACTCAAAAAACAACTGGTGGGTGGCATTACTGACCTGGGGTGAAGGATGGCACAATAACCATCACGCGAAACCAACTCGGGCCAGGCACGGACTAAAGTGGTATCAGTTTGATCCTAGCTGGATCATGATTTCAACCCTAGCCTTCTTGCGACTGGCGACCAACATCAAATTGTAGTTTATAAAACCGCCTTGCGTCTCTCACGCAAGGCGGTCTTTTTTATCTTATTCAGTCGTACTTGCTCCGGCAACTCTTCCTCCAGTGCGTAGAGTTGCTATTCCTTGTTCATCAAATTCTCGCAGGACTTGCTTAACTCCATAAATCCAATTTGGGCTACCAGGTTGGACATACAAACCAATAAATTCTTCAGGGGGCACATCTTTATAGCGGCGTTCTAATAATTCATCAAAGTCATGAATCCATTCTGCATAACTGTTGTACTTCCGAAGTTTTGGTGGTGTGCCACCGATCCCACTGCAATTATAGTAATAACAGTTTTTACCAAAAGTGCTTTCCACAAACGAAATGGCCACCATCATCTTCATGTTTCTAGACCTGGCAAAAGCATCTACAGCAGCTGGGTCCTTAGCGAATGGTGAATTTTTGCTGGCTAGATAAGCCTGGAGTTTTTGTTTCCTGTTTTCGATGTCCGTTGCAGCTAACTCCTCCTCATCACGATTGTCCTTCACAAAAGCTGCGAAGACAGGAGAGGCAACATCAATAACCTGTTGAGTGAAAACTTTAATCCCCTCTTCCGCTTGAATAGCTTGCTGTGCAGTAGCATCGTAAACTCGACTCTGACCAATCGGTTCAGCTAATTTCAAGACGAACATAGCACCCGCAGCAAAAGAGACAACCATTAAAGTAAAACTGGCCAGCATCAGCCGCTCGGCAAACCAAGCCACAGTCGTGGAATAACCATGCGGAATCCCAGTAGTTTCAACCAATCTGGTGACAAATCTTGTGCCTCGCTTCAATTTTCTTTTATGTTTTGCTTTCAACATGAATTAACTTTTATTTATTATAACATAATTTTCTTGAATCTAAAAGTACTTATAAGAAAACAAAAGAGTCGCAAATGCGACTCTTGGTTTGTAATTAACTTATCCTTGTGGTGGCTTTGTGGCCCATTTCCGGTGGGCACCAGAACTTATCACCCATACTTGTTTCGCAAGGCTCGCAAGCGATAAACTTTCGATTACAATCATTAACCAAACAATTGGTGTAACGTTCGCTGGGTTGTTTGCAGAACAAACACTTCCCTACTACTTGATGCTTTGGATCATCAGTATAAAAACCCATAGCAATGCGGCCATCAAACACATACAGCTTGCCCAGAAAATCTTCGTTTGGAAATTGTCTCATGTAAGAAACAATCCCGCCATCAAGTTGATACACATCACTAAAACCTTGCGAGACTAAATAGCCAGAAGCTTTTTCGCAACGAATACCGCCAGTACAAACTGTGACAACAGTTTTATCTTGCAAGTGACGAATCGATTCGGTGAATTGTGGAAGCTGACGGAAGTTATCCATGTCTGGCAAAATTGAACCGTCAAAATGACCTACTAGCACTTCGTAAGCATTGCGCATATCAACAATGTAAAGCTCTTTGCCTTCGCGCAGCCATTGATGCAATTGTTCTGGAGCAAGGCGCTTACCAGTCATGACGTTTGGATCGACATCGCACGAAGCATCCAAGCCTAATGCTACGATTTCTTTGCGCACTTTTACAGAAGTGCGCGGAAAAGAATTGCCATCACTTGGATCACGCTTGATATGAGTGTTCTCAAATCGCGGGTCAGAAAACAAATCTTCTAGGTAAGCATCGATCGCTTCGGTGGTTCCTTCAAGAGTTGCGTTAATGCCTTCTTCGGCAATGATGGTGCGACCCTTCAAACCAAGGCGGGCCTGCAATTCTTTTTGGTGCATCATTAACTGGCCAGGATTTTCAATCCGGACGTATTTATAAAATAAAATAATTTCGTGCGTGTTCATATAACTAGCCTATTTTACTATAAAATGGCTATTTTGGCAATTAACCCCCACACCAAAATTTTGGTGTGGGGGTAAAAAAAGCTGCCTTGAAAGACAGCTAATCAAACTACGAAGCTAACCATTGTGGCATTTGTTCTTGGAACCAAGATGCATCAGGGGTGACCAGCATATTATGCTGTTTCATTGACGCACCAAGCTTACACCGCGTCCGCCAACAAAATGGTTTAAAACCGGAAGTGTTCATATAGTTCCCGCTTGGGCCATGATCTAAGGCAATCATGTTCCGAAGCGCCAAGATGACACTCCCATCTGGACGAGCCTTTGCCATAGCATAGAGATCCTTCACATTGAATACATGTAAATGAATTTTGCCTTTGAACCGCTGACTGCTGATATCAAGTCCGAAAACTTGGTTGCTAACAAATCGAGAAATGATTTTGTAGTCGACGTCGCCATTGTCGGTACCAACAGGCGGCAAGCCATCTGATAACATTCCATCATCCAACACGACCAAATGGATATTACCGTTTGAGTCAATGTGGGAGATAGACATTCCCCCAAGGAACTTCAACCATGACTGACCAAACCGTTCGGTCGTGATTGACTCAAGGTAAATGCGAAACTGTTCCATACGTTTCTGCAAATGTGGAGCCAGCCGAAGCTTTGCCGGTGTCGGCGGGTAAACGATCACTCTTAACTGTTCAGTAATCTGCGAATATGCAGTTTCAAACAGTCCTAGAATAACCCCGGCTTCTGTCAGCCCGGGCTTAGGTGTCTTTGGCTTCTTAGGGTTGGAAGCTTTAGAAGTAACTTCTGTAGCCATTGTTAAATACCTCCAAATTCAAATTGTGTGCACTAGTATATCTCAATCTTAAACAAAAATCCAGCCTAAAGGCTGGTCTTGATGATTGTATCCAAATCAGAGTGTTTAAGTTCTAAATTTAAAAGTTTTGTCATTTTGGAATTATCAGCCACGGAAATAATTATCTCGCCCTGTCTTGGTTCTGCAATCTGATAATTGATTTTCTGCCCCAATATTTCTTGGGCTTTGTTGATCACTTCCATAACTGAATGCGGTTGCCCTGTGCCAATATTGATCACTTCGTGTTGTGGAAGCTGAGACCAATTATTTACCACCGCTACAAACCCCGCCGCAATATCGGCGACATGAACAAAATCCCTTTGGCAAGTTCCGTCAGGAGTTGGATAATTAGCCCCGAATATCTTCAGAGTTGCTTGAGGGTTATCTAAGCTTTTCTTGATAGCGGAGATTAAAGCTGCTTCTAGGCGAGGTCTAACCGAAACTTGAAGCAATGCCCCCGCAACATTAAAAAAGCGCAAGGATATGGCTTTTTTGGCCTTAGAGGCGAATCCCCGCAAGGCCTGTTCAGCTAAAACCTTGCTTTCACCATAAGGGTTTAAGGGGTTCAGATCTGAGCTCTCCGGAGTAGGTACTTCCTGGGCGTCACCGTAAACAGCAGCACTGGAAGCAAAGATTATACCCTCAACTTCAGAAGCTGAAAGAATCTTTAATAATGCTTTAGTTTTTTCTGAATTCTCCTTTAGATATAACTCAGGTTTCTGCACTGATTCAGCTGCGTCAATTTTAGCTGCTAGATGTATTACTAAATCTATATTCTGGCTAAACAGTTGTTGCCATAATTTTTCATCTGCAAAATCACCAACAAAAAAATCAACCTCGGCAGGTAAATTATCCTGCTGTCCGGTTGATAAATCATCAATCACTAAAACTTTATGATCTGCTTCTATTAAAGCCCGGCAAACATAACTGCCGATGTAACCAGCGCCGCCTGTGACTAAAATATTCATTATTGCCAATCCTCAGCACGCTCAGCTTTCCAATCACGCATAGCTGACACTAAATCATATTGGTAATGATAACCTTCTTGCGCCAAAACATCCGCGGCAATTTTATTAGAACGACGAAGCTTATGAATACGCGCTGGATTAATACTAGTTTGCTTACCAACTAACTTAAAAGGAAACTCCCATATCTTGGCCACTAACAGCAAGAAGTTGAAAGGTAGACTCATAGGCGGCTTGGTTTTTCCCAGTACTTCAGAAATAGCCGAGACAAACTGACTCACTGTTGGGGTTGGGTTCATAGTAAAGTTGTACAATGAAAATCCTTTGCCAGCAGATAACTGTTTTTGCCACATCCACAGCATTGACCGACATAACTCTTTGACATAACCTCCGGCTTTAGCCGTTTGTTCGTTACCGGTATAAACAAAATAACCGCGCTTGATGGCTTTAAGCATCCGGGTGACATTCCCATTCTCCCCTGCTCCAAAAATTACTCCAGGACGAACAATCAACAAACGTCGACTAGAATCAGCAGCTTGCCAATCTTTATGAATGGTCTCTGCCTTTAACTTCGAAATTCCATACGGTGTATTTGGTTGTGGAGTGCTCTGTTCGGTTTTGGTTTCAACTTCTGAGTGTTCTGTCGCTCCGTAAGTGGCAATACTGCTGGTAAAAATGAGTTGCCTACAATCAATCTTGGTGGCCCAACTGCAAATGTGCTCGGCCCCAGGCAAATTGGTTTCATAATATTCATGCTCATCATGACCCGGCTCGCGATGTACGGCAGCTAAGTTAATAATCAACTCAACTTGCTTTGGTAAAAATTGATAATCAGCTTCCCGACGCACATCAAAACTGCAAGTCGCTACTTTCCCTTGAGCGCGCAGTTCATGCAAGCGCTTGGGCCAAAGCGGTTCTTGAAAATGTAGGTCAGCCAAAAGCACTTCATCAACGATATTTTTTTCTAGCAATTCAACGGCAAAATATGACCCAATAAACCCGCCACCGCCAAATAACACAGCTACTTTTTTCATCAAAATTAAAGGTAAAAATAAGTTAAGAATCCCTAAAATCTTAGCATTTTAGCACCTAAATTGAAAGTAGCGGCACTAACCTGACAATGCTATAATATCCACAGAAATATGAAGAAATCCGAACTTCTTTTTAACTTAATTGCCATTCCCCTTGATACCCTCGCTTTAATCAGCGCGGGTATCGTAGCTTATCAGCTTCGCTATCAGACTGACAGTTGGGTCGGTCCAGTTCTGTTTGACTTATCATTGGCAGATTTTTTAGGAATCTTGATCCGAGCTATTCCAATAGTCTTGTTGATTTTTGCACTTCTGGGACTATACTCACTCAGGGGCACCCGTCGAATTCGGACTGAATGGAGTAAAGTTACTATGGGCTTAAGTCTTGGGGCGTTTCTGACAATCATTCTTTTCTTTTTTGATCAATCGATTTTTCCATCACGATTTATTATCTTAGCTGTGTGGTTGTTGAGCCTGGTGTTTGTACTAATCGGGAGGTTTATTTTAAAACAAGTCCAGCAATCTTTATTTGCCAAAGGTTATGGGCTTCATCGTTTAGCTTTGATTAATGGATCTGGTACAGAGGCAAAGGTCATTCATGATTTATTAAAAGATCCTAGACATGGGTATGTAGTCGTGGCTGAACTGTCTAATAATGAAGAGGTTCTAGACTCTCTGAGTAGACTTTACCAAGAGCAGCCTTTTGATGAAATTGTCCAGACTAACCATAATACCAGCGCGCAAGATAACTTAGCTTTAGTAGCTTTTGCCCGTCAGTACGGATTGCAATTTTCCTTTGTACCAAATCTGTTCGAAGTCCAAAGAAACATCATTGAATTAAACAATCTGCAGGGTATTCCAATCATTGGTTTAAAAAATACCCCACTTGATGGCTGGGGTAAACTCATTAAGCGCATCTCAGATATCCTTATCAGCATTTTCTGCTTAATCATCTCCGCGCCTCTAATGCTAATCTTAGCCATTGCCATAAAACTTGATAGCAAAGGACCAGCAATTTATAGTTCAATCCGTTGTGGTGAAAATGGCCGGCCATTCCGCTTTTATAAATTCCGGAGTATGCATGCACACCTAAGTGTGGGCGATGACTATGGTAAGGAGGAAGCCAAGGCCTTACTCGAAGAGCTAATCTCTGTCGCAGCAGATAAACGGGACGGACCGTTATTTAAAATCAAAGATGACCCTCGAGTAACTAAAGTAGGAAGATTTATCCGCCGCACAAAGGTAGATGAAATCCCACAATTCTGGAACGTTCTCAAAGGTGACATGAGTATGGTTGGACCGCGTCCTCATTTACCAGAACAAGTTGAACAATACCGGGCCACTAATGGTCGCGTCCTCACAATCAAACCAGGCATCTTTGGGTTCACACAAATTGCTCAAACGTCCTGGCCGACCCTGCCCTTCGAAGAAGAAATTCGTCTGGATACTTACTACATAGAAAACTGGAGTCTTTGGGTAGACTTCCAAATTCTGGCCAAAAGCTTCCTAATTCTATTTTGGGAAAAGAAACCTAAAGATAATTACTAGATAAAAAAACACCCTCACGAGGAGGGTGTTTTTTTATCGCTGTTAGGCAAAGATGAATCCAAGGATATCTTTACCACGGCGGACTACAACTGCACCAGCAGTCAATAATCCAGCGAATACTGCAGCAGAAGTAGCTGCAGCACCAGTCTTTGGTGCTTCGTACACAATGTTTCCAGGAATATTGATAGTAACAGTGTTACCATAAGTATTCTTAATCTGATAAGACAAAGTGGTAGCAAGGCTGGTCTTTACGCGGACCTTAAAGGTCTTTGTAACGGTTTCACCACGATCAATATCGACTGACGGGAACACTAAAGTGTTACCATCCAAGCGACCACCGCCCAGGTCGATAATTTCGGCCAACGGAAGCACTTGCGATAAGTCGTCGCGGATTACATAGTTATTGTAATCAGCAGAACCATTATTAGTGGTTGTTAAAGTGAAAGTAATGACATTACCACGATCTGCGTGAACAGAAGTAGCGTCAGTTTTCTTAGTATCGTTGTAAGCGCGCTTAGACTGGGTAATGTTTGGAGAACCCGGCTTGGTAGTAGTTGTAATACGTACACAAGCTTCATCACGAACACGGTTTACATCGTCACCAATTGCAGAAGCTTCGTTACAAATCGTAGTACGATCGTCTTCAATAACTTCGGCTGTGAATGTAATAGTCACATCTTCATCCTCGCGAAGCTCACCTAATTCAACAGTTAAGGTACGGTTGCGGAATTCAATATCCTCGTAATCACCGTCAACATCAACGTTATCAGTGAAACGGAATCCAGATGGAAGGACATCAGTCATTACAACATCACGGACAGTACCATCACCACTGTTAGAAACAGTAACACGGAACTCTACGTCTTCACCAGTACGAGCGTCAACTTGGTCACGGAAGCTAGACGAACCTTCATCAAGGTTACGAACTTGCTTACGGATTTCAATATCACGATCAGTACTACCACCACCACAACCTACCACACGAACAGCCGCTGTATCAGACACACGAGACGCGTTATCTGCAACAGCTGAAGCAGTGTTGGTTAAGGTGCGACAGTCGTCTTCAGTAACTTTAGCTTCATAGGTAATAGTGATTCGTTCACCAGGATCCATGTCGCCAAGTTCTATAGTGCCAGGGAAATCACCCTGCCACAGGTTATCATTGATATCTACATCTACAGTAGAACGTTCAATAGAGATACCAGAGACACCGTTATCGGTAACACGGACATCACGGGCGACTTCGTCACCAGTGTTTTTTACGATTACACGATATTCTACACGATCACCTTCTTCAACGTCAGTAGAACTAGAAAAGCTCTTATCGTCTGTAAGGTTACGAACTTGTTTTTCGATAGACAAAGTAGTGTCTTCGTCAGTTATGTCCTCGCGAACCACTTTAAAACGGTAAGCAAAGAATAAGCTGTATTCAAAACAAGCGTCGAGATCACCTAAGGTATAAGTAGAATTACCTAAGTCCAAGTTGTCGTAACCTGGAACACGATTACCTTCGTAATCATACATCACACCGCTATTATCAATAACTTCGAGCTTTGCATCACTTGGAGTGTGAACTGTAAAGCTTTGGGTTACAGTGTTGGTGTTGTCACCGGCCATACGGACGGAGATACGGTGAGTTGAACCAGTGCTGGTTTCGGTAGTGGTCTGAATCTTCACGTTGCGAGCGGTAGTTTGCTCAGCAGGAAGGTTATTGGCAGCGCCGTTGTGAAGATACATCAGAGCGACACCTTCTTGACCAACATCCAAACTCAATCCGTTTTGCCAATCAGTTTCACTTTGAGAAAACTCTAAGTCTTGATTAGCAACATAACGAGCTGCATCAATGGCACGAAAGTCATGACACAGCGGAGTATTTTGATCGTCGTAAGTGATCGGCCAGTAGTTCAAAGTTGGGGTTGTAGGCGGGTTAACACAGTTTTCTGCATTAGTACGCGCAGTAGACTGAGGAATTATTGCTAATCCCAAGCTAGTGACTACAATCATCAACATTGTTCCAACTAGACCAAAACGACGGTTAGTTAAAATGTTGCGCATTTTATTAATTACTCTCGTGATTGCTTTGATGACTGTAAATTCAGTACGATCTTGCAATCAATTAATTAGTGAAGATTTACCGCCAACAACTAGGTTAGTAATAAATCTGATTAGTATACTTCATTTTGCCAATTTTGTCAATAGTAATGACAAAGTTAGGAAAATAAAACCCTTATAACTATGAGGGAAAATTAAAAAGTGCCTTATTAAAGACACCTTTATACGGGGATTTTACCCCTATTTCTGCGGTTTGTCACCTGGGTTTTTTGGTCATGCCATTCAGGAACGACAGGAATGCCAAAGCCACAAGAGTCATACTGATGCGAAAAATTAACTCTGCAAAACTGCGCTGACAGATGGACATCGTAAATACCTCCAAAAGATTATTGAGTATATATTACACCACGGAACTCATTGTTGACAATAAGCGGCACTCCATTAAAGGCCTTGACCTGAAGAGAGATGCGCTGGACAGAGCAGGTGTGCTTTCGTCCAGATGCGCAGTGAGCGCAGAGCATTCGCAGCTTGGTGATGATCTCTTTTTTTGTTAATTCTAAGTCGGACATAATTGTTTTAATTATGGTTGATAAAAATTATTTATGGATTAAAGCGATGTAGTTTTGAGACGAGTTCGCGAAGCAAGCGAGCAACGAGCGAGTCGTAGTGAAAGCTACGATGAGCGAGTAGCGCAGCTTGCGACAAAGAAATCGTCCAAAACTACGAGCGCTACTCTAAGTTTCGTATGACGCCTACTACCTTTCCTTGGATCATCCACTCTTCTTTGGGATAGATATTGGCGTAGTCAGGATTCTCAGCTTTTAAGTAAGCACGGTTCTTTATCTGGATAAATCTTTTTACAGTAGCTTCGTCATGTAGGAGTGCGACAACAATATCGTTATTCTTTGCTTCGCGAGTTGGTCGCACAATCACCAGATCTCCTTCGTGGATTCCAGCGTTGATCATACTATCCCCTCTCACTCTGAGAAGAAACACATCGCGCCGGCCTTTAATTAAAGTTTGTGGCAAGTTAACCCAATCTTCTATAAATTCCTCTGCCATATGCGGGCTACCCGCATGAATGGATCCCAGAATAGGTACGCGAATTAATCCTTTTTGCAAACTATCCGTTAGGCTATTTAGAACTTTGATGCCCCTGGCCTTGCCAGTGGTTTCTATATACCCACCGTCTTCTAAACCATTTAGTAATTTTGCTACTGCGTTCTTTGACTTAACCCCTAGGTAGTCTGCCATCTCAGAAAGTGACGGGGGTAAACTATGGTCGCGAATCTGTTGAACTATAAATTGTAATAAATGCTTTTGTCTATCAGTAATACTCATATTAACTTCTCCTTGTATTTGAATAGTATACAATCGTTCACCCTCTGTCAAATAAACAAAAAACGCCCGATTTTTGCATCGAGCGTTAGTTATCCACAATTAATCTCCTATTCCCAGTAAGTATTTAACCACTTTGACAAGAACGTCTAGAACATCTTTTAAAATTGGTAGTGAAGCTGGAAGTAGGACCACCAAAACAATTAGGAAAATAAAGTTACGACGTAACGATTGAAAGATAGAATAAACCAATAATACTGCCAGTGCTAATGAAACTACGGGCTGGAGGAATCCTGGAAAATAATCCAAAAAACTACGATAGAGTTGTTCTAAAGCTTCCATTTATTTTTTCTTTTTAATTTTTTTAGCTTTTCTTTTAACCACTTTTTTAACTTGTTTGTTTACTTTTCGCTTAGCTGGAGCAGACACCTTTTTCTCTGGAGATGGGATTTTAACAACCTTCTTTGGAGACTTATCCAACAGCACCACGTGTGGGTAATCAAAGATATCTTTAATAAATCTATCAAAAGTGTCGCGGCGAATTTCGAACTCTTCCCTACTCATCACACTATAGTTTAAATCACTCCCGGTAAGCTTTTGGGTGACTTTCAAAAACTCCACCAGTTTACCATTACTAACTCGTCCAACCATTAATACATCAACAGGTAGCTCGGGTCGGCCCACAAATAAACCAGATAAAAATATCCCAGAGAGCTGACCTAACTTTTTTAAACTGATAAACAATTCATCGGCCCAAACGCCTTGTTCTGCTAAACAAGCTTCGCGCAAAGATTGCACTTGTGGATGTCGGGTGTTTAATAAAAAAAACTTGGTTTTATTTTTTGAAAATGACTTCAAATAATGATTGCGCTCCAAAACCCCTGCTGCATAATTAGCTTTAGCAGTCGTGGTGTGCAATCTCACCCCAAGCTCACGAGCAGAAAAACTGCGCAACGGAGCGACTAATAAGAACGCCAGCATATCAGCCGGGTGCTTGGAATCAATAATGTCGGAAAGTAGCGTAACCATCAGTAAAATCATTATATCATAGCCAATTTTGTGGAATACTAAACCTAGATTCCCGCCCCAGGGAAAAATGCTATAATTATTATAATGACAGATTTAGAAACCCAGGTCGTTAAAATCCAGCTGGGAGACAACCGGCAATCCAGCAGCTTTGTCTTCACTTTAGCTGAAACCATCGACACGACTGAAACCGAACTTTACGTAATCTGCGAACTGCCGATGTTTAACCCGGCAGCCAAAGATGAATGCCAGCGTATCGCTGAAGCGATCACGGCTTCTTTAAAGCGCAGTTATCGCAAAAGCTACAAAGCTAGTATTTTTGAAAATGCCCTTGCGACTATCAACGAAGAATTAGCCAAGCTCGTGACTTTAGGAAAAACCCATTGGCTGGGCAAACTTAACGCCGTTGTAGCTGTTAAGCACAACAATATTTTAAGTGTTTCTACAGTTGGTAAGATGTCTGCCCTCCTTTACCGCGAAAAAAAGTTTGTTTCTGTAACCGAGCCATCCAACAGCAATCAACCACTCAAGACCTTTGAACAATTTTCTGAAGGCAAACTTCGTTTGGGTGACATGTTTATCCTGTCTACACCGCAGTTATTCAACCACCTTTCCATTGATCGGATTAAAACTTTGCTTGATAAAAATGACTTACCGGTCGCTGCGCAAAGTATGATTGAACACCTCCAGTCCGAAATGGGTCCAGAAGTTGCCTGCGGCACAATCTTTGCACTTCAAGTGGAAGCTGGTTCTATGACAGATGAAGAGGTTGACTTAGCTCAGTATTTAGCAGCGCCAGACACGGAAGTTTCCGAAGATCCTCCTGGCTGGTTACCACCGAAAGTTAAATCCAAAGTGACCTCGGCGTCTAGTACTGGCCTGGTGATTGCCAAGAATTTTGCTTCTGATTTAAAAGCAAAATACTTAAAGCCAAATTATTGGCGAACTTTGGCAAATAAAAGCGGTGATTCCGTGAATGTTGTACAAAGCCGACTCAAAAAAACCGCAGCTAGATTCCAACCAAGTCAAATTTCCACTTTTAGTCGCCAGAAAAAATTCTTTTTAATCTCAGCGGCTATCCTTTTGATCGCATTAGTAGCCAATGTAATCATTGTTCGAACCAATAAAAATTCAGAACAACAAACCCAAGCTGCGACTGAACAACTTACAAGGATCGAACAACTTTTAAATGACAGTAACGCAGCTGTGTTGTATGGCGACGAAGGTCAAGCTGCATCTCTCCTTAAAGAAGCACAAGATATCATCGCTCAGCTACCTTCGGAATTCCCTGACTCTGCACAAGCCGAACAAGCTCAAAATTACCGCGACCAAGCCTCCGAACTAGAACGTAAGCTTAATAAGATTGAAACCGCTGATGTAACCAGCTTAGGAAGTTTAGGTAATGCGCAACACTTAATCAATTTGCCTGATTACTTAGCGACAGAAACCAACCGCAACATTGTTAGCTATAACAAAACTTCAGGGGCTATTACTGAGAATCAACTGCGCTCAAGCGAATCGATTCTGGACAGCATAGCTTTAAATAATAACCTTGCTGCTATTTATAATGGTGAAGAGCTATTTGTCTGGGATATCGCAGGTGACATTGTCACCGGACGTTTTAGTGACGGTATTCCAACCACCAACAATTTTGGGGGTATGAAAACTTACTCTGTTAACAATCGCGTTTATATAGCAGACAAATCTTCTGGTCAAATTAAAAGTTACGCAACCACTGGCCGAACCTTTGGCAGTCAAACCACTTCAGTAACTGATGAGTCAATCAAATCCGCTGCTGATCTTGCCATTGATGGCAATATTTATGTGTTAAGTAGCGGAACTATTCATAAGTTTAATTCTGGTGCCAAGCAGCAATTCTCCCCTGCCATTACTGATTTCAGTGATGCTGGCAAACTCTACACCCAAACCAATTACCAATATATTTATGTTCTTGATCCAGGTGCCAAGCGAATCGTGATCTTAGACAAGGATGGGAATATGATTGAAACTCTAACTAGTGATCAATTTACAGATATGCGCGACTTCGCAGTAGACGAAAGTACTCGCACCATTTATGTGCTTAACGGCAGCGAACTACTCAAAGTGAAATTCTAAAATAGAAAAGCCCCGCCATTAGGCGGGGCTTTTAGGTAGTGTTCTCCCAAAGTTGACAGTAATACAATACTACTGTTAAGAACATTCGTCAATTTGGTGGACCCGACGGGAATCGAACCCGCAAACCCAAATGTCAACTTCAAGAGTGTAGCCACTACCAGGCCCACTCTATGCAAGTTAACACTAACTAATCAAGTCTAGTTCAAGATTTAATAAAAAAGACCTCCAAACGGAGGTCTTCTTAAATAGTGTAGTTACTTTAAGGTAACAGTAGCACCAGCTTCTTCAAGTTTCTTCTTTAGCTCTTCAGCTTCTGCTTTAGGAGCATTTTCCTTAACTACTTGAGGAGCGCCGTCTACCATATCCTTAGCTTCTTTTAAGCCAAGGCCGGTAACTTCGCGAACAACTTTGATTACATTAATCTTGTTGTCACCAGCAGATGTTAATTCAACATTGAATTCATCTTTTGCTTCTTCACCTGCACCAGCACCGCCAGCAACAGGACCACCAGCCATCATCATAGGAGCAGCTGCGGATACACCAAACTTTTCTTCAAGAACTTTAACTAATTCAGAAAGTTCTAATACAGAAAGTTTTTCGATAGAACCTACTAAGTCAGCAAACTTCGCAGGAACTTCAACAGTCTTGTTTTCTTCAGACATATTATTAGAATAATTAATTATATTTCAAAATTCAATATTTGAGGCTTATGCGAGGAAAAGTCGAGCAGATTGCGAAACGTAATAAAGTTACGGTGAGCAATCAGCGGAGACTTTGACAAAGCAGAAGTCCAAATAGTGAATTTTGTATTTAACCTTTAGCGGCTTTAGCGTTTAACACGTTAATAAGACCGCGCAAGTTTCCAGCCATAACGT
>CAZBOT010000004.1:1491-7505 GCA_964493575.1 uncultured Candidatus Saccharibacteria bacterium | reverse complement strand
GCGGCTTTAGCGTTTAACACGTTAATAAGACCGCGCAAGTTTCCAGCCATAACGTTTACGAAACCAGAAACTGGGGCATTGATAGAGCCGACCAACTTGGCCAATAACTCTTCTTTGCTTGGAAGATCAGCTAGCTGCAACACTTGTTCACGACTTGTGAACTGTCCATCAACTACACCGCTTAAGATATTAATAGTCTTAACATCTTTCGCAATTTTGTTGACGATACGAGCTGGAGCCACTTCATCTTCTTGAGAAACAGAGATAATCACAGGAGCCTTATAATCTAATTCGCCAGTTGGGATACCATTAGCTTCATAAGCTTTCTTAAGCAAAGAAACTTTGTAAACTTTACTCTTCACACCTTCAGCTGAAAGCGCGCGTCGGAAAGTATCAATTTCTTTTACAGTTGTACCGCGATAATCTGCAAGTACTACACTCTTGGCAGCTTTAAGACTATCAGTTAATTCCTGCAAGTCTGCTTCTTTTTGTTGTCGTGTTTTTGCCATATATTTTCCTTTTGAGAATTATTCGACCTTTGCAACTAAAATCCAATAAAGAAACAAAAAACTCGGTTTCCCGAGTGAAAAACCAAGAGGCCTAAGCGCTCTAGGTACGTTCCTCGGTGGGTCACAACTAATAAATAGCTATATTTAAGGCTTTTTGGCCACCAACTGTCTTGGGATATTTAGTTAGATGTATTATAATATCATTGACAAAACAAGTCAAATCTAGTAGAATGTTCTAACATTTACTAGGAGGTATAAAATGCGACGTGCAGTAGACAAAAATACAAATTTAAAAAAGAACTTTATGACCACGGAGTTTTTTGACGCCGAGGTCTACTCTGATGAGACATCTCATCAGTTAACCGAAACCGAGAGGAATTTTATTGAATTGCTCTTAGAGGAAGGTGTAAAAGAAGTTCGATTTAACGATCTGCACATTTTGGCCAAAGGGGAAGGTTCTGTGATAACTCATCTCAGAAGCAGCCTACCAATGGACATCTAAAAAGGACTCAATGAACCACCCTGAGTCCTTTTAAATTTGTCTATCCAACCAATCAATCACTTTTACACTTTCAACTTGAAGTTCACTACGTTTAGTTTTTAAATGCTCGGCAATAAGATGTGCCCGGTCTGGTTTATTCTCCTTTAGTGAGTAAGCCGCTGCAACTATCCTTCTTACCCGCCAAGAGTCATATCTCCACTGTGATGAATCAATATTCATGAACTTAATCAACTCAGTTTCAGACATTTTGGTTAGTGAAGAAATTAACACTTTTGTTGACTCATCACGAGTCATTAATCTTTTTACATCAGTACTAATTTCAAAGTCAGCTTGTTTCTCAATTTCTGAACCTAACTTGTACTGGGATAATAGATTAAGAATCATGCTATCATCGATAGCATTTGAGTAAGGGGTCATTCGATCGTCTGCTCGACCAAAATCAATTAAATAAACTTCCCCATCCTGCTCATCATCAACCAGAACATTGCGCAGATGTAAATCGTTATGATAGATATCGTTTGAGTGAAGTAGTCGAATTGTGTTTGCAAGTTTATTCCTCTGGTTCTCAGTGAGTAACTGGTGGCCATTCTTTGTGACAGCTTGCAGTAATTTTTTATATTGCTCAAGCGGTTCCATAGCGCCAAAGTCTAGGCCCCGATCTCGAAAATCACTACTAACTGAAATCAGTAAAGAGGCAAAATTCACATTCTTATTTTCTGCCATACTTTCATAACCAGGTCGGTCTTTGAGATATAATCGAAACAATTTTGTAAGTAAATCTTCACCCTCAACCCAATCCATAAGAATGACAGAGGCTTTATCGGAAACGATCTCAGCATTTTGCCTGTTCAATCGTTCACGAATACTCTCGTTAATTTCTAAAGTATGAATCAAAATTGGTTTAGGAATTTTTGCGTATTTCTCCTGTGATTCTTGAGTTTCTGCCTGCATTATCCCGTACGCTTTATCGTGCCACTTGTATTCATTGGCCGCCAGACTTTGATTGGTCAACTTCAATACTTTGATGCTTTTTGTCTCAGAGAAGTACCGTTCAAAGTTAATATGACCGTCTTCCTCAATTTCATCAGACTCCTGTGGCTCTGCAAATTTTTGTACATCGAATTTAAAAATCAAGGCTTGCTGGCCTTCATTAATTTTATTCTTCATCAATAATTCCAACTTCAAACGCGCATTGATGTTCTTTAGGATGTCGCGGATTTCTGGAGGATATTCTTTCGCTGGGTTAGATTCAAGTTTACTAATTTCACTCTCACTTAATTCATGAATCGCCTCAGCAGGCATGTAACTCTCAGATTCTATGCTCATGTTATCCAAAAATAAATTTAGGAATGTAGCTAAAGATAGCGAAGAACTCGCGCATGTAATAAAACCTCAAATCTTGTAGGGAATAATAGCTCGGCTCGGGAGCGCGCCAATAAACTGTTTCAAAACCTTCGCGCTTGGCCATCAACACCCCGCGCGCTAAGTGAAATTCATCACTCACAATCACTACACTACTCTCTGTCCCCTGGCCGGCTTCCGAGAGTTTTTGTTTGGAGTTGCGAATATTCTCATAGGTATTATGAGATTGATCTTCTAGGATATATTCAACCTCAACATTACTTAGCCGGTTAATAACCTTTTCCATATATTCGGCTTCAGAAATATCACTATCGGCAATCTTTCCTCCAGACAAAACTAATCTATCCACCTTACCTTCCTGATACAAATCCAAAGCTGTGGTAGTTCGATTGGACAAAGCAGGCGTATTGATTGCTGCGCCTAAAATAATAGCCGCATCCGCATGTTGAAAATTGGATTGTGTGTGTGCTACTCCATAAATAAATAAAGCGTTTAACAAAATGATTGCACCGACAAACCCTAAAAAAATTTTTAAAATTTTGAAAAACAATTTCATAATAAAAGAGTGGGGAAGTGATGGCGATACCTTTGAATGTCTACCTGTAGATCATCAGCCACTTCAACACCTTCACTTTGTAAATAATTTTTTTGAGCTAGGGGAGTGGACATCATGTTCCCCTTAATACTTATGTAGCCTTGATTATTAATCACCCGCCACCAGGGAATACTGTCGTCACCATCCAAAGTATGGAGCGCCCAACCGACTTGGCGCGCGGCGCGTGGTTTACCAACCACCGCTGCCACTTGCCCATAACTAACTACCTTCCCGCGCGGAATTTTTCTAACCGCCTCCATCACCTGTTCTTTGAAGGTCATGCCTTGATTATAGCAAACAAATCGCTTGCTTCTCGCCTGTTTTCGCATTATAATTACCCCACAAGTAACGCCACTTTGGCAAAGGAAAATTATGGGACTTAAAAATGTACCTTTTGGCAAACCGGAAAAATTTAACGTAATCATCGAAATTTCACAAGGCAGTCAAGACAAATATGAGTATGATGAAGAGTTAGATGTTCTTAAACTTGATCGCGTGCTTTATTCAGCACAGCGTTTTCCTGCAAACTACGGCTTTATCCCGGAAACCCGTGCTGATGACGGCGACCACACTGATGTTTTACTCTTTTCGACCAATCCAATCGTTCCTGGTGCGGTTGTAGAAGCACGCGCGATTGGGTTTATGAATATGGAAGACGGCGGCGAAATTGATAATAAAATCTTAGCGGTTCCTACCGAAGATCCCCGCTTCGAGCATGTAAAATCAATTGCTGAGTTACCAGAGCATTCTCCAAAAGAAATAAAAAACTTCTTTGAAACATACAAACTGTTGCAGAACAAAGAAGTAAAAGTTGGCGAATTCGAAGGAGCAGATAAAGCTCAAGCGTTTATAGAAAAGACCCGCGAAGCTTACAGCCACGAATAAAAAGACCCGCAAAGGTCTTTTTATTTTATCAACCTAAAACATTCTTCTGTTAACAACGACTCAGCCAGATGGTCAGGAAAACCACTAAACGGATCGGCCTGATCGATCTGAGAACTATAACAATGCAGTGCCTGTAATTTAATCTTGCCATCAATCGGAACAATTACATTGCCAACTATTAACTCAAAATTTTCTTCATAATGATGAATTTGATGACGCCGCTGGATTAACCAATCCTTCATTTCGCCTATCAAAGCTTCCGCAAAACAAAATTGGGCCAATGCTATCCGAAATTCTGTTGCCAATTCTTCTGCCACCTTCCCAATAGTAATGTGGTCTCGATGACCTGTTGCGCCGTCAGGACCAAAACTCATTACTAAATCAGGTTGTAACTCTTTAAGCTCCGGAGCAATTGCTTCTTTTAGCTTAGCGAAATGGTTGACTAATCCGCCATCAGGAAAGTTTAAATCCTTGAGTTTATGCACCCCGATAACCTGAGTAGCATTCTGGAGTTCCTGTTTTCGAACTTCACACAATTCATCTTCAGACAAAGGTTTATCCAAATGAGAATTCCCTTTTTCACCCAAGCTGGCACAAATTAAAAAATTCTGGCCGCCGGCCAACTGGTTTTTATGCAGCGTGCCTGCGGCCAGAAAACTTTCGTCATCTGGATGAGCGATCAATACTAAAATTTTCTTACCTATCAACTCCGAACTATCTAGTTTTTCCATTCGTTCCCGTGTCATCTTTAACACTTTTAAAAATCTTTTCCCAAAAGCGGGGATGGTCGACAACTATTTCACTAATGAATGCGAATGGGATTGCTACCGCAACTACAATATAAAGGATTTGAAAATTAATCGCATCATCGGTTGCCAACCAAATCGCTAACAGATCTTCTAAAATTCCCATCCCTAGACCGATAATTAAAAATTCTAAAATCCGTAGACGTCGCTTAGTCATGCCTATTGCCCATCCCCACTTTCTACTACTGTAACGTTGGTTTCTTCAACAATCGCGATTGGTCGGAGTGGGCGAAGCAAACTAGCTAAGAACAAAGACAATAGAATAGAAGCAATCCAGCCAATGAGCAACGGACGAAACAACGGCGCGACCCGAAGTTCGTATTCAGCCAAAGAACGCCCAGCAACAACATAGCCTAAGTCATCAACCTGTTTTATTACACCGGCAATTTCTCTACCATCAGTCACCACCCAATCAAAACGATAACCACCATTGACACTAGCTTGATCAAAACTTTCCGCGGGAATAGATAATGGTTGACCATTAACAGTTGCTGTTGCCCCCGCTAAATTTTTATCTTTGTCATACAGAGCGACAAATAAGGTGTCACTAGTTGCTAAATCAATTTGCTCAGCCCCACTCACGATTGCGTCGAGTGGTGCACCCTGCCTCATAATCCCCGCGACTTGTTCAGTTACTTCCACTTGGGGATCATTAGCCTGCTGGCGCAGAGAGTTCCGGCTGCTAAAGAAAATCGCTGCGAACGCGATAGTTGACATCAACACTAAGGTCAAAAAAATCGCAATCACGCGGTAACGGTCTAGTACATTTTGTAAGTTTTGCATGTGTTTCCTAAATTAATATCTATTAGTATACCATACAAAAACCGTCCCGACCGTTAGGCGAAGGACGGTATGTTGATTATTTGAATTAACTCATCCAACCAAACACTGCAGCGATAATCATCATGTTGATTAATCCTGCACCGGCCATGATGGCAATCTTTGTGATTACCCAGCCTTCTTTAGTACCACCAAAGATCACAGCTGCGGCTTGGGTTGGCAAGATGAATCCTAGCCAGAAGTAAAATCCTAAGGAGTATAAGCTCAACTCAGAAGAAACTTTACCAGCCAAAACAGCAAACGCAAAACTGGTGATTGCAGTTAAAATAAACTGTACTACCAACAGCGGCATCATCTGCTTAGTCATCACGGCTTGTTGTTCTTTTGGAACCTGATCAAAGCCGTGAATCTTGCCCCATGTTTTGCCAAAGATTGGCATGTACCAGATTGCTCCAAAAATGAATTGGGCAACTGTAGCGACCAAAGTCGCCAAATAATTTAAGTCCATATTGTTATGGTTAATGTTATATTCATGATATCAAAAAACCGCTGCTTATGCGACGATCTCTTGGCTG
>CAZBOT010000004.1:0-1391 GCA_964493575.1 uncultured Candidatus Saccharibacteria bacterium | reverse complement strand
TTGGCTGGACAGTCTGGTCTAGAACCCACTCTATAGGGCTTTCAAAGGGGTTTTGGAGCACTTTATCCTTATCATTATAACGCACTTAGGTCAGTGCTAAAACAAGACAAATGAGACAGTATAAAAAGGGGTGTTTTTGGCGTCCAAATATACCCCCTATGGATTTAACTTTGTAACCAAATTTGCTATAATTATGAGTAATTAACAACTTTTTGTTATGCAAAATGAACTAGAAGCTAAATTTTTAGCTATTGATAAAGAGGATATACGAGCCAAGCTTAAAAGCTTGGGATATGACCTTGTCACTCCAGAATACACAATGCGAAGAAAAACTTTCGATTTTTCCAAAGTTGATCCTGGGAAAAATAAATGGGGTCGAGTTAGACAAGAGTCTGACAAAACAACTATGACTATTAAAGAAGTCACTGGTGAAGGTGTAAATGATACTTTCGAAGTGGAATTAGTTGTGAATGATTTTAATACTGCTGCTAACTTTTTTGAAGCATGTAATATTCATGCGAAAGCTTTCCAAGAAAATATGCGTGAAGTATGGAAAAAAGAAAATGTTGAAGTAACAATAGATACTTGGCCAGGCTTAAAGCCATTCATTGAAATTGAGGGTCCAACTGAAGAAAGTTTGAAAGGCACTAGTGATGAATTAGGGTTTGATTACGCAACAGCCTCATTTGGAAGCATAGATATGATTTATGAAAAGGAGTTGGGAATTCCAGCTTCTACAATAATTAAATTACCAGAGATAACATTTACTTCTGTCCCAACAAAATAATTACCAAAAATTAAAAGCCGTGGAATTTCTTCTGCGGCTTTTATCTTTTAAGTTGAACTAAAGTTGGTTTGATCGGCGGATATTTGTATTCGCCAGGTTCTTCCATACACCATCCTTCAGATTGCCCGGGAGTTCTGCAATTGAAATTGCAACGTGGTACAACAGTCAGGCGGAGAGAAGTTTTGGCTAGCAAATTATCAATTTCGATTTCTCCGATTTTGCTTCGAATCGCAGACTTGAATTTCGCTCCCTCGTCAAAATAATCAGGAATTGAAAACCCGATATCCCTTCTTAGGTAGCAAAAATACATTTCAAGCTTTGGATCAACGCGCGCATAATCTCCAAACTTTTCCTCGCAGACAAGTTTGTGATCACACGAGTTACATGGTTCCATTGACCTATCTAACTTGTCACCAAGTTTGACTTCAACCAAACCACCACCAGCGAGATGAAACCGTATGCGCTCTCTTCCTATATCTTTCTTCACACGTTGAATGCGAACTGTTCTGGAAAGCACTTCCGACTTAATCACTGGTCTCCAGTCCTGATATTGAGACTGATAATTTGCATCACTACTTGGAGTCCAAAGCAAAGTGAATAGTTT
>CAZBOT010000003.1:56210-63362 GCA_964493575.1 uncultured Candidatus Saccharibacteria bacterium | reverse complement strand
TACAAAGATTCATTTGTAAACTTTATTTATCCAGGCTGGTTGATTCTTAGAAATATTTCTAACATATTCTTTATAGTTGCCTTATTGTGGATTGGACTTAGAACTATCTTCCAAATGGAGGATGCAACCAAGAGTCGGACCTTTATTTTGCGATTGATTTTGGCAGCATTATTAGTGAACTTTAGTTTAGTGATTGGTCAGGCCATCGTTGGCATTGCCGACACAGTTCAATCTCAGTTCTTGCCAGCCAATAGTAAGGTTGTCGAAACTCTTGGTTTTAAGCTCATGGTTGATCCAATTATTACCTTCCGCGGGACTGAAGGTGGTGGGCAAGATAATTATGGATTAACAGAGGGGGGTAATTTTACTACAGAGAGATTGGCAAGTGATTTACCTAAAGCTGTTATCTTGCTGGTTCTAGCGATTTCAGCATTTTTTGCCTTTGTTGCATTGATTGCCTTTTTGATTGTTCGGGTGGTGGCGCTATGGCTTCTGTATATGCTTTCTCCAATTGCTTATGTTGGATTTATCCTTCCCACAACCAGTGGGATGGCAAAACAATGGTGGGGAAACTTTATCAAGTATGCTTTTGCTGTCCCGATCATGGCCTTCTTCTTGAATATTGCAGCATTGCTCGCAGTCACAATGGCTAGACCAACAGGTGACAGCGTTCAGACAGGAAACTCAAATACAACCATTTTATGGGGTTTAATTAACACAGGAAGTATTGCCTCTGAATTTGTTAGTTTTGCTACTACAGTGTTGTCTCACTTTCTGGTACTCGTATTTATGTACGGCGGAATGTGGTTTGCGTTGAGGTATGGTGGCGCTGGTTCTCAAAAAATAGTTGAATATGCCAAGAAAGGTTTTGATGCTGTTGCTCGCAAAGCACCAGTGGCCGCAGGGAGATGGGCCAAGGATACTGGCGCAGATTTTTTGGCGCAGCGCGAGTTCGCTCAAAAACGCCCTGGATTACAAACATTGTTCCGCTCAACAGCTCGACCCATTGAGGCATTAAAAGGAGTTAAGAAAGGTTATTTTGATGAACCAAAGAAAGTAATGGACAAACGTTTTTCAGACAAGTTCCAGGACGTAGCTAATAAGTGGCAGCCTTGGGGTGAAGATAAGTTGAGACCTGCAAAAATGCTTGCGTGGAAATTAGCTGGCAAGAACAAACCTGCGTTGTTGACCCAAGTAGGTCAGTTGCAAGAACAAGTTGGCATACTGAATGATGATGAGCGCGATAAAAAGGCAGCGCAGCTTGAAGCAGCAATCCAAGACAAAGATCGGAATCAAGAAATTCTGGAACGAATGGATGGTGGTAAATTAGGATTATTCGCTGCTAATAATGAGATAAAGCGTTTGGATGAGTTGGAAAAGGAAACAGAAGAGGCGATGCTGAAACAAAAAGATCCAATCAAGAAAAAAGAGTTACGTGATCGTAGCGATGAACTTAAGGAACGCAAAGAAGCATTGGGTGTGGCAGTAGCGGCAGCTACAGCCGCCGATAAAACCGAAGTGGACATAGATGACATTAAGAATGCTGCCGGAGAAGCAATGTTCAATAAAGATGATTTGGCAGAGGTTCTACAAAAACAGATTGACGAGGCAGATACACTTACTGCAGAGATAAAACCAGAGCTCGATAAAGATAAGGCCTTACGAGACCGTTACAAGATTGAAAAGATGGATGATGATATCCGTAAAGGTATCAAACAGGAAGCTGCGAACCTTACAGCTACCGCTCAAAAACGAGAGTGGCCATACTCCAAAGCTGTAGAAAAAACTGAAGCAGCAGCTGTTAAAGAAGAACAAAAAGAATTGGTTGATCTCGACTATGAGCAGTTGGAAGATGTATATCTCACCGCTTTGAAGAAAAACAATGTTGTACAAGCCAAGGCCGCGGTTAAGCAGATGGCTGAGAATGGACAGGTTTCAAAACTTCTAGAGAGCAATGGGCTTGGTAATAATGTTGAAGACTTGGCAAAATTGATTTCAAAAGATTTCAAAGGAACACAACGCAGTCAAGTTCAGATTATTAGAGAGGTTTCAAATCTCAGCGCTAAGAATGGTAATAACTCCTTAGCTTACGCTGTGACCAGTATCAAAGGTGGTGGTGGTATGTTGAATAATTTGCAAACCCAGCAAAACAAACTTGCTGAAGGTAAGCAGAAATCTATCTTTGACGCTAAGATTGATGATTTAATCTACACTGATTCAGCTGGAAATCAGAACTTTAATAAAGGTGTAGTCGAAAAAGTTCTTAAACCAAACAATACAGAGACAAGAAGCCGTGAAGTCAAAAAGAAATTCGATCCAAGGGTGGCAGCAAAGGTCTGGGAAATTTTGGATAGCCAGCCCGAATTAAAGCAAAAACTCTCACCACATTTAGTCGATGCAATCGAAGAGGTTCGTTTAAGAGATTCATAAGATTATGGCGTTAAATATTCAAAAAACTATTTCAGAAGCAATCACTTACCTAGATCAAGGACGAGCTAGAGAAGTTTTGAGTTATGTTTCAAAAAATCCTTCTCAAAAATTAGACCCTGCTGATCTAATCCGACTTAACTATCTGCGCCTTACGAGTATCGACGAGGAAAGGGCCCTAGGTCTAATTAAGCAGTCTTTACTCGCAGCTTATTCAATGGAGGGGTATCAGTTGGAGCAAAAATTGGTTGATTACATCGACCAACTTGAATACATTCCCGATATAATGGATTTTATTTACAAACTGCGTGAGATTTTTGAAACGCACACGGAACAGTTGGGAAGTAAAGAAATTGTGATTGCAGGAAAATCAGTGCAACCAATAATTGGGAACTGGTTGGCAGACTATCAAGCTTTTGCTGGTAAAAATTCTCACGATGCGTTATTACAGATCAAGTACATTAATAGCTCTGCGAATGTTAGGAATTTGAGCACTGCTGAGAAGAAAGTTTTACAGAGCATTATCGGAATTTACGATCACCTGATTCGTTATATCGAAATGTGGGAATCGATTCCTGATGAATTCCCAGAAGATGAAAAACGCGAGTTACAGCAAAAGGTAGAAAGAATGTTTAATGAGGGATTAACCAACCCGAATGACGAAACAAAATTACCTACTACTGAAATTGAAGAAAGTATAACTTCATCTGTTCAACAAGTAGAAACGCCCGCATTCAAAATTCCTTTGCAAAAAGATATGGACTTGCGGACAGAGAAGCGCGGTGGGTTAGTGTTTGATCAAACAACTAATGTAAACATAGATGACGAGATGAAATCACAAACCGAACGAAAACGTAATGAACAAGCTATTCAAGCCAAACTCGAAGCCCTCAAGCAAAAACAAGGGATTCATGATAAAGAAAATTAACCCTTCGGCCTACCCCTCGCCATTGTGGGGAGATGAGGATAAATTATGTTAGATCCGGTCAAAATGCTAAAGATTACCCAGCTGGTCCAAAATACTAGCATTTTGAACGCGCAAGAAAAAGCGGAGTGGTTGTCTTTGATTGGGTTGATGAATGATAAGCAGATTTCTGAGTTAGAATCAATTTTACAGTCATCCAGTGGTTCACCGGTTATCCCTTCGGCAAATCCTGTTACCAAACCTTCGCCTGTCGTAGAAGCACAAACTCCATCGCTTGGTCACATTAGCAATCTGCCAAGACAGATGAATGATCCGCGGTTGGCACCGAAGCCAGCTACGCCAGCAATGGTACCAGGACCTGAGCGTGATTTTGCTAGGAGCTCGAAGTTAACGCCAATGCAGGTACCGAAAAAAGAACCATCGTCTCTACTTCAAACCGCGCCTGGACCTGAGGGTAAATCATTCACCCCAACTTCTGAACCAAGAGCTCATCGGCCAACTATCTCTAGTCCGATTATTTCCGCCGACGTAGCTGCCAAAGGATTAAAGCTATTGGCGCTGAGTGATATCAGGCATCTCACTGCTGAAGCGTTGCATCATCAGAACCGTGCCAATTTTTTTACCACCATTAGTGCTCTAGCAGAAAAAGAAGGTTACTTTAATATTTTATCGCTTTTTGAACAAAGCCCGCTTTATCAAGATTATTTAAACTACGGAAAATTGCTGTTGAGCGGTGCTAATAGCGATAATTTACCGCTCACTCAAGAGGAGTTTGAGTTCGTCGCTGATTTACTCCAAGCCTTAAAAATTAATCGCATTTAATTTGGTATAATTACTTAGAATACAGCAAGTAACTACCCTTCACTTTATGCAATTTCCAGTCCCACAATTTACCGATGTTGAAGACAAAATCATAGCAGGTTTAACTTTTAAGCAATTTGCGATTGTGTTTGGCGCGGGCGTATTTACTTTCGTTATTTATACCATTAGTAAAAACCTGCCTATTACAATCGCAGTTGGTTTAATCACTGGTGTGCCAGCTTTGGCTTTAGTTTTTGGAAAATTAAATGGCCGCCCGCTTTACGCTAGTGCGGGGAACTTCATCCAATATTTATTCGGAGCCAAAATATACGTCTACCATAAAGAGGGGAAGGATTTTTTTGAAGATCAAATTCCTGTACCAGTAGAAAAGCAAGTGCAGGCCCCAAAAGATCTCAAAGAAACCGCTGTGAAAATCAAAGAGCTGAATTACATTTTGCAACAACAACAATCCGAAGAAAATAAACTGGTGGAAATCATCAAACAAAATCGTCAGCAATAACATAGATATGGCTCAAACAAAGACCAAAACATTCTTAGGCACACCAACTCAGCACTTCTTAAAACTATCGGAAATCCGAGATGATTTAATCGTGATGAATGACGGCACTCTCCGCTCTATCTTAGCGGTATCTTCAACTAACTTTGACTTAAAAAGCGAAGAAGAGCAAAATGCGTTGATTTATAGTTACCAACGTTTTTTAAATTCTTTAGAGTTCCATATTCAAATCGTAGTACAGTCGCGCAAAATGGATATTGCTGAGTACATGAGTAAGTTAAAGGTACTGGCTGAAAAGCAAACCAACGAACTGTTGCGGATGCAGACCCAGGAATACATCGAGTTTATTGATCGTTTAGTTGAATCAGCTAACGTTATGAACAAGAACTTTTACGTTATCGTGCCTTATGATATTAGTATTAACCCTGCGACAAAAAGTTTGTTTGGCCGATTGTTTGGTACTGGAAAAGTAAAAGAGATTGCAGATAGAGAAGCTAACCTTAGTAATTCCAAGAAGCAATTAGATGAACGAACTAATACAGTTTCTTCTACCTTAGCCAGTAGTGGTTTGCGAGTGGTTCGTTTGAACACCGATCAATTGATTGAGTTGGTTTACAATTCTTATAATTTTGCTTCTGGTCCTACTATAGATGCTAGTCAATTATCAAAAATAACTATCCGAGACATTCTAAAATAACATGTCATTATTTTCCATAAACAAAAGTGAAATCGATAAGAAGAAGGCTGAGCTAGAACATCTCAAAGGCCAAGTTTCGGCTGACAGCAAATTAGCTGAGGTCGAAAAAGAATATCGCGAAGGCATTACAACTTTGCGTGATTTGTTAGCGCCAGCTTCTTTAAAATTTACGAATTCTTATTTCGAACTCAATGGTAAGTTTGGACGCAGTTTCTTTGTTCTCGCATACCCGCGGTTTTTGGCCTCCAATTGGCTCTCATTTATTATAAATTCTGAGAGTGCTTTAGACGTTTCTATGTTTATTTATCCAATTGACTCGGGAATGGTCTTAAAGAAATTAAAGAGTAAAATCGGTGAAATTGGTTCACAAATTACCATCGAACAAGAAAAAGGACTTGCGAGAAACCCTCTGTTAGAAACTGCCTATCATGATGTGGAAGAATTGCGCGATGAACTGCAACAAGGAGTTGAACATTTTTTCCGTTTCGGGCTGTATTTTACATTGTACTCAGATAGTTTAGAAGAGCTGGATAAGAACTCTAAAATTTTAGAGTCAGCACTAGGTGCAAAATTAGTCGTTACTAAACGGGCCATGTTAGCTGTGGAAGCTGGATTTAATTCTACGCTACCTCTCGGTGTGGATGAGTTAGATGTTGCTAGCAATCTAAATACGAGCCCGCTTTCTAGCACTTTTCCATTTGTGTCTTCTGATTTAACTGGAAACGATGGAATTTTGTATGGGATTAATCGGCACAACAACAGTTTAATTTTGTTTGATCGTTTTCAAATGGAAAATGCTAACTTCGTAGTTTTTGCAAAATCTGGTGCTGGTAAATCTTACGCAGTAAAGTTAGAAATCCTGCGCTCATTAATGGTAGGGATTGAAGTTATTGTTATCGATCCAGAAAACGAATACCAGCATTTAGCAGAAGCAGTGGGCGGAACTTATATAAATATTTCGCTCAATTCTGATTTCCGTATTAATCCTTTTGATTTGCCGATTGGCTTGGAAGATGAAGACAAGTCCGATATTTTACGTAGCGCAGTTATTAATCTGGTAGGTTTGATGGGCTTGGTCCTTGGGAAACTTGACCCGACTGAAGAAGCCATTTTGGATAAAGCTCTCTGGGCGACTTATGCCAAGAAAGACATTTCTGAAAACTCTGATTTCGCTACAGTAGAAATGCCAATCATGAGTGATTTGATTGAAATTCTTTCCGGAATGGTTGGGGGAGAGAGTCTGGCGCAAAGATTGGGTAAGTTTACCGAAGGAACCTTTGCTGGGTTGTTAAATAACCAAACCAACGTGGTGCTTAAAAATCAATTACTAGTGTTTTCCATCCGTGATTTAGAAGATTCCTTGCGCCCAATCGCCATGTATATAATTTTGGGGCATATTTGGAATGTGGTGCGCAGTGAACTTAAAAAGCGCATCATGGTGCTAGATGAGGCTTGGATTATGATGCAACATGAGGACTCGGCACGGTTCGTGTTTGGTATTGCTAAACGAGCTCGCAAATACTACCTCGGCTTGACCACCATTACTCAAGATGTCGCCGACTTTATGGCCAGTCCATATGGCAAACCAATTGTTACCAACTCGTCGATTCAATTACTTCTCAAACAAAGCCCAGCAGCTATCGAGGTTGTTCAGGAAACGTTTTTCTTAACCGAAGGGGAGAAGTATCTGTTGCTAGAAAGCGACGTAGGCGAAGGCATTTTCTTTGCTGGCCTCAAGCACGCGGCCATCAAAATTTACGCTTCATATGTAGAAGACCAAATTAT
>CAZBOT010000003.1:0-56110 GCA_964493575.1 uncultured Candidatus Saccharibacteria bacterium | reverse complement strand
TACATAAAGGAACAAGTCGGTGACAAACTAGAAGGTAAAATTGCTAAAGAAGCTGGTAAGAAAGTAGCCGAGCAAGCAGGGAAGAAAGCAGCAAAAAAAGCAGGGGAAGTAGCCGCCGAGCAAGCCGTGAAGCAAGGCGGCAAGTTGGCAGTAAAGGGTGGCGAGAAAGCGTTTTTTAAGATTGCAGAAGCCGCGGCTGGACCGGAAACTTTAGGATTAGGGACGGTGGCAATTTGGCTGCTTGAGGTTGCGGTCAATCTCGGAATTAGTGATGCCGTTGATGCATTGTTTGAACTTAAGAATGGAAACGTCAAACAAGCTTCATTTCATGCTGTTAAGGCCATCTACTTAGTTGTAATGTTCGTGGTATTTTTAGTGATCGTAATTTTATCAATCACAGTTGTAGGATTAATCGTCACGATTATTCCGATTATCTTGTTGAATATTTATGTGGTCATGGGATTGATCTTTCCAGGTAACCCCGCATTACAAGGCTTCTCCCGGAAATGGGAAATTGCCGCGCTATTCTTACTCGATATGTTTGTGGTTGTCATGATAGTGACAATAGCCGCAGGCGTACTATATGGGATTTGTACCCAAACCGCGATAGGCTCGCTAATTGGCTGGACTGGGATTATAGGTGACGCAATCAATTATTTAGACACTAATTATGGTACCGGCGGTGCCATTGCTGGTCTAAACCAAGCCTGTGCAGCAGTTCAATCTTTTCGTTAGAAATTTTGGATGAATTGTGCTATAATAAATAAAAGAATTGTTTGAGAAACCAAGACAAATTTAAATGAATAAAAAAGCTATTGCAATATTGGGAGGGATATTTCTCCTTATCGTGGTTACTCTGGGAGTAATCATTTATTTGCGTTCCAATTCTGAACCAGAGCCTTCAATCGTCATTGAAGATAAGACTCCTATTTCAGAGCAACCAGATTTGGAAATTCCAGAACCTGTTGATCCACAACCAACCGAACCAGAAACACCAAGCACTCGGGGTGCCAGCAAATTAACTGATGAGTCTGTAATTACCCCAGCTTTGTTTTTCCAAGGTAATGGGATAGCTTATTTTAATCGTAGTGGTCAGCTATTTAGAACTGACATGGCTGTGTCTGGCAGTACCGTCTTGTTAAGTAATAAAACTGAGCTTACCATCCCGCCGAAAACAGGAATTAATAAAATCCTTTGGCCTGCCATTGGTAGTAGCTTTCTAACTGAGTCTGGTTTGGGTTTGGCTAAACAGTGGAGTTATTACAATCCAGCTACTGGTCAGTATGTGGATTTACCTTCACAAGTCAAAAGCGTATCCTGGGTGCCAAGTGGTGATAAAATTATTTTTGTTTGGGTTGATGCCAACGGCAACGCAAGCGTCAACAAAGCGAATCCGGATACCACTGGATATGAATCAATCGGCGAATTATATGACGCTGATACGACTTTGAGCGTGTCCCCAGATGGCCGGTTAATAGCTTATTATCGTAGCCAGAATTCAAACCCGGCTCAAAATGTTATTTTTACCTCTACTATTAATGGCACTGATTGGACTAACGTAGTTGCTGATGGTTATAACAAAGGTGTATTGTGGAGCCCAGACAGTCGCAAGATTTTATTTAGCAAGCGTGATTCTGTTACTTCAAAGTATAATCTTTGGGTAGCTGATTTGGGTACTGGGCAATCAAAAAATCTTGGTGTTTCAACTTTAGAAAGCAAAGCAGTTTGGACACGTGATAGTCAGGATATTCTAGTCGCCACACCAACCTCAGGTACAGCTGGTGAAGGTGTTACCCAAGATACAATTTATAAGATTAATGTGGCCACTGGAAGTCGGACTGAATTTAATCCTGGTTCCGGTGTAGACGCCCAGGAATTATTCCTAAGTTTGGATGAAAATATATTATTCTTCCGCAATGCTCAGGATGGTTATCTTTACTACCTATTTGTTGAGTAATTCGCAGTTTTTAGCCCCTCTAGCGGGGCTTTTTATTTTCTTGATTTTGCCTTTATCGAGTTGAGGTATAATGAATTTATGAGTCTAAAAAGTGTATATATTTGCGAAAATTGTAGTTTTCAGAGCCCGCGTTGGCAGGGGAAATGCCCTTCGTGTGAACAGTGGAACACCTTTCAGGAACAGCTTGTTCAGTCTGTAAAAAAGGGTCTCAACGTTTCAGCGAGTAGTCAAAGTAAGCCAGTTCATTTGTCTGAGATTAAACAGCACACTGTCCCAAGAATTGGATCAGGCATTGGCGAGTTAGATCTGGTGCTTGGTGGCGGTTTAGTCCCAGGCTCAGTGATATTGCTTGGTGGGGATCCAGGTATTGGTAAATCAACCTTGGCTTTGCAATTAGCTAACTTATTAGAAAAGAGCCAGCAGAAAGTTTTGTATGTGTCAGGTGAAGAATCTGCTCAGCAAATTGCGATGCGCAACCAGCGCCTGGCTTTAAAAGAAGATATTGCTGTATTGGCAGAAACAGACCTAGAAACTACGCTTGCCAGTATAGAAGCTTTTAAACCTAGCGTCGTGGTGGTTGACTCCATTCAAACAATGAGCTCCAGTGAAGCCGGGGGTGTTACGGGAGGTGTGGCGCAATTGTCATTTGTGACCAATGCATTAATTCGCATGGCTAAGCGCTTGCATGTGGCGGTAATTTTGATTGGTCACGTTACGAAAGAGGGCATGTTGGCCGGTCCCAAAACTATTGAGCACATGGTTGATTGTGTGCTGTATTTAGAAGGCGAACGTTTGGGTAATTTGCGAATCCTCCGAAGTAGTAAAAATCGATTCGGGAGTATCGGTGAAGTGGGTGTGTTTGAGATGCGAGACGTGGGGTTAATAGAAGTTGCCAATGCTTCTAGTATGTTTTTGGAAAATAAGAATAAGTCTTTAGCTGGGAATTGTGTGACCGCACTGATGGAAGGTAATAAAGTATTGCTTGTGGAGATTCAAGCACTAACCAATACCACTTCAACAACCTATCCACGGCGCGTGGCTTCAGGGTTTGATTCAAATCGTTTGCAACTGCTTTTAGCTATCATGCAAAAAAGCTTGGGTATTAATTTAAGCAATCAAGATGTGTATGTAAATGTCGCTGGTGGTTTTAAGGTAACTGAGCGGGCTGCGGATTTACCAGTAGTAATGGCAATTTTATCATCATATCATGGTAAACCTTGGCCAAAGGGAACGATCGCCTTTGGAGAAGTCGGTTTGCTGGGTGAGATTCGGCAAGTAACACAAGCAGAAAAGCGAAACAAAGAAGCTAAGAAATTGGGATTCGCGACTCCTTTAAAGACAAACTCAATTAGAGATTTAAAGTTAAAATAAAAGAGCTCTTGTTTAAACAAGAGCCCAGTACAGCACTGCAAATTAACGAGATTATCGCCTAGACCTCACGTCATCACGAGGGTGCAGCGGTGGTTCGCTGACACAATCGTAGATCATTTGCTTGCGCGGCCTTCGTATGCCGTCATGCCAAACGCCTGGCTGGGATCGGTAAGGGATTACCAATACTGTTTTTGTGGTCACTTTGCCGTTGTCGTTGACAATATGTTCAAGCATGAGATCTCCCATGTGTGGGTGTTTTTTGATGAATTCGTAATGAGGCTTAGTCTCTGCTTTCGCAGTTGAAGTCATTTATTTTTCCTCCAGGGTGTTTTTGAATATACTTTCAAGTCGGGAGACCTAAAAATCAAAGTCTGGGAGACTTAAAAATACTTTCTTATCATGCCATAAATCTGGTGTATTCGTCAACTATTCTAGGTGTACTTGTTCTAAATATGGCTTAGTTAACTTTATGAGCTGTGCTTTATGTTCATCGTTAGCTGGTAATAAAAGCATGTCTGTTGCAATCTCTTGGCTGAGTTTCAATGCCTCAAGGGTGATAAATTTAGGATAACGAAAATTAAACCCCGATTGATCTTGGCCAAATAAATCACCAAAGCCGCGCTGAGCTAAATCATGTTCAGCAAGCACAAATCCATCAGTGATTGTTTCAAAACTTTTAAGGCGCTCGTTATCTAAGTGCTGATCATCGGTGGTAAATAAGAAACAGTAGCTTGGATGTTGGCCGCGACCAACCCGACCGCGCAATTGATGGAGTTGGGCTAGACCAAAGTTCTCAGCGCCTTCAATGAGTATTACAGTGGCATTGGGTACATCTATACCTATTTCGATGACTGTGGTAGCAACCAAAATATCTAACTTTCCCTCGGCAAATTGATTCATTACCAACTCCTTGTCAGCCGATTTTAGCCCTCCATAAACCAGTCCGAGTCTATTTTTGGGAAATAGTTTTTGTAACCGTTCGTATTCAGCTTTTACTGATTTTACTGCAGAGTCAGTTTCTTCAACTTTTGGAGTGATGATAAAGATTTGTCTATCGTCAGCAATTTCAGAAGCAATTTTTTTATAAGCGGTTTGTCGTTGTGATTCACTAAATAGCTGTGTTGTGATTCGTTGCCGCCCAGCTGGTAAGGATTTCAGTTGAGAAATTTGCAATCCGCCAAACAATGATAAAGCTAAGGTGCGAGGGATAGGGGTTGCTGACATAGATAACAAATGTGGGACCATATCGCTCTGATGTTGTTTACTAAGAAAGGCCCGCTGGCCAACCCCAAACCGGTGTTGTTCATCAATAATAATTAACCCAAGTTTATTTAGCGAGAGATCTTGCTTGAGTAGAGCGTGGGTGCCAACCATGATGCCAAGCTGTTCTGATTGGGCATCTTCCCACCATTGGTCTTTGCTCGCAGAATTTTTTCCAGACAAAACAATACCACTTGTAAGTAAGCCAATTTGCCCCGCATATTGTGGAAGTAGTTTTTGAAAAGTTTCGTAATGTTGTTTGGCGAGGATTTCCGTTGGGGCTAAGATCAAAGTTTGAAACCCCGCCTGATTGGTCATGGCAGCAGCCAGCATGGCCACCACTGTTTTACCACTTCCCACATCACCTTCTAATAAACGATTCATGGGTTTACCTGCGCTCAGGTCTTGCAAGATATCCCAAGTAGCGCGTTTTTGGGCATTAGTTAAGTCCCAGGGTAGTTCCTGGATAATCGATTTAATAAATTTCACGTCAGTCTTAATATCTGGCGCCGTACTACTATCTAATGCCTTTTGCTTAATTTGGGTAGCTACTTGTTGGGGTAAGACATCTTCCACTGCAACCCGGAGGCGCGCTTTGTTGATAGCACTGGTGGACTTAGGGAAGTGTAACTCACTAATTGCCTCAGTTAAGTTGGGCAATTTAAATTTGGAAAGTAATTTATCAGTTATCAATTCAACAAACTTTGGTTGAACTGATTGATAAGCCAATTTCACAAGTTTAAGAAGTCTGAGGTTAGTAATACCAGCTGTTAAATGATAAATTGGAATGATTTTACCTGTTTCGGAATTATTTTCTTGATCAATAATTTCAAAATATGGATTAGTTAATTGGTTGGTTTTAAAACGATCAATTTTCCCTGCAACGATAATTTGATTACCTTCTTTGAACTGTTTAGCTAAATAGGGTTGATTAAACCAAATCAGTTTTATTTCCCCAGTATTATCCACTAAAGTTGCTTCGGTGAAACTCAGTCGACTCCGAAATGAACGTCTACTGGCAATACTCACCAGCTGGCCTTGCAGTGTGACCATTTGACCAACCTGCGCTTGGCCAATGGGTATTTTTTGAGTGAAATCAATGTACCGGAAAGGGAGATGAAAGAATAAATCTTCTAAATAAAAAATCCCCAATTTATTTAGGGTCTTCTTCACGCTTGGGCCGACACTGGCGAGTCGTTCAATTTTCGTATTTAAAGTAAGCATGGCGGTGGTGCTCCCGGCAGGGATCGAACCTGCGACCTTTCCCTCCGGAGGGGAACGCTCTAATCCACTGAGCTACGAGAGCGCAATGTCTGAATTTAAAATCGGAACCGGTGAGCGATTTTTTGAGCAGGGGTTGCTTCTGGTTGTTCGTGTTCTGGGAGAAGGTCAATCAGGAAATCTCTGATTTCATCAGCATCTTGGTCTTCTAATTCGATTGATAGCTGGTGATTAAGATAAGCCGAGGTTTCTAAATTTAGAATCTTATGTTCATGGTCGTCAACAACCCAGAATTGTCTAATGCGGTTATAAGGAATTAAGTCCCCATTAATGTGAATTCCTTTGTCGCTAATTTGCATGACGACATGATTGGGAGTTTGTCGCGCAAAGAAATAAATCAAAATTGAGAGTATCAGCAGGCAAGCAGCGCCAAACCAATCACGTAAAATTATTTGGTAGGCAATGAGTAAACCGACAACTAGGAACATAGTGATGTACCAAGCAGGGTTTTTAGGGTAGTGCCGGAATTCCGGTGCTTCCCATTCAAAGACGAATAATGGAGCTTTGGGCATAAGTATTTCCTGGCGGAGAGGAAGGGATTCGGTCACCTCTCGCTGTGCTCAACTAGCTTTGCTAGTTTCGCACGACGCTGCGGCGACCCCCGACGCTTTTAACCTGCCACTGGCAGCTTAAAAGCTATTTTCGAACCCGCTATGTTAATTGGTTTCCTATTCATTACGTGAATAGTCAGCCACTGGCGGAGAGGGAGGGATTCGAACCCTCGAGGCTTTTAGACCTGACGGTTTTCAAGACCGTTGCACTAAACCACTATGCGACCTCTCCTCGCCGTAGTTTTCTCCGAGCTTACGGAATCAGCTAAAGCTAATTCCTGTCGATCTTCGCAAACTACTCCTCTCAAATTTTCGTTTAACCTCCACTTCGTCAAGCTCAGTGTCGGCCCAAGCAAAAATTTGGGCGAAGATAAATTACCTCTTAATTATAGCAACTTCAGGATAAAAATCAAAAACGAGCCGTACTCTAGAATTGGCTCGTTTTTTTACTAAAAGTCTCACAACAGTTACATCATTTCTGAATTTATGCTCGCTTATATAAGCGAGCCTAATCCGGAAACGATTAGTTAGGATATTGTTGGGTTGAAGGTTCTACAATAAAGCCTGCAGTGGCTTCATTTGGTTTAGAGACTTCTGGTTTAGTTGATTCGTTAGCAGTAGGGTTTGCTATAGGTTCGGTAGGGCGTGGTTGTGTTACGGCAGTGGTGACTGGTTCAACTGCGAGAGTAGCATTTGGATCAATAACCACTATTTTTTTGGCTACCAAGGTGTTGTTGCTTCTCGTGCCAATAATGGCGATTTGACCGGTAAGAGATGAGGAATCAGTGATTGGTTCGCCATCTTGGTTAATGATTAAAGTTTCGGAATTATAAGTAAAGACATTTTTTTCTACGGTTATAGTAGTGCGGTTAAAGTTGCTGATAATACCGGTGACTGAGATTTTATTTGGTAGATCCAGAATGGTCTGTTCGCTAACTGCGGCAAGGAGTCGGGCTAAATCTTTATCTTTTTCTTTACTGTTGTTAAGCGCTGTTTCCGCAGCCTGTTTTACCTCTGGAGATTGAGATGCTTCGAGGAGAATGTCTCGCTTTTCTTTGTTGATAGCGACTAGATTATCTAATAAGCTTGGGTCATTTTCGCTGACTGCTTTGTTGGCTGCTAACTGGGAAGTGATGGCAAAAGTTTTGTCGGTTTGTTCTTCTAGAGCGCTGAGTGCCACAGCTTCTTGCTTGGGATTATTTAGAGAAATAACTGCCCGAGCCTCATCAAGTCGCTTTTTTGCTAATTCAAAGTGAATCGATGCTTGTTTGTTTTCATCAAAAGTGAATTGGAGGCGGGCGCGCTCAGTCGCAAGCTTAATGCCATAAAGTTTTTCGCCAGGTAAACTGTTAGTGGAGGCGTGGATGACTGCGTAGCCGCTGCCGAGAATCATGGCAACTGCCAAAGGGATTGTTGCGAGTTTGTAAACTTTGAAAGATAAGCTAAAGTTTTGCCAGAAGGTTTGCTTTTGAGCAAACTTGTAGCGCATGCTTGGAGCTGGGGGAGTAGAAACTGGAATAGTTTTAAGCTGTGATACTACAGCTAACTCATCAGCTAATTCTGGGTAATCAGGAAAATTAGCTGCAATAGCTTCAACAGACTCGCCTTTAGCTAGCCTGGTTAGCGCTTGTTCAAAAATGTGATCGTTGTTTGGGTTCATTATTAGTTTCTGCGGATGTGGGTATCAAAGATTTCTTTAAGCTTGGCAATGGCGCGATGTTGAATTACGCGGACAGCGCCCTCTGATTTATTTAGGAGTTTGGCAATAGTTGAATTATCTAGGTCTTCCATGAACTTCATTTTGATTACAGACTGCTGTTCATCGTTTAGCTCTTTAAGCAGTTTAATCAAAATGCTTTGTTCGATTTGAAGGTTAATAATATCCACTACATTAGTATCGTATTCCAGAGTATTTTCAATAGTATCGAGTGGGACCAACTGTTTCTTTTTACGGTAGTAGTCAATCACCAAGTTACGAGCAATTTGGAATAACCAGCCTTCGAAAGCTGCAGTAGTCTGCAAGTTTTTGATTCCCGCAAAAGCTTTAACAAAGGTATCTTCTGTTAAATCTTCCGCTGTTTCCTTGTGGGAAACACGATAATACACGAAGCGGTATACTCGAATGAAGTAGGCTTCGTAGATATCGGCCAGGGCTTCTTGCTTGCCAGCTTGAGCCAAAGCAATTAGTTCTGAGAAATCTCTCGCTGACAAACTATTCATATTACTAGTGTTGGTGTTTTGATTCATAGGTTAAGACGACAGGTTAGGGATTTTGTTACAAACCTGTACATTTATCTATATTTTACCACACATTTGGGGTGTTTTGGTCAACACTTGTTGATATAATTGCTATGTAGTTGTATAATAGATTGAATTCAAATTTGGAGGTAAATTATGGGATTACCATCAGCATCTGGTGAAGGGTACGAGTTGGAAGATGGTTTTAAGTGGGATGCAATCACTTTTGATACCTATCACTCAACTCGGCACTTTATTGAAGATCTTATCGATGTCAAGTTAAGTGGAGACATTCGTCAAACTGATTTTGCAGTAACTAATTTGACGTCTAAGACCATGGAGCTCACTGTTAGCTACATTCTGGACGAAGATCGAGGCAAAAAAGAACGAATAAAACCAGGGAAGAAAAAGGTGATTACCAGGGAAGCACATCGAAGGATGGTGATGTACTATAGGTTCCTAGACTCATAGGCTCACCTCAACTTTTTTTAAAAGCAGTTAAAATTTTTGACTGCTTTTTGTATTACTGCAATGTTATCAAGATAGCTAAGCTTAAGATTTGAGCCCTATTTTGAATTAATGAAAAATGAAGTCGTTATTTGAACAAAAGAGGCTTTCCATCCACTTCGTGAATAAAAAGCCTCTGGCGGAGAGGGAGGGATTCGGTCACCTCCCGCTACCTTCCTCAGCTTATTCACTATCGTTCATAGAGCTTCGTCAGGTTACGCTGCGGCGACCCCCGCCGCTATTGATTGCTCTAAATAGTCGCAATCAATTCCGCTTCGCGGACCGCTTTTTTCGAATCCGCTGTCCCATGGACACGTCTACCACCTTCGGTGATACCCATGTCCATGGCGGAGAGGGAGGGATTTCCGCCTCGGCTTTCTACTGAAAGCCTCGTTGTCCGGGGTTGCGGAAACCTGCCACTGGCAGCTTTCCGATCGTTCGCTTTCAGTTTTCTCTGCAGACAAAACTTCAGCTCACTTCAACCCGTTCGAATCCCTCAATCAAAAAGCCGCCAGTCTGATGACTGACAGCTTTTTGGCGGAGAGGGAGGGATTCGAACCCTCGGTACGGCTTTACAACCGTACAGCGGTTTAGCAAACCGCCGCACTAGGCCACTATGCGACCTCTCCTCGTCGTAGTTTTCTCCGAGCTTACGGAATCAGCTAAAGCTAATTCCTGCCGCTCTTCGCAAACTACTCCTCTCAAGTTTTTACTTAACCTCCACCTCGACAAGCTCGGTGTCGGCCCAAGCAAAAACTTGGATAAAACAAGTTTAACTCGTTTATTTTACCGAAAAAATAGCTTAAGGTCAATCTTGCGCGAGAGCTAAACACCAGACTGTTTTGGCACCTGCCCGTAGTAAAACCTTTGCAGCTTCTCGAAAAGTAGCACCTGTTGTGGTTATGTCATCGATTAGTAGAATCTGCTTTGGGATATATTCTGGTTGGTTAATTTGGAAGGCATTTTGTAAGTTGGATTTACGCTCTGACTTACTAAGTTGTTTTTGCTCTTTAGTGTTACGTGGCTTAATTAAAACTTTATCGATTGTCATATGAAGATTTTTACTCCACACTTTGGCAATAACTTCGCTGTGGTTATATCCACGCTTGCGAAGTTTAGTTTTAGTTTGAGGGATTGGGCAAATCACGAATTGGCTAAACAAATGATTTTCAATCCTTATTCTACTCAACGCCGTATCCGCTAATTCTTCGAGTAGTTCATAGGCAAGTGAAAGTTTGGCCGAATTAATTAGTTGGGCCACCAGCTTATTTTGATAATCAAACAAGGTTAAAAGTCTAGCCGGACTTTGTTTGCGTACACATTTGGGATGTGTCCAACCACCGAGGCTGGGTTTTTGACAGATAATGCACCGTTGATGAAGGGGAGAAGGTAAATACTCACAGCATTCGTTGCAGAGATATTTCCCCAAACGATTGCAGTTAAAACAGATTTTAGGAAATAACAAATCTTTGATCACTTGCTAAGCCTAGCATGACCACATCAATTTCTAATCAAGATATCTTGAAGCTGTAAAGTTATCAAAAACCCCCGCGGAGCGGGGGTTCGAGGTAATCTAAGCAGCCACGGGAGTCAGCTTTTTTGAGTCAGATTTAAATGTGATTTTGTCTCCATCAATTCCAGCTGTAATAACAGAACCTTCATGTAGGCCTTCACTGATAATTTGTTCAGCTAGCGGATCACTTACAAAATCTTGAATGTTCTTTCGGATATAACGTGCACCTTGCAAAGGATCATAACTTTTTTCGGTAATGTATTTTACAAGCGCAGGGGTGGTTTTGAGAGTAATTTTTTGCTGTGCCAAGCGGTCTTGTAAGTCAGCTAGTTGAAGCTGGGTTACCTTCTTGAGTTCTAAAGCTCCCAGAGGACGGAAAATAATAACTTTATCAATCCGGTTGAGGAATTCGGGACGCAAGTCTTTTTTGAGTTTTTCTAGCAAACCTTCTTTGATGCGACCGTATTCTTTATCAATTTTGGATTTTTCAGTTTCAGTTTCATCACGGTCCACGAAGCCCATTTTTACACTAGCAGCATTGAGCTCTTGCATGCCAAGGTTAGAGGTCATGATAATTACAGTGTTGGCAAAGTTAATTTTTTTACCCTGAGCATCGGTGAGCTGGCCATCTTCGAGAATTTGTAAGAGTATATTGAATACTTCTGGATGAGCTTTTTCAATTTCATCAAATAGCACCACAGAATAAGGTTTACGGCGAACTGCCTCGGTAAGGCGACCGCCTTCTTCGTAACCAACATACCCAGCTGGCGCGCCAATTAAACGAGCCACATTGTGCCGTTCCATAAACTCAGACATATCCACGCGGATTAACGCGTCTTTATCTTCGAACACTTCCTGAGCAATTGTCTTGGCCGTTTCAGTTTTACCTACCCCGGTTGGACCGAGGAACATAAAGGAACCAATTGGGCGCTTTGGATCAGCTAAACCTGCGCGACTACGGCGGATCGTTTTGGCGATTTCGGTGAGTGCTTCATCTTGGCCAACGATATGGGCTTTGAGAACCTTTTCTAAGTTGGTGAGTTTGCCAATTTCACTTTGTGCCAATTTTTGCAAAGGGATTTTGGTCATCAGAGAAACCGTGTGAGCAATGTCTTCGGCAGTAATAGAGTAGACTGGACCAGTTTCTTCTTTGGCCAAACTTTCTAATTCTTTTTTCTGCGCGAGCAAACGTTCTTCTTGGCTTCGCAAATGTAGGGCAGTGGTAAAGTCTTGACTCATGACTGCTTTGGTCTTTTCTTCTTCTAATTGTTCTAGTTCCATCTCAACTTTACGACGAGTTTTTGCTAATTTTGAATTACTGTGAATGCTCCGCAAGAATGCGGCAGTCTCATCAACTAAGTCCACGGCTTTATCTGGCAAGAAATGATCTTGGATGTAGCGGTCAGACAGATCTACCGCTGCTTGAATTGCTTCATCGGTGATTTCTACATTGTGATGCTTTTCGTAATTTGGGCGAATACCTTTAAGGATAGCAACGGATTCTTCTTTGGTTGGTTCTTCGACTAAGATTGGTTGGAAACGGCGTTCCAAGGCAGCATCATGTTCGATATGCTTTTTGTATTCTGCTAAAGTGGTTGCGCCAATGGTAGAGAGTTCACCGCGCGCCAAAGCTGGTTTCAAGATATTGGCTGCATCTAAGCTACCAGTGGTGGCACCAGCACCCATAACAGTGTGAAGCTCATCTATAAATAGAATGATGTTTGGATTAGCTTGAACTTCATCAATGATCTGCTTAAGACGGTTTTCAAATTCACCGCGGAACATCGAACCAGCGACAACTAAAGCCAAGTCCAAAGATAAAATCTTTTTATCTAATAAGTTGTCTGGCACCTCGCGGTTAACAATAGCTAAAGCTAAGCCTTCGACAATCGCGGTTTTACCAACCCCGGCTTCACCAATTAACACCGGATTATTTTTTGTGCGACGACCAAGAATGCTAATTAAGCGTTCGATTTCTTTTTTGCGACCAATCACTGGATCAATCCCACCTTGAGCGGCTTTTTTGGTTAAATCAGTGGCAAAGAATTCTAAGCTGTTGCCTTTTTGTGCACCAGGGTGCTGAGATGGGTGAGTATGGCCTTCTCCTGAATGACCAGCTTGCTCTTGAGGCATCTCAGGGAACTTCGAAATGTTTTCAAAAACCGTAGTGAGGTTGTGTTCCAGCTCACCAATATCTACGCCAATCTTAGAAAGAATCACGCGCGCTTTGTTGTGTTCCGTAGTAATTAAGCCATACAGAAAATGCTCGGTGCCAATAAACTGGTAACCATACTGACTGGCAATGATAGCGGATTTTTCGATGGCGGTTTTTAGATTGGCAGAGAGGATTGGTTTCCAAACTGCGACTTCGTTGTTTTGATTCACTAAAGCGAGTTCGGCTTTTACAACATCTGGAGTGATTTTAGCTTTGGTGAGGATCTCACCGGCAAAGCTAGACTTTTCGGCCACTACCCCAAACAATAAATGCTCCGTCCCGATGTGATCGTGGTGGAGTTCTTCAGAAACCATTTGCGCTGCGATGAGAGCATTCTTGGCCCGGCTCGACAGGCGTTCTAATATAAATGCAAAGTTATTCATAGGTGTGAGTTACCATCTATTGATTAGCACTCTCATAGTTAGACTGCTAATAAATTTATATCGCAGATATTTGGTAGTGTCAAGGTGAGAGTTCTATAAAGAACTACTGATATCTACTATAATTGTAACACGCAGTCATTCTTACCTTATAAATTTTGGCTTAAATATATGTTTAAAAAATCTAAACCTCTTAAAGATCCCGCTGATTATGACCACGGCTATCAATATGCCTTATTCTTGCTGAATTTAAGTATGCGAACAGTTGAAGAAATGCGCGAGAAAATGACCCGCAGGGGTTATACTTCTACTGTTATCAACGAAGTTATAAACAATTTGTTACAAGAAAAGTACCTCAATGACGAGAATTATGCTGAAGTGTTTATTAATAGTATGAAAAATTATAAAACTTGGGGCAGGTTTATGATGAAAAAGAAGTTGTACGAAAAAAAGTTAGCCAAAGAACTAATAGAACAAAAGTTAATTGAGTTGGTATCTGATGCAGATGAGATAGAGATTGCTACTAGATATTTAGAACGGGAATATAAATCAATCGAAATTCGAGATTTAACTTACGACGAAAAGCAAAAAATTATGCGGCGATTAATGAGTAGAGGTTTCGGGATAGATACAGCTAAGCAACTCGTAAATTAAAAACGCACTTGAGTGCGTTTTTAATGAATGGTTTCGTCTTCGATATTTTGAATTCCAAGTTTCCTCATTGTAACGATAATATTTTCATCTAGTTCGGCCATTCTTTCTAAATCATCATCGGTTAACTGAACACTGTCTATTTGACCCAAGGCTTCTCGTTCAGCTTGCATTTTTTTTAGCAAAGCCTCTAATGTTCCGGTCTCACTCTTTTCGTTACTCGAGAATTTGAGCATGTCTTGCTCTGAATGTCGTCGTTCGTTCATAGATAATTTTAATTATCCTCCCATTTCACGAAGGCGTTTGATGCGTTCTTCGATTGGTGGGTGGGTGTTGAATAGATTAGCAAACCAACTTTGACCATCTTTTTCATGATCTTTAAGCGGATTAGATATATATAGATGGGCAGTGGCTTTATTGGCAACTTCCAAAGGTTCATGGTCGGCGGCAATTTTTTCTAAAGCTGAGGCTAGGCCTTCAGGGTAACGGGTTATTAAGGCGCCAGTGGCATCAGCTAAGAATTCACGTTTTCGGGAAACTGCTAGTTGAATGAGCATGGCAATGATTGGTGAAAGAATCGCCAGTCCAACTCCGATAAGTAGAAAGATAGGACTGCCACCATTGTTGTTATCGCGCTTGCCACCAAAGAAAGACATGCGGAGCATCCAATCGGCAAGTAACGTGACTATACCAACCAACACAACTACCAAAGTCATAAAGCGAATGTCATAGTTGCCAACGTGCGAAAGTTCATGCGCTAAGACGCCCTCTAGTTCGGTTTTATCTAACCTTTCTAACAATCCTCGGGTCACAGCCACGACTGCATTGTTGGGATTACGGCCTGTGGCAAAAGCATTCAGCGCGGTATCTTCTATAATAAAGATTTTTGGGATAGGCAAACCGGCTGCGATACTGAGGTTTTCAACTATGCGGTAGAGCTCTGGATTAGATTGTAAATTGATTTCTTTAGCGCCAGACATAGATAGCGCAATCTTGTCGGAGAAGAAATAGGAAATCAAAGCCGAGACTGTGCTAAAGATTACGGCGAAGAATAATATCTCTGGAGTTCCATAAGCCTGTGAGAATACAAAACCTAAGCCGATGATGACGAGCAGGAAAATCATAATGAGTAAAACCGAGTAGGTTTTATTTTTTGTTATTTCGGTGTAGGTAAGCATTGAATTAAGAATTTAGGAATTCACAGTTTGACCAAATGCGAGGAAGTTATGCGCGGATGGCGCGAGACGTAATGAAGGTTACGATGAGCGCCAACGCAAGCATACTGACAAAGCAGTTGGTCAAACCCAAAGGGCGAAGCTCGGCGAGAGTGCGAATTTACTTCGCACAGAGCCGAGCGAGCTGTGGGTTCCTAACTAAAACTTCACTTCAACTGGTTGGCTTTCTGGACCATTATCATCAATGTCAAAGAAGGCGCGCTTCACAAAACCAAGCATTTGGGCAAACAAGTTAGTAGGGAACACTTCAATTTTGGTATTAAAGTCGCGTACATTGCCATTGTAGAAACGACGAGCTGCCTGAATTTTATTTTCAGTATCAGTGAGATCGTTTTGTAATTGCAAGAAGTTCTGATTTGATTTCAAATCAGGATAGTTTTCAGCAACTGCAAACAAGCTTTTTAAAGTACCAGAAAGCATGTTTTCATCTTGCTGATGTTCTTGTACGGTTTGTGCGCCCATGGCGCGAGTGCGCGCTTCGGTGACGCGTTCTAAGACACCAGATTCCTGCGCAGCGAAACCTTTCACGGTATTCACTAAATTAGGAATCAAATCGTAGCGACGCTTTAGCTGAACTTCAATGTCAGCCCACGCTTCGTCAACACGGTTACGGGAACGGATTAATGAATTGTAAACTCCGGCGATTGCCACTGCAATGACGCCAATGATTATGAGAAAAATCCACATAAATTTATATTTAATGATTTACCCTAGTATAGCAAATTTGCCAACCCTTGTGGATAGGTGGTTTGACAGTGGTTCTGGGCTACTATATAATCGTGCATATGATTCAATCTTGGCACGCAATTTACACAATGATTACTAAGGCAATCTGCTTTGCCTTTTTGCCATTTGTGATTGCGCCTGCCAGAGCTCGAGCATAAGTTTTCAATCAATATCGCTCGCCACTGGCCTGGACCTGTGGCGAGTTTTGTTTTTAGGAGGAACAATGGAAGGGAGAGAATATCAAAAACGTGAGAAAGCTTGGGAACCGCAACAAGCTTGTGCAGAAACAGTAGAAACTGAGTTGCGAAAGATCGCCCTTAGTAACGAAATTCGAACCGTACAGTATTTTGAGCAAATGACTCGAGGTACTGACTTAAACAAACCACAGGAGGATTCATGTCAAATGTAGGAACAGGTCTTATGGCAGAGCCGTTAGAGCTCTGCGATCAACACTGCGGCACTTTAGAGTGTCATTCATATGGCTGTGTAATTTTGAACAGCTCGCCGCCACATAAATCCCAGGAACCACCTAAAGAAGTTGCTAGTCAGGAAACTAACTACGTGATTTCTGAAGAAACCAAACAAAGATTGCAAAAAGAGCATCGCAAAGAAGCTCGGCCGTATTTTGTCCGATAACTCAACCCTACAATTTTAGAAAGCGCATTAATTTGCGCTTTTCTTTTTGCCAGATTTTCTCTATAATAAGCCTATGTTAAGCGCAGAAGAAGTAAAAAAAGTGGCCCTATTGGCTCGCATAGAATTAAGCGATTCCGAAGTAGAGAAGTTCCAAAAGGACTTGTCGCAGGTTTTGGATTACGTGGAAGAGCTCAAGCAGGTTGATACCGATGGGCTAGAAATCGTGTCTTCGGTGACAGGCTTGGAAAATGTGCAGCGCGAAGACAAGGCTGTGTTGGTGGATTACCAGGAAGATATTATAGACAACGCCCCTGAACGCAAGGATCGATATTATAAAGTGAAATCAATTTTGTAATGAACTGGGAAGAATTAGAATTAAGTGAATTACGCGAGAAGTTAGATAACAAAGAGGTTTCGTCAGTAGAGCTGACGAAATATTTTTTGGCTAGAATCAAAGAACAAAACCCAGAGTTAAATGCTTTCATCACTGTCACCGAAGACGAAGCTTTAAAACAAGCAGCGGCTGCGGATGAGTTTATTAATTCTCCTGGCGATAATTTTCCTTTGACAGGTATTCCCTTTGCTGCGAAAGATTTGTTTTTAACCAAAGACATTCTTACTACGGCTGCTTCAAAAATTTTAGAAAATTACATTCCTCCTTACGACGCAACCGTGATTGCCAAACTAAAGGAACAGAAAGCTGTGTTACTTGGCAAGACTAATATGGATCAGTTCGCTCATGGTTCTTCTGGAGAAACTTCTGCTTATGGCGCAACCAAGAATCCTTGGGATAAAACTCGCATGCCTGGTGGTTCTTCATCCGGCAGTGCTGCAGCAGTTGCAGCCGGCCTTTCACCTTGGGCACTGGCTACCGAAACTGGCGGCAGCATTCGTCAGCCAGCATCACTTACCGGGGTGAGTGGTTGGAAGCCAACTTATGGTCGTGTGTCTCGTTACGGTGTGGCCGCAATGGCTTCGTCACTCGATAGCATGGGCGCGATGGCTATGAGTGTAAAAGATTTAGCAATGATTGCCGAATCAATTTCTGGACAAGATCCAAAAGATGGCACAACTGGACCGCACGCAGTGCCAGAATATTCCAAACTTCTTGATGCCAATATCAAAGGCATGAAGATTGGTGTGCCAAAAGAATATTTTGTTGACGGTATGGAAGAAGGAGTGCGGGAGCGAGTTATGGAAGCTGTGGAAGTGTTGCAAGACCAAGGTGCAGAGATTGTTGAGGTGAGTTTGCCAAACACCAAGTATGGTTCTTTGGTTTACGCGATTGTGTGTCCAAGTGAAGTGTCTTCTAACTTGGCGCGTTATGATGGTATTCGTTATGGCCATTCCACACAAGAAGGCCAAAGCTTGCTTGATGTTTACATGAAGAGTCGTAGTGAGGGTTTTGGTGATGAAGCTAAGCGCCGCATTATGACTGGAACTTATGTGCTTTCCGCGGGGTATTATGATGCTTACTATAAAAAAGCCCAGCGCGTGCGTCGCTTAATTTTGAATGAATTCGAAGAAGTCTTTAAACAAGTTGATGTGTTAGTTGCACCGGCATCGCCAAACGTTGCTTTGCCACTGGGTAAAGCTGCAGATGACCCATTGTTTGGTTACATTGCCGACCAGTTGAACATTCCAGGTTCATTGGCTGGAACACCAGGACTTTCTATCCCTTGTGGTTTTTCCGATAATCTACCTGTTGGTCTTCAGGTAATCGGTCCTCAGTGGGGCGAACAAAAAGTCTTTAATGTTGGCTATGCTTATCAGCAAGCAACAGATTTTCATAAACAGAAAGCAGGGTTTTAATTTATGTCTGAAAAGGATCATGAAATCAAAAAGCATGAATCTGAGGAATATATTTCTCAGCTTAATACTGAACAGAAAAATTATCAGTGGTTAGAGGGTGAAGAAAAGGAAAAGAAAGCTGCCGAATTACTGGAAGAATTTTTAGATAAAGTTAAAAAAATTCAAGAGAGTTTGGAAAAAGAAGGTGCTAACAAATCTGATATTTATTTCTTCTTTTTAGACCTTTCTAGTACTAAACAAAAAAAATCATCCAGTGAATCATTAGAACGTTATTTTTCTCATATCCCCATAAAATCGGGCAAGAATAATACTATTGATCATGATACTGCGAGAGTTGTTGATTATATACGTGAAGAGATTGCAAATAGTGATTTATCCGCTGACGACATTTTGGAAGGAGTTGAAAGGTTAGAACACCATATCGACCAAGCGTATGCTGAGGTCAAGAAAAAATTGCTTGAGAGAGAGGGTAGAAACAAGGTTACAGAAATTCGTAAACGAAAAACAGAAGATGAAGGATTGCTGAATAAATTGCGTAAATTTTTTAAAGAATAATAAATGGAACTAAAAGGATACAAACCAGTAATCGGATTAGAAATCCACGTGCAGCTTGCAACTCGTAGCAAGATGTTTTCGAGCGCGCCAAATAATCCTGATGAAAAACATCCTAACACTAATATTGATGAAGTCGTAACTGCCGAACCAGGAACTTTGCCAGTGTTGAATAAAGAAGCTGTGCGTCTTGGCGTGATGGTTGGTTTAGCTCTTAATTGTGAGATACCTGAGTATTCCAAGTTTGATCGCAAGCATTATTTTTATCCAGATTTGCCAAAGGGTTATCAGATTTCTCAGTACGATGAACCAATTGCGCAGAATGGTTGGGTAGAGATTCTGGTTCCTGCAAATGATGAACACGAAGCTTACACTAAGCGCATTCGTATTACGCGCGCACACTTAGAAGAAGACGCTGGTAAAAACACTCATCCTGATGCCTTGCCTTACTCGTTGGTTGATTATAACCGTGCTGGTTGTCCGCTACTCGAAATAGTCACTGAACCTGATGTAGAAACTGCAGAAGAGGCGCGCATCTTTTTGCAAGAATTGCAGCGTATTGTTCGTTATGTTGGTGCTAGTTCTGCAGATATGGAAAAAGGTACTATGCGCTGTGAACCAAATATTTCTGTTAAGAGTCCTGGCGAGGAAACCCTGCCAAAGTATAAAGTTGAAGTTAAGAACATTAACAGTTTTCGATTTGCGGAAGCTGCAATAAATTACGAAATTCCTCGTCACATTGAAATGTTAGAAGCAGGCGATATGCCAAAGCAGGTAACTATGGGTTGGAATGAAAAACTGAATGAAACTGTTGAACAGCGTAGCAAAGAAGAGGCCAATGACTATCGTTATTTCCCAGAGCCTGACCTAGCGCCAATGCACTTTACAGAAGAGTATTTAGCCGAGCTGCGTAGTGATTTACCAGAACTTCCTTCGCAAAAACGCGAACGCTTTGCTACAGAGTTTGCGCTGGATGAAGCGACTATCGAAACTTTGCTCAACTGGAAGGAGCTTAACGAATATTTTGAAAACGTAGTTAGTGAAATCGATGCTTGGATAAAAGCAGAGGGTAGTGGTGATCGTGCTAAGTTAATCAAGCTAGCAGCTAATTGGTGTTTACAAGATTTCTCTGCATTACTAAATGCAGAACTTGCAAATCCGTTAGAGTCTCGCGTAACCGCCGAGAATATGGCAGAGCTTGTGAAGCTAATTGATAGCGGAAAAATTTCTAGCAGCGCCGCCAAACAAGTCTTTAAATTCATGTACGAAAAGGGCGGTGAGCCAGATAATATAGTAGAAGAACTTGGTCTTGCTCAAGTGAGTGATGAAGGTGCGATTGAATCAGCTATTGATCAAGTACTCAAAGACAATGAAAAAGCCGTGAATGATTATAAGGCTGGTAACCAAAAAGCGTTTGGCTCACTAGTTGGTGCAGCAATGAAAGCCATGGGCGGCAAAGCCAACCCGCAAGTGGTGAACGAAATTCTTAAGAAAAAATTGCAATAGAAAATCCCGACCAAGTTAGGTCGGGATATATTTTTTTTGATCAGAGTTTACTCTTCTTTGAGTTCGAACGTGAACTCAAGAATGTAATCCTGATTGTCATGGTTGAAGCCGAGGCGATCTGGCATATACGGACTTCCTCCTGGGAGCGAGAAGTTTTGGATCGTGCGGGTTTGAGCGATGTTTCGGATACGCTCTGTCATTTCATCGTTTGCGAACGTTGGATAACGGAATTGCTCGCCCGTAGTATCGCCGCCGGGGTTGAGTTTAGGCAAAACCACACAAGAGTAACTTACTGGCTTTCCTTCGAAGGTTTCTTGACCTTCAATGATCACAGGTGTAAGCAGGTGGATTTTCTTGAGCCCTGTCAATCCGTCGTTTTTGTGCGATACCATCCTTCCATCATGGAATTCCAAAATGGTAATGGATCTGTTGGAAACATCCATTGGGGTCAAAGCCCCAACTGTTGTTGGTGCTTTTGCAGTAGCTTCAGACATATTTTATTTCTCCTTAAAATTGTATTTTCGTTTTGCAACGAAAAGCAATTCTATCAGGAAATGAGCTTTTTGGCAAGGGTAAGCAGTTTTTCTGGCTCAACTGACCAGTGAATTTCTTGATTGCGTTTCCACCAAGTGAGCTGACGCTTGGCGTATTGTTTTATTGCGCGGAGAAGTTGTTCTTTCATCTCGGCCTCACTAAGTTTATTTTGCAAATATAAAGCCACGAACTTGTATTCCAGTCCAAAACTTTCCAGTTTTTTCCAAGACAGACCTTGTTCATGTAGCTTTGTAACTTCTTTGATTAGACCTTGCTTTAGTCTGGATTTCAGTCGTTTCTCAATTTTGTTATGAAGAGTTTCTTTGTCATGATTAATCCCAAGCCAAAGCGCGTCGTATTTTTGCACAACTTTAGTTTTCGGCACTGGTTTACCAGTGCTCAAAACAATTTCCAAAGCCCGAATTAAGCGCCGCGGATTTTTTGAATCAATAGTTTTAGCCCGCTCTGGGTCTAACTTTTGCAATTTCGCAAATAATTGTTTAACACTCATCTGATTTAATTTGGCGCGCAGCTTTGTATTAGGTTTTACTGCAGGTAAAACTTGGGCAAACACCACAGCATCAATCCAGTGACCAGTACCACCGCAAATAATCGGCAGTTTACCTCGTTGTTGTATATCGGCTATGAGCTTTGTGGCTTGTTTTTGAAATTTAGCAACCGAGTATTGTCCTCGTGGACTAACTTGGTCGATTAAGTAGTGGGGGATATTTTTGTAAACAAAAGTTCCTTGCTTCCATTTTCCTTCAACCTTTCCTGAGCCAATATCCAGCCCACGATAAATCTGTCTGCTATCTGCAGAAATTATTTCCCCATTGTATTTTTTGGCCAACTTTACTGCAAGCTCGCTTTTTCCCGATGCAGTTGGGCCAACTACCACAAAAATTTTTGACTGTTTCTCGGCCATGTTATAATGAATAAACAAATAATTAATCTAATCAAATATGAACAAACAAGTAGTTTACGGGGTTATTGCTTTAATCGTCCTGATTATCATCGGCGGCGTAATCTATATGCAATCCCAAAATTCAACCAAAGAAGCTAGTGAGCAAGAATCAGCGATGACACAAGATGAAGCCAAGATGAATGATTCTCAGAAATCAGACGAGGCGATGATGTCTGGCGATTCTAAAATACAAGATCAAGGCCAGTTTAGCGGAGAAAACGATATTATGGGAGAAGCAGTTGTCCATGAGATTGGTTTTAATGGCACAGCTTTTTCCCCATCTCAATTAACTATTAAGAATGGTGATATTGTAGTGTTTAAGAACAATAGCAGTAAAGACTTTTGGCCTGCTTCTGCAATGCATCCTGATCATCTAATCTATCCAGAATTTGATGCAAAAAAAGGTATTGCCCCAGGTGGTACTTATGAGTTCAAGTTTACTAAAACCGGTAGCTGGGGCTTTCATGATCACCTTACCCCATCTGCTTTCGGCAAGATTACTGTAGAATAACCTTAGCATTACTCAACCCGCCCGAAACGGCGGGTTTTATGTTATAATCATAGAGTGAAATTAGCTCAAAATCAACGAAAATTATCAGATTGGGAAAGTTTGGGGCAATTTGGAGCCAAAAAATTACTAGGTAGTTTATTGGCTGCTAAAGTATCTTTGCCTCATGCCTTTTTGTTTGTTGGACCTAGCGGAGTTGGCAAGTATCAATTAGCAAAGGAATTTGCGGAGAAAATCGGGATTGTTGATGGGGTGAAACCAGAAGTTTATGAATTTGATTTTTCTTTGGACAATGGTTTGGGTGAACTTCGAGAGTTAATGAAATTATCAAGTTTAACGGCTGCAAACCAAGGAAAGAAAATTTTTGTATTGCGCAATTTTCAACTTGCTTCTTCTGGAAGTATCAACGGTCTCCTTAAGACATTAGAAGAACCAACTCCTGAAACCATTTTCTTATTGATTTCAGATAGCAATAGTTCTTTACCAACAGTTTTATCACGAGTTGTACAGGTGCGTTGTTTCCCAATCTCCGAAACAGTCAATCCAAATCTTCCGGGTATTTTAGGCCATAGCTTGCAAGGCTTTCCGGGTCTGCGGATTCAATATGAAGAAAATTCTGAAGCAATGGAAGAAATGAAAGATTTACTACAGAAGCTTCAAGTAGCAGCCAAGCAACAATCGGCGTTGGTGTTATCTAATCAACTAGCTGATTTAGATTCGAGTAAGTTGCAAATCTTACTGCGGTTGTGGACTAATAATTTAAAAAATTCTTTACCTCAATCCAATATAGTTGCCTGTATTGCTAGTATTCGTGCGGCGCAGACTGCCACGGAAGACTTAAGGAAGAACTACAACACAAAATTAGTACTCCAACAATTTTTACAAGAAACCAAAATATGAAAAAACTTTTATTGATAATTTTTGCAGTCAGTTTATTAGCCGCATCTTGTAATTTTTCTAAAACAGCAATAGTTGGTGTGGTAAAGACCGCTAATGGCGGAGTTGACTGGCAGACCGCTAATAAGATTGTAAATACAGACAAAACTTTGTTAGAAAAAAGTATTTCTATGCTTCATTATAATAATGCTGGCGATAAGCTTTATGCTGCTTCTTATAACGGCGGACTGTATAGCTCTGATGATGCAGGTGAAAACTGGACAGAAGTTTTAACCGGAGTACCTTTGTATGATTTTGTATTTGATCCATATGATGACCAGGTCATTTATGCAGCTGCGTATTTATCGGAGCGAGGAAGAGTGTTGGTTACCCGTGATGGCGGGAAGTCGTGGACTGAAATATATAGTGACGCCAGTTCCGGTAACCCTGTCCGGGCAATAGCTGTTAACCCGTATAGTTCTTCTGATATTATCATCGGTACGGGAAAGGGTTCGGTAATTTTGAGTACAGACCGAGGGGAGACCTGGGAGCTAACTTTGAACCTTCGAGAAAGAATTAACCGGATCTATTGGAGTTTCGATAAGCTTTATCTGGTTGGAAAAGAATCTGGCTTGTACCAAAGTAATAGTGGTGGTCGCAGTTTTGAACGATTAACAGACAAGATCAGACTACAAAGGGATAATTCGGAAATTTTGTTGTACGGCAGTAGACCTAGCGATTATAGACAGTTGGCTATAAACCCAAATGATCCTGAGAATTTGTTTTTATCTACTGATAAGGGGTTGTTTGAATCACGAAATGGCGGAAAGAGTTGGAATTATGTTAAGATGCCATTTAGGCAACAAGATGCTTCACCGTTTGCTCTAGCATTTGCGGAAACAGGAGATGAAGTGTTGTATGCCAGCAGCGGCGAGGTAATCATGAAAACCCTAGACGGTGGTAATAGTTGGACGACCAGCGATACTGCTACTAATGGTTTGGTCACAACAATCGTGGTTAGTAAGAATTTAGCGCAGATTGCTTTTGCCGGAGTTTCTGAATAATTAATTAATCTAACATTAAGCCGAGCCATCTGGGTTTCTCAGTGGCGAGGCAACATTGGAAAGGGGAGGCAGTGAGCGAAGCGAGTGTCGGAAGGGATCCGAGTTAAGGCCCAACCAAGTTTGGACTGCTAACCGGGGAAAACCCCTTTCGGGTTTTCCCCTCCGAGGTACAATATGATTCAAGACATTATCAATCAACACAAGGATCAGTTCGAAAAAGTTATCGAGCATTTTCATCATGAGCTTTCTAGTGTTCGCACTGGTCGGGCCAACCCAGCATTGCTGGCGACCGTAATGGTAGAGAGTTATGGCACCAAGATGCCGATCCAACAAGTCGCCAATATTACTGTGAGTGACGCTAAAACCTTAACGATTAGCCCCTGGGATAAAAGCCAGATCGGTGAAATCGAAAAAGGGATTCAAGCTGCCAACCTTGGGTTTAATCCCAGCAATGATGGTAATGTGGTTCGCATAAATTTACCACCGCTTACCGAAGAGCGTCGTAAAGAAATGGTTAAACTGGTCGGCCAAATAGAAGAGCAAGCGCGCATCGGCATTCGCCAAGTGCGTGAAGAAATTATGAAGGCCGTTAAACGAGCAGAAAACGACGGTGAAGCGACCAAGGATGACGTCTCTGGTGCACAAAAAAAAGTTCAAGAAGTTATCGATAAATACAACGATCAAATTAAAGAAACTGCCAAAGATAAAGAAACCGAATTAATGACTGTTTAGATTAAAATATGCTTATTACAATTATCATTTTTATTGCTGTTCTATCTCTACTAGTGTTCGTCCACGAACTCGGGCATTTTTTAATGGCTAAACGAAGCGGGATGGGTGTGCACGAATTTGGGTTTGGTTTTCCGCCACGTTTAGTTGGTTTACAAAAACGAAACGGCAAGTGGCGCGTGATTTGGGGGAAAGAAGAAACCAAAGTAGATGAAACAGTTTACTCCATCAACGCCATTCCTTTGGGCGGCTTTGTAAAAATCATGGGAGAAGACAATGATGAAGCCAATGATCCGCGTAGTTTTAGTAAAAAACCTTTTTTGGCGAGATTTTTTACTTTATCCGCTGGGGTAATAATGAACGTGTTAACAGCCTGGGTAATTTTCTCAGTCGGGTTTATGATTGGATTGCCAGTGGCTGTAAATGGATTATCCGAACTCCCAAGCGGAGCTCAGTACAATGAACAAAAAATCTTAATTGGGAGCATTAAACCAGATTCTCCGGCTATGACAGCGGGACTGCAATCATCTGATGTAATCATCAGTGTTGACACGCAGCAAATTACTGATATCAATTCTTTGCAAAGTTATATTGGGTCCAAGCGTGGAGAAGAGATTATCTTCGAAATTCAAAGACTAAATGAAACCAAACAGATTCCTGTTCAAGTTTCTGCTGAGCGTGATCCGTCTCAAGGATTAGTTGGAATTGGCTTAGGTTATTACGGAATCCTTCGACTGAGTCCGATCGCAGCCATTATTGAAGGCGGAAAAACTACTTATAATCAACTCAGCGCAATATTAACAGGTCTATATGATGTCTTTACTACGAGTGAAGGAGTCAAGGCTATTGGTGGCCCAGTCAAAATCGCTCAATTAACTGGGCAAGTAGTTGATTTAGGAATTTTGCCATTGCTTCAATTCACGGCCTTTTTGTCTCTGAATTTAGCAATTCTTAACAGTCTGCCATTTCCGGCTTTGGATGGCGGCCGCATTTTGTTCTTAATAATAGAGAAGCTGCGCGGCAAGCCCAACAATCAAAAAGTGGAGCAGTATGCCAATGCTATTGGTTTTATGACTTTACTGTTGCTCATGGTAGTAATTACAGTTCGCGATGTCTCGCAGTTAGACAGCATTAAAAACCTCTTTAGTTAACATGAAACAGTCACAATATTTTTTAAAAACTAATAAAACATCTGGAAAAGATGATGTGGCAGCAAATGCAAAATATCTTGAGCAGGGTGGTTTTATTTATAAAAATTCAGCTGGAATTTATACTTACCTACCAATTGGATGGCGAGTAATTCAAAAGATTGCAGCGATTATCCGAGAGGAAATGAATGCGACAGGTGCATCTGAATTATTTATGCCAGCTTTGCATGACAAACATTACTTGAGTGCTACAGGACGTTGGGATGTTGACGTGGTGTATAAAGTGATTAGTGGTGAAGACAAAGAACCAAGTTTCAATATTAGTTGGACTCATGAAGAAATTGCAGCTGAGATAGCTTCCAAAGCTGTTGATTCTTACAAAGATTTACCAATTGCCTTTTATCAAATTCAGACCAAGTTCCGTCACGAGCCTAGAGCAAAATCGGGTTTGCTTCGAGGGAGAGAATTTATGATGAAGGATTTGTACAGCTTTCATACCACCGAAGAAGATTTGACGAAGTATTATGACGAAGTTGCTAAGGCATACTTAAAAGTTTTCTCTAGATGTGGCATTAAAGCTTACTATACCCTTGCAGCGGGCGGTGAGTTCACCGCCAACTTTACTCATGAGTTTCAAGTTCTTTCCGAAGTTGGTGAAGACACCACAATGATTTGTGATAAGTGTGAGTATGCCGAGAACGTTGAAATTTCAAAATTAAAAGATGGTGATGATTGTCCAAAGTGTGGAGGAAAAGTTAGTGCTCATAAATCTATTGAAGCCGGAAATATTTTCCCTCTAGGTACAAAGTATTCCGAGGCTTTTGATTTACAGTTCACTGATCAAGATGGTCAAAAAAAATACGTTGTGATGGGCTCATACGGAATCGGCTTGGGGCGATTAATGGGAACTGTGGTTGAGGTAAGCCATGACGACGCGGGCATAATTTGGCCAGAAAGCATCGCACCGTTTAAAGTTCATTTGGTAGTTTTGCCAGGAAAGGACCAAGCCGTTAAAGAAACTGCAGACCAGCTTTATAGCGATTTACAGGCAGCAGGGGTTGAAGTATTATATGATGACAGGGATGGAAGCTCAGCTGGTGAGAAATTCGCAGACAGCGATCTTATCGGTATCCCTTACCGGGTGATAATTTCCGGCAAGACTATGGCGGAAAATAGCGCCGAACTAAAGTCCCGAGCTACTGGCGAAACCAGTTTTGTACCTCTTAATGAAATAATCTCTAAATTTAGTAATGCTTGATTTTCTCTTTAAAAGATTTTCACAAGATCTTGGCATAGATCTCGGCACCGCTAATACCCTCGTCTACGTTAAAGGCAAGGGTATTGTTATCAATGAGCCGTCTGTGGTGGCTGTCAACCAGCGCACCAAGCAGATTTTGGCTATTGGTAGCGAGGCCCAAAAAATGGTTGGCCGCACTCCAACTCATATTGTTGCCACCCGACCGCTTGTCGATGGGGTGATTTCTGATTTTGAAATTACTGAAGCCATGCTCCGTTACTTTATTGATAAAGTTCATAATCAGACTTATAGTTTTTTGAGACGTCCACGTGTTGTGATTGGTATTCCTTCGGGCGTGACCGAAGTGGAGAAACGTGCGGTACAGGATGCAGCTGTGAATGCTGGCGCGCGCGAAGCATTCCTAATCGAAGAACCAATGGCCGCAAGTATTGGTGCTCGTCTGCCGGTTCAAGATGCGCAAGGTTCAATGATCATTGATATTGGTGGTGGCACAACTGAGATTGCCGTATTGTCATTGGGCGGTGTTGTGATTGCACGCAGTATGCGCATTGCCGGCGACGCTCTTAATGATCAAATTGTTCAATACGCGCGTGATAATTTTGGAATGCTGATTGGTCATCGCACAGCCGAAGATTTAAAGATGAAAATTGGCTCTGCTTATCCTTTGGCTGAACAGCTAACAGCAAGTTTGCGCGGCCGCGATTTGGTGTCTGGGTTGCCAAAAGAAATTTTAGTAACAGACAGTCATATTCGTGAAGCTTTGACACCTGCTGTAAAAACTATTCTTAATAATGTCAAAGCTGTAATCGAAGAAATTCCTCCAGAAATTATTTCTGACATTATGCATCGCGGGATTATGCTAGCAGGTGGTGGCGCTCAATTGCGCGGTTTGGATCAATTGATTCGCGATGAGACTAAAATGCCCGTATTAATAGCCGATGACCCACTCACTTGTGTGGTCAGAGGCACGGGTATTGTGGTAGAAGATTTAGAAGCTCTTCACGACGTTTTGCTTCCAACAGATTTTTCAAGAATTCCAAAGTAATTGATTTTGTATTTATTTTCTCGCCACCCACTTGAGAGGGAGTAGGCGTGCTGCCCTCGGCTCAGTCAAATCTATGCGGATTTGACTGGATAAGCCGCGAGAGCGCTCCTGGAAAAGTGGGTGGCTAAGATGAATTTATAAACAGGATCTTAAAATAAATATGCGTTTTATATACACCAAAACATTTTTAATCTTTAGCGGAGTTCTTGTTGCGATTGTGATTGCTTTGGTGATGCAGCTTAATGGCTGGTTATCGCCTCTGGAATATCTGTTTTTGCAACTCCCGCGACCAGCGATAGCGGCTATTAATGCAGTAATTCGTCCGATTCATACGGTAACTAGCACTTTAACTGGTTTACCTCGGTTGGTGGCCGAAAATAATACCTATGCCGCTGAAGTAACACAATTAAAACAGCGATTAGTTGAATTAGAACAGCTTCGTCTGGAAAATGAATTACTAAAGAGTCAGTTAAGTTTTCAATCAAAAACTAATTACAACTTGCAACCTTGCACGGTTCTTTCGGTTGACCCACAAAATACTTCTGACGCCATCGTCTTAAATTGTGGGGAAGACACTGGAATACGCGCCGGGGAAGGCGTGGTGAGTGATGGTTATTTGGTAGCTAAGTTAGTTCATGTGGGAAAATATAATTCGACAGCAGTTTTATTAACCAATAACCAATCTGCTGTTGATGCAAAGGCTTCACGAAACGATACTGAAGGTGTTGTGAAGGGTTCATTTGGTTCTGGGTTGGTGTTAGATTTAGTTTCTCAGTCAGCAGATATTACCCCTGGTGATTTGATTGTTACAGCTGGGATTGATCGTGATATTCCGCGAAACTTATTGATTGGTCAAGTTGATCAAGTGCTCTCTGGTGAAAATGATTTGTTTAAACGTTTGACTTTGGTGTCTCCGGTGAAGTCGCACCGGCTCGATTATGTATTTGTTGTAAAACCATGAAGTGGCCAATTTTTGCTTTAATAGTTTTATTAGTGGTTGTCATTTATCAAAGTCTATTTAGAGTTATTGATTTAGGATTGTTTGTGCCTGATATCCTCCTGCTATTAGTTCTTGGGAGCGTTTGGTCTTTTAACAATTATGATTTTATTTTTTTTGCAGTTCTTGGTGGAGTTTGGATGGAAATTTTTGCGGGATTACCTATCGGAGCGTTGAGTCTTGGCTTGATAATTATTGGTAGCATTGCTTATTTGGTGCTCAATCGTTGGCTATTTTCCGAAAAGCCATGGCAGTATTTTCTTGGAGCTGTTATGCTTGGCACTTTGGTCACTAAGCTTTGGCTATGGGCATACTTAAATGTTTTGAGTAATATGGATTTTATAGGGGTTAATGTGGGCATAGCTTTAGTTTGGCGGAGCTTCATCCCAACATTACTTGTAAACTTAATATTAATTTATCCAATTTTTGCCAGTATGGAACTGTTGGCTAAATACTTACAAAATTTTTCCAGAAACAAACTTCAATTATAAATGAAACCCATTCATCATAATCCCTTTTATACTGAATCTAATGACGCTCCTGTAGCTGGGAGTGGGGGTTTAGAATGGGAAGAAGGCGTGCAAGGCGATCAATCAGGGGTTGAGGGTTTTGATGAAGGCATTGAGCGAGCCCCAAGAAATTTCCGCTGGCTGAGGTTAAGCGTATTTGTAGTCGGGGCAATTCTTGGTTTGCAGTTGATAAATCTCCAAGTTGTTCAAGGGCAAAAAATGCGTGAGTTGGCCGAAGGGAATCGGTTGCGCCTACAAACAATTTTAGCGCCGCGTGGGTTCATTCAAGATCGTAATGGCGAGCTATTGGCTAAAAATACTGCCAGCTTTAACCTGGCTCTTACGCCTATTGATTTACCGGATGATAATACTGTTGAAATTTTTGATAAAGTCGCCAGACATTTTAATGTACCTGCCGAAGATATTGCCGATGCTTATGGAAGCCACCGTGGTAGTTTGTTGGAACCAGTAATAGTAAAGCGAAATATTAGTCAGGAAGAGAGTATTGATTTTGAAGTTAATGCGGAACAGTATCCAGGATTTTCTTTGATTAACATCCCAGTGCGCGATTATCAAACTCCTGAGGTATTTTCTCACGCTCTTGGTTACACTGGGATCGTTTCGGACCAAGAATACTCATCACTCAGAGAAGCTGGCTATGGCTTAAATGATTTTATTGGCAAAAGCGGTATCGAACAATCTTATGAGCAATATTTACGAGGGACGAATGGTAACAAGCAGGTTGAGGTAGATAGTAGCGGAAATCCTATTAAAGAATTAGGTACCGTAGATCCTGAGCCGGGTGATATCGTTGAGTTAAATATTGATGCTGGTTTGCAAAGAAAAATTTATGAAGACTTCACTAAGAGCCCTGTCGGTAATAAAGGGGCTGCGGTCGCAATTAATCCAAAAACTGGAGAGATTTTGGCTTTAGTCTCAGTCCCGGGTTTCAATAATAATTTATTTGCTCCAGGGATTAAAACTGAACAGTATCAAGCTTTAATAAACGATAAAAATTTACCATTATTCAATAGAGCTATAGCTGGAACTTATCCGCCAGGGTCGGTAATCAAACCCGTAGGTGCTGCAGCGGTATTGCAAGAAGGTATTGTCGATGCTAATACCATTATTAACGACCGTGGGGTCTTGGTGATTCCAAATCAATTTAATCCTTCTATTTCTTATAACTTCGTTGGTTGGAAACGCGATGGGTTGGGCGCCATGGATGTTCGTAGCGCTATTGCACAAAGTAGTGACATTTATTTTTATGTTGTAGCCGGTGGTCATCCATCTACCAAGATTGATGGCATTGGTGCAGAAAAACTTGCCGAGTATTATCGGCGGTTTGGTATGGGACAACTTACCGGAATAGACATTAATGGAGAAAAGGCGGCGCGCGTGGCCGATCCAACTTGGAAAGCTGATTATTGGAAAGATGACGCAATTATGGCGAAATGGTATTTGGGAGATACATACCACATTGCGATTGGGCAAGGAGATATGTTGGCTACACCACTGCAGGTTGCTGTTTGGACAGCTGCTATTGCGAATAATGGGATTTTAAATAAACCCATGTTATTACGGCGTGTACTCAATCAAAACCACGAAACAATCTACTCACCTGTTGCCGAACAGTTAATTGATGCAGGGATTGATTTAAAACATTTAAAAACTGTGCAAGCTGGTATGCGCGACAACGTAGTTTCAGAAAAGGGTAGTGGTCGGCAATTAGCAAGTTTGCCAATCACAGCGGCAGGCAAAACCGGAACTTCGCAGTTTGATGGTAGTGACCCAAAACGAACTCATGCTTGGTACACAGCTTATGCTCCTTACGAAGATCCCGAGATTGTTATCACTGTTTTAGTAGAAGCAGGTGGTGAAGGTCATGCCGCGGCTGTACCAATTGTTAAAAATGCGCTACAATGGTGGGCTGAAAATAGAATGAATAAATGACACGAAGTGTCATCCCTGGCGCCTGTCAGTCTCGAGCGAAGTCGAGAGACGAAAGCGACCGGGGATCCACAGTATGAATAATGGATTCCCGGCTCCCTTCGGCTTAGCCTCAGGGCCCAGGAATGACAAAAACTATATGTTAATAGATGGACGCGCTTTGGCGCACGAATTAAATTTACACACTAAGCAACGTGTTAATAGTCTAAAGTTTAGACCGTTGTTAGTTGATATAGTCGCGGGGAATGACGCAGCGTCTTTGTCTTATGTAAAAATAAAAGAGAGGAAAGCTCTAGAGGTAGGGTTGGCATTTGAACTTCATCAGTTACCCGAAAATTCTAGCACTGAGCAAGCTGTAGAGTTGATCACTGATCTATCTGGTCGTCCGGAACTTTGCGGTTTAATTATTCAATTGCCATTACCAAAACATCTAGATACTCGAACTGTGTTGGATGCTGTGCCTAGTCGGATTGATGTTGATGTTCTTAATTCAGAATCCACCCAAAAATTTTATTCTGGAAAGAATACTTTAGTACCTCCAACCGCTGGAGCGATCTCATATATTTTGGATTCTCTGCCAGAAGACTGGCAATCAAAAAAGTTTTTAGTGGTCGGACAGGGTGACTTAGTTGGTAAACCAATCACATACTTACTACAGCAGCGAGGGTATCAGGTTGCGACAGCTGATCGTTCTACCACAGATTTGAGAGCGTTGTTGCAACAAGCGGACTGTATTATCTCTGGGGCAGGAAGCCCAGACTTAATTAAAGGCGAGAACATCAAGCAGGATGCAATTGTGATTGATGCAGGAACCAGCGAAGCTAATGGTTCTATAACAGGGGATGTTGAGATAGCTTCCGTTGAACCAAAAGCAAAGTACTTAACCCCGGTCCCTGGTGGGGTTGGACCTTTGACTGTAGCAAAGCTGCTTGAGAATGTTGTTTTGGTTGCAGGGGCTCAGGATTGACATAAATCTTAGAAAATTATAAAATAAGCCAAGCTTAATTAACCTTAATTTATCACTCTTTCTCCTCTGCATTTTGCGGCGCGGGAAAGTTTTTAAAACCATGTCCAAAAAGTACTTATTGACCCAAGAAGGTCTAATGAAATTGAATGATGAACTTAAAGCTCTAGTAACTGACAAGCGTCCTGGGGTCATTGAGCGCATCCGAGAGGCCGCTGCTCATGGCGATTTATCCGAAAATGCTGATTATGCCCAAGCTCGCGAAGAGCAAAGCTTTATTGAGGGCCGTATCCAAGAGATTGAGGACATGATTAAGAATGCTGAGATTATTACTCATTCTGCACAGACTAATAATGTTTCTATTGGCTCGACTATCAAAGTGAAGGTCAACGGGGAAGAAAAAGAATACTCAATTGTGGGTTCTAATGAAGCCAATCCTGGAGCTGGAAAGATTTCCAATGAATCTAATGTAGGGAAGGCTTTACTTGGCAAAAAAGTGGGTGATAAGGTTATAATCCCGACCCCAGCTGGGGATAAAGAATACGAGATTTCCTCAATCAGCTAAACTTCCAAAACCGCTTTGTAAAAAAGCGGTTTTTTGTTATAATTTAGGGACTATTTTTGAATTATAGAAATCCAATTGAACGAATGAACGAAAGATTAGAAGACATCATCAATCACCGCAAAGCCAAGCTGGAGAATCTTAAAGCTGCAGGCCAAGAAGCTTACCCAGCCTCCACAACTCGAACTCACACCAACTTAGAGGCTATTGAACAGTTCGATTCTTTGCAGGAACATCCGGTCACTTTGGCTGGGCGGATTCGTAGTCTGCGCGGTATGGGGAAATTATTATTTTTACATCTTGATGATGGCACGGGCCGTATTCAAGTTTTGCTCAAGAGCGATGATATCGGCGACAAGCAGTTTGCTTTCTTTGTAGATAATTTTGATCTCGGAGATTTTATTGAAGCAACTGGTACCTTGTTTATTACCAAGACTGGCGAAAAAACTTTGCAAGCCACTTCTTACAAGATGTTGGCTAAAAGTTTGCGACCAATTCCTTCCGAACATTTTGGCATCGAAGATACTGAACTCAAACTTCGCAAGCGGTACTTAGATATTTTGTTAGACAACGAAACTAAAGAACTTTTTGTAAAGAAAAATAAATTTTGGCAAAGTATTCGTTCGTTTCTGGGCGACCGCGGTTTTCTAGAAATGGACATGCCGATTTTAGAAGCAACTCCAGGCGGTGCCGAGGCCGAACCATTTGTAACTCATCACAATGCTTTGGATCGGGATTTCTTCTTGCGCATTTCTTTGGAACTGCCGCTCAAGAAAATGTTAGTCGCTGGTTATGAAAAAGTTTTTGAGATTGGACGCATTTTCCGCAATGAAGGCATCTCTACAACTCATTTGCAGGATTATACGCAAATGGAATTCTATTGGGCTTACGGAGATTTCGAAAAACTCCAACAGATGCTGCAAGAGATGTATCAATTTGTTATTCAAGAAACTTTTGGTACTTTGCAAGTTACTAGTAATGGAGTAACTTGTGACTGGAGTGGTGATTGGGAAAAAGTTGATTACATTGCTTTGTTTAAAGAACACACTGGATTAGATTTAGAAATTTGTAGTGATGACGACCTTAAAGCTTACGCCAAAGAACAGAATATTAAGTTTGAAGATTTTGCTCAGCGTGGCCGATTAATTGATGTTATCTTTAAAAAGGTCCGCGCCAATATTAAAGGGGATCGACCCGTATTCTTGATTAACCAGCCAATTGAGCTTGAGCCGTTAGCTAAGCGTGATCCTAGTAACCCTAAAGTGGTTCAGCGTCTGCAGATTGTGGCTTATGGTACAGAATTAGGAAAAGGCTTTGGGGAACTCAATGATCCGCTTGACCAACGCGCGCGGTTTGAAGACCAAATGAAACTTCGCGATGCCGGTGATAGCGAAGCCCAAATGTTGGATGAAGATTACTTAGAAGCTATGGAATATGGGATGCCTCCAGCTGCAGGATTCGGACTGTCCGAAAGATTATTTTCAGTGCTTGCAGATAAGAGTATTAGGGAAACAGTTATTTTCCCGCCAATGAAATCAGAAAATAAATAAATTATATGTTAGACATCAAATTCATTCGTGACAACGTAGATAAAGTAAAACAGGCTATCGCAGACAAGCGAGTGGATTTGGACTTGGATCGCTTGCTAGATTTGGATGCTCAGCGCCGCACTGTTTTGGCCGAAGTAGAGAATTTACAATCTACTAAGAATGCTTTCAACAAAGAATTGCCAACTTTGGCCGAAGACGAAAAGAAAGCCAAGATTTTGGAAATGCAAGAACTGGATAGTCGTCAGACTGGTCTCAAGGAGCAGCTACGTGCCATTGAAGCTGAATTCAATGAGCTGATGCTGTATGTGCCAAACATCCCTTCCCCAGAATCACCAGTCGGAAAAGATGATACCGAAAATGTACCTTGGAGTTACTGGTCTGAAGGCACTGGCAAAGTTGATCCTAAAGATACAGAGAAGGTTGCGTTGGTGCCAAAGAAATTTGATTTTGAACCAAAGGATCACGTAGCTTTGGGTACAAGCTTGGATTTAGTAGATTTTGATCGTGGCGTAGAAGTTTCTGGTTTTCGGGGTTACTATCTAAAGAATGAAGCTGTAATCATGCAGAATGCTTTGTTTATGCACGCCATAAAGAAGTTGCGCGAAAAAGGATTTACATTAATGCAGACCCCAACTTTGGTGCGTGAGTTTGCGTTAATTGGCAGCGGTCATTTTCCTGCTGGTAAAGCAGAAGTGTATCAAGTTGGTAATGCTGCTAAGTTAGAAGACGAAACCAAAGAACAAACATATTTGGCTGGTACCTCTGAACCTTCTTTGATTGCTTATTACGCCAATCAAATTATTGATGAATCAGACTTACCCATTAAGTTAGTTGGAATTTCGCCGTGTTACCGTAGCGAAGTTGGCAGTTACGGAAAAGATGCTAAGGGTTTGTACCGCGTACATGAATTCCAAAAAGTAGAGCAAGTCATTATTTGTAAAGCAGATATTTACGAAAGTGAAAAGTGGTTAGAAGCTTTGCGTGAAGTTTCCGAAGAACTTTTACAAGACCTCAAACTCTCGTACCGGGTACTAAATATTTGTACGGGTGACATGGGCCCAGGAAAATATAAGATGTACGATATTGAAACATGGATGCCAGGCCGCGATAATTATGGCGAAACTCACAGCGACTCTAATTTAACCGATTGGCAAGCGCGTCGCTTGAACATCCGCTATCGTGGCGCAGATGGTCAGATTAGGTTTGCCTACACTTTGAACAATACTGCTTTTGCTAGCCCGCGTATCTTGATTGCTATTTTAGAAAATTATCAACAAGCTGATGGAAGTGTGGCAGTGCCTGAGATTTTACAAGCCGCAGTGGGCGAGAAAGTTATCAAGCCAAAGACTGGTGCAAAGTCAGAAGATGAACAACCTTCTGAACCAGCTCCCGAAAAGTCAGCACCAGAAGCACCAGCCCCAGCTGCGTCTATAGAGCCACCAAAGTAATTATATGAAGAAATTAGTTGCCAATTGGCTAGCCAGCTTAGCGCGAGCTTTAATTGCCAAACATCAACCTAAAATAATCGGCATTACCGGTAGTGTAGGCAAGACCTCCACTCGGGATGCTATCTACGCGGTAGTTTCTACCGCGTTTTCGGCTCGGAAACCAGCCCGTAACCTAAACAATGAGTTTGGCTTGCCTTTATCGGTGACAGGTTCAGACTCACCCGGTCGACATATTTTTGGTTGGATCAAAGTTATCCTCAAGGCTTACTGGCAGCTTTGGTTTGGAAGTTTCCCTCAAATTTTGATTTTAGAAATGGGTGTTGATCAACCTGGTGACATGGATTATTTGTTATCCATCGCTAAGCCAGATATTTCTGTAGTTACCAGTATTGGCATCTCTCACTATGAATTTTTTGGTAGCACCGAAGCCGTTAAGCAAGAAAAGGGTAAAATCGTCAAAGCTTTACCAGAGAGTGGAGCAGCAATTTTGTATGGCGATAGTCCTAATACCAGCGCTTTAAAGGATTGGACTAATGCAAAGGTTATTCGTTATGGATTTTCGGAATCCAATGAAGTCCGGCTACAAATTAAAAGAGAAGATTTTACTCCTCCAGGAGAATCAGAAGTTGAGGTTCATACCTCAACCCAAAACTTATCAGTTTTTATTCCTGCCGTGGGGGTTCCTCATTCAGCCAGTTGCGGTGCAGCCATTGCAGTAGGATTATTTTTATCAATTCCTGCAGAGAAAATCCAAAAAGGTTTAAAGAATTATAAACCAGTACCAGGACGTTTAAACATTTTGAAAGGTATTAAAAAAACTACCATCATTGATGACACCTATAATGCGTCTCCAGATTCAGTTAAGGAAGCTCTACAGATTCTGCGCCGCATGCCGCACCAACATAAAACAGCCGTTTTAGGTGATATGCTTGAGCTCGGTGACTTAAGCGAACAGAGCCACAAAGATATCGGAGAGTTAGTCGCCAACTTACAACTCAATCAGTTGATAGTCGTTGGAGAACGCGGCCGAATCATTGGTGAAGCCGCGGCAGCTGCAGGGATGGATACTCAAAATATAATATATTTCCCTGACAGCGCGCAGGCGGCAAATCATATTAAAGAATCATTAGTTTCCGAAAGCGCGGTGTTGGTAAAAGGCTCGCAAGGTGTTCGGATGGAAAAGATTTCCAAGGAGTTGTTGGCCGATCCGATGAGTGCAACTAATGTTTTACCGCGCCAGTACGGTAAGTGGATCGCAAGTTAATGTTTTTTAAAAAGAAGAAACCAAAATTAGATCCCAAGGTGCGCTTTCAGCATAAGCAATTTACATCCAAACTGGACAATGCCAGAAATTTTAAACGTTCTAATAAAGCAGTACCTGAATCCTTTTGGTTGAAGGCCTTGCAAAAAGCAGGATTGTCTGGGATGTGGTCGCAAATCGCAGCAGGAGTGTTGTTGTTGGGACTACTTTATTTGATCTATGTTCCCAACCTACTTTCGGTAAAAGAGGTTGTTATTACAGGAATATCTAACCAACAGTCCCAGCAATTAGAAGCTGCTATCCGAGAAGAAATCCGTTCAGTATCAATAGTGAATCCACAGTATAATTTAATCTTTTTTGATACCGATTTGGTAACTCAAGCAGCGGCCAAAATTCCGACCATTGATTACGTAGCCTCAATAAAAAAAGATTTTAAACATCAGGCGATTTATGTTGACGCTGCCAGTAAGTATGAAAGATTTTTAGTTTCTGAATCAGAGGCTATTTTGGATGTTTATAATGATGGCACCGTCAAAGGACAGTCAGGGATAAGCCTGGATGCTTGGCAGGATACGATGAACCCCAATATGGTCAAGATAAAAATGCCTTACCGATTTAACTATCAGCAATATCAAGCATTATTTACACCCCAGCTGCTCGGTTATTTAAATAAATTGATTGAGCATCTACCAACGGTCACCGGGCAGCAGTTAGCCTATGTCACTTTTAAAGAGCCTGTTGCAGAAGAACCGGTACCAGAAGAACCAACCGAACCTTTGCCTGAAGATGGACAAGAACCTTCAGAAACCGTTACTGAACAACCAATCTTGGCTGTTCCCACCATAGAAGAAGTGGTCCCAGAAACCGAGCTGCCATTCAGTAGTAGCGAAGTTCATTTAGTGTTTTATAAAAATAACGATTTACGGAGAACTTACACTGTCATCATGGATGCCACAGCCGACGCGGCCCATGATTTATCCAGTTTAAATTTATTGTTATCGCAAACTGCACCTGATCGTTATAATCAGCTTTACTATATTGATATGCGTATTCCTGAGAAAGCTTATTTGTGTTTAGAGTCTGCGCCTTGTACAAAATAAAAATCCCCGATCATTTCGGGGATTTTTTTATTCAATACGATACTCCGTAACCACTACCCAAGTTCCAACATACGGCCTGACCTCGGCAAACCCAAATTCATCTATCTGTTTCCAGTTTGTTGGCACAATTGGTTTATTACCTCCAAAGCCATTTGTCCAAACTAGCCAAACCGTATCACCAGCTGTTGTGCTTTCAGGAAAGCTTAACACCAAATCATCATCGGTGAGAATGGCCGTTCCTGCATAGTGAGGTAAATCTTTGGTCAAATTACCGTTGGTGTAAAGCAATGGCTTAACAGGATGGTGATGGAGGAACAAATGATAGTATTTGAGATTGAAAAATTCAAAACTGCTGGCAATGAATAATTTATGATCAGGTTCTACGTTGGTATTTAGTAAATCAGAAAGTTCAGCCATCCCACCTTTATCAGATACATGTAATTGATGCCAGTAATACCAAACGCTAAACAGATTGGTACTAATCACAAGAATAATTAATAAGGACTTAATTCCCACAACACTTATTCTGGCTAACCACAGCGCAACCATAATCGCCAAAAATGGAACGGCGAAAATAAAATAGCGGACCAGATAAACCGATGAGTCTTGTCCCTGAATTTTAGCAAGCAGAGCAAACAAGATGGCACCACCAAATGGAGCTAAAAATATCGCTAAGGTAAGCCATTTTTCGGTTTGTTGATATTGTTTGACGAGCTTCCAAATTATCCACAGTACAAATAATGTGGACAATACCATAACTATTTTTCCAGGAGCACCAATATTCAAAAGTAATCGGTAAAGAGTTTCAGGAATACTCCAAAGGTTCATTGGCGGAATCCAGTAACCAGCCCCAACTTGTCGGTATTGATATAGAAACCAATTTAACCAAGGGATAAATAAAGCTACGATGCCCACCCCTGAAAGTGCCAACCAAAAATAACGACGAAGTTGCCAACGGAATACTGTCCATAAGTAAAAAATTCCGTATAAGCCCAAAGCTGCAACTGTGAACATTAAATAGTAGTGAGTGTAGAGAAGAGCTGCGCTAGAAATTGTAAAAGCTAAATAATATGTAAATAATTTCCAGCGACTCGGTCTCATCCCCGAACCAGTGATATAGTAATTTTTTGTTGCTGTTAGAGCAATGCCCAGCAAGTAAGCTGCGAGGATTGCTAAAAACGAGCCCATGGTATACATTCTGGCCTCGGTAACATACTGAATTTGAAATTGATTGACAGCAATTAGTGCGGCAGCAATCAGAGCTGCTCTGGTGCCACCAAAAAACTTTTTTACAAATAAGTATCCTATTAAAATCGTACCAACACCGAATAAGACAGACATTGCCCTGAGACTAAACAAGCTGTGACCAAACGCATAATGCCAAATCCGCAAAGCTATGTAATACAGTGGAGGGTGAACATCCAGACCGATTCGGTAAAACATTTCTCCCCAAGAATATTTAATTAGCAATGCCGAAAAGGCCTCGTCGTGCCAGAGTGAAATCTTAGTGAGGTTAACTAAGCGAAGCAATGTCCCACTAGCTAAGATAATTAGGAGGATCCAATACTTGTTCAAAAAATTGATAATTGAGTGCATGTTATCGGTAAATATATACTGCTAAGACAGTTTGGCCAAATTTATTACGCTGTTCTGTCTCCAAGTAAGCATTTGGGTTAGCAGCTTTGAATGCTTTGGTATCAAACACGCTTGATTGAGTAAACACAATTTTATCTCCAGGCTTGAAACCGTTATACTGGGCAACCTTTTCTGGATCAATTTGGGTATAAGGGTTATTGCGGGGGTTATTTGGATTTGGCCCATCTACAAAAGTCATATAATCCGGAGTTTGGACTGAAAACTTATCTAATACTAAGTAAGTATCATTCTTGTTTCCATTTTCATTCAACCAGATTGAAACCGCTGTGAGGTCAGAACGAAATGAGTAAGCGTACTCGGGGCTATTAGCTGCTTCCACGAAATACAAAATATAAGCTTGGGATGTTAGGGCAGCAACAAAACTGGCAATCAGCAAACCTTTGAGGAACAAAATAAACTGTTGTTTCCAGGGCGCGAGCATCGGCCAATAGTGATTAGAAATTTCGTGAGCTTTTTCTACTACCCAGTAGAGTCCTAGCGCCGTAATAATGAACACCGCTGGTATGGTGCCGATCGCTCTGAGTCCATGAGGAATGCCCTCGGCTGTGGTAATCACAGGAAGCATCATGGAGCTAAACCAACCAGCTAAGAGAAAATATCCCCAGTCTCTGGCTCGTTTATGGGGCGCGATTGCGTACCGGATTGCAAACCAAATCATCAGTAATGCCCCCAGAGCAAAAAACGGCGAAATAATAACCGACAAGAATGGTTCACCTGAAATGTTATGACGCCAGTTGAGGTCTCCACCCCAGAAATAAGCACGCATGCTCCAACCAGTGACTTGTAAAATGGTACCAACCAGATCACCTTGGTTTAATTCAGGATTAAATACCGAGACCTGTCCACTCCGGCCGACAAATGACCCAGAGTGAGTGTAAAAGTAGTGAGCAATCGGGAAAATTACTACAACAAAAGCTAATCCTGCCAAGAGACTTGGGGTAAAGTACTTTTTGATTTGAACAAAGCGCGGAGTTTTAAAGATATCAACCAAGAGTGGCCAAGCGATTAAAATCACTAACAGCGGTGCCAAAATTCGGTAGGCAATATAGGTGTAAAAGCCAAGAGCAAAACTTGCACCAAAAGCCAAAGCTAACCAATATCGTTTAGCGGTGGTTTTTGCTTGTACTGTGGCTAATAAGAAATAGAATGTCAGAGAGGCGAATAAAGGAATTGTATTCGCTCGGAAAGCGGTGCGTGATAAAACAATATGCCAGCTCGAAGTTGCAACAAACAGCATTGCTAGCAAAGCTATCCAGTTTGCTCTTTCTTTATTATCATTTTCATCCATTGATAATACTAATCTCCGGGTTAAAAAGAAGGTAGTAATTACCACTGCTAAACCAACCAACCCAGACATTAAGTGGTGGGCGAACGGGGTTTTGCCAAATAACTCCACGCTTCCCCAAAGCATATAAAAGAACAAGGCTTCGCGGCCATTCCCGCGTTCGTAAAATGGCTGTAAGTCACCTTGCTGCATAGAATTGATATCTAGACCATTCGCAGCCTCATCAGGAAATAATCCACCGGGCAGTTGATCAATAAGAAACAACCGGAAGAATATGGCCAAGATAACAATCCCTAAAAAAGCGATTTTTTGTTTTGATGTCATTGGTTCAAAGCTGATGTTGCTTTGTTGAAAATATTGCTATAATATACGCAACAATATGAGTGATTTAAGCCAAACTGCGCATACCACTCCTTTGAGTAAACAGCAATTCCTAAGAATTGCTAATTTGTTTTGGATTGCTGCAATCGTTGTTTTTATTATAACACTGATTGTAATCCTCATCAAAATTTTTAACTCTTCTGATGTTGTAGCTTTACGCTACAACATTATCGTGGGTGTAAGCGAAATCGGTAGTCGGTATCAACTTTTGCAATTACCTTTGTCAGGATTGTTAATTGGTGTGGTTAATTTTGTGTTAACAAAATTGAATCGTTCAAATCAACAGATCTTACCACTCCTGGCAAGTACGGTTAGTTTGGCTATCAATCTTATTTTATTATTCGCAGCCTTGTTGCTATTTCAGGTTAATTAAATGTTCAGAAAACGTACTACCAAAGAAAGATTGTGGGAAATGATACCAGGCCTGTCCTTCTGGACAGTCTTTTTTGGTGCGATCGCCTTATCCTATTTCCGACCGGTATGGGCTGCAATTTTTATTGTTTGTTTTGATTTGTACTGGGTCCTCAAAGCGTTGAATGTGGCTAGTCATTTAATTGCAAGTTATCGACGCTTCCGGATCTATGCAACTTGGGACTGGCTAGAATTAGTGGAGCAGTTAACAAATCGGTCCGAGCTAATTGGCCTATTAGAGCAGCGCCGGGTCCAAAGTAAAAAATCTTTAGAAAAGAAAATCTATTCACAACAGATTGCGCGGTTGCAAAAACCTATTAATAACGGTGTCATAGATAAAGATTATCGTGATTTTTACCATTTGATGGTAGTTCCGTTTGTTGATGAGAGCTATTTGGTTTTAAAATCTACTATCGAGGCATTAGCTCAGGCAGAATATCCAAAAGATCGATTGATTTTGGTTTTAGCTAGTGAAGAGCGGGGTGGTGAAGCTGCTGCCCGTACCGCAGCAACGGCCCTAGCCGAATTTGGCGACATCTTTTATAAAACCTATGTCACAGTTCACCCTGATGGACTGCCAGGTGAAATAAAAGGGAAAAGCGCTAACGCTAGTTTCGCAGTCTCTTCATTATTGCCTGAATTAGAAAGATTAGGAATTAAGCAAGAACAAGTATTAGTTTCTAACTTAGACAGCGACACCATTGTCCATCCGCAGTATTTTGCGCGGGTGATGTATGAATTTTTGACTAACGATAAACCCTATCGCCGTAGTTATCAACCAATTGCTATCTATAATAATAATATTTGGGACAGTCCTGCGTTTATTCGCGTGGTTTCAGTTTCTAACTCTTTCTGGCAATTCACAGAAAGTTCACGTCCAAATCGACTTCGTACATTTTCTTCCCATTCTATGCCTCTTAAAACTTTAGTCGAAGTTGGTTTTTGGAAAAAGGATATTATAAATGAAGATGGCTATATCTATTGGCAATGTTATTTGCATTACCAAGGTGATTACGAAGTCGTGCCTCTATTCATTCCAATCTCACTCGACACTTGTTTGGCAGATACCTTTTGGCAAACTTTAAAAAATCAATACAAGCAAAAAAAGCGTTGGGCGTACAACGTAGAATATTACCCGCATTTAATTCCGCAACTATTGAATAACCCGGCGCCGTTTTGGAGTCGGATGTACCGTTTGTTCCAGTATGTAGAAGGTAACTTTAATTGGGCAACCGCAAGTTTGTTGATCTCTGTACTGGGTTGGTTACCACTGTTTATTGGCGGCCCTGAGTTCCGGCAAAGCGTAATCGCTTATAATTTGCCAGAAGTTACTCGAGTGTTAATGACTATTGCGACCGCGTTTTTAATTTTCAGTGTTTACATTAATTTAATCTTGTTACCGCCACGGCCAGCCAAGTACAGTTGGACTCGGAGTGTGATGATGTATCTTCAGTGGTTTCTGGTGCCATTCGTTTCAGTAGTATTTGGTTCTTTGCCAGCTATTGAAGCTCAGACTCGATTGATGTTAGGAAAATATTTAGAATTTTGGGTGACTCCAAAATCGCGTAAAGGCGAAGTGACTGCTGGTAGTATGAAGGAGATGAAAGGAGCAAAAAGCTAATGTGGTATTTACTGTTTTTAGTCCTGGGCTGCCTGTTAGCAGTCTTAATTACTCCAGTTGTCCGAAAATACGCGTTCAGCAAAGGTTTTATTGATAAGCCTAGGCCGCCTCGTAATTTACATACCTACCCAGTTGCAAAGCTTGGTGGTTTAGCAATATTTGCAACCTTTGCGATTTCTATTTTAGTGTTTTGGATTACAGGTGGGATAGATTTTAATATTGTTCCCGAGCAGTTTATTTTGGCAATCCTGGGTGGCGGTTTAATTTTAACCATTGGTGGAGCGATTGATGACAAATATGACTTACCAGCTAAGTATTTATGGATTGCACCAGCTGTCGCTGCTTTATTAGTAGAGCTTGCGGGTATTGGCGTAGGTATTAAATTTATCTCCAACCCCTTCGGTGAGCCAATCAATTTAAACTTTCCAATTTTGGGAATCCCAGCTTCTGGAATTTTTATTTTTGTCTGGATGCTCGGGATGATGTTTACCACCAAGTTTTTGGATGGCTTAGACGGATTAGTGGCTGGTATTGGATTGATTGCCGGTTTAACTTTGTTTGCTCTATCTCTGACTGAACAAGTTAATCAGCCAATCACCGCCACCTTAGCAATCATTCTGGTTGGCTCGTTGGCCGGATATTTAATTTACGCATTTAATCCGGCAACCATCTTTTTGGGGGAGGGAGGGAGTCTGTTGATTGGTTTTATTCTAGGGGTTCTTTCAGTTATCACTGGCGGAAAAATCGCAACTGCCTTACTCGTGATGGGGATCCCGATTTTAGATGTAGCTTGGGTTATTTTGCAACGACTTTATAACCGCAAGAGTCCGTTTATAGGTGATAGGCTTCATTTACATTTTAAATTATTAGATTTAGGTTTTACTCAAAGACAAACTGCGTTAATTTTGTACGCAATCTCAGCAGTGTTTGGTTTCACCGCGGTGTTTTTACAGAGCATGGGGAAACTTGTTGCGCTGATGATTTTGTTTGGTTTAATGGCTACATTGATTCTTGGTGTGATCTTTGCGTATCGCCGGAAACAGCGCGCAGTATTGACGCAGTAATTAATTTTAGTTATACTGATCGTTGTTAAAGTTCGTTTACAATAAACAAAAATTAGGAGGATTTCCAATGGATGCATCGCTTACTTCTGGCGAAAAAGAAGTCATTGATTTGTACAATCAAATCAATCAAAAAATCGCTGAGACATCAGTCCCGTCCTATCAGCTGCACTGGCTGATACAACTGGGTGGCGATACACTGGCCAGCAGGTTCATTGAGGAGCACATTGAGTTTCTGATTGCCAATTGGCAAAAGTTCGTAGTTTTGGGAATTGAAAAAAAAGATTTGCTATTTTTGCAAGTCTTCATTTCCGGACTCCGAAAATCAGCTTCTCAGGATCTTCGCAAAGAAATGGCTGAATTCCTCACCAATGAGGATCGACGAATTGAGTATGAGTTTTCTAAAAAAATCGACAAGGTTTTACCTGTGGATGACATCACCCGCTTGACTGGAGAATACCACGAAAAGCGGAACATGATTCATCATGTCGCGAAAGACTCTCTCAGTACGATAATTCATCATAACTACCATGCCAAGCCTGGTACGCCTTAGCGGCAAGTTGACAATCACCCCGTAATTAGCTAGAATTACGGGGTATTAATTTTATATATCTATGTCATTTGCAGTAATTGCGACCGGCGGCAAACAGTATTTGGTTGCTAAAGGCGATAAAATTCAGGTAGAAAAGTTAGAAGGCAAGGCCGGCGATAAAGTTACCTTTGACCAGGTTCTTGCAACTATTTCCGACAAAGACTACCAATTAGGTAAACCAAGCTTAAAAGATTCTAGCGTAGAGGCTAAGATCACCAAGCAAGGTCGCGGCAAGAAAATCGAAGTGTTAAAGTACAAGCCAAAGAGCAAGTACCGCCGCAAGATTGGCCACCGCCAAGCTTACACCGAAGTTGAGATAACAAAGATTTAAAAACTGCGAGAGCAGTTTTTAAAAAATTAGAATCGAAATCCTGAGCTTGTCGAAGGATCTCAAATCGTGAAAATCTAAAAAACCGCCTAGGCGGTTTTTTTGTTGTATTGACAGAGGCGCCGATTACGGCTATATTTCTGAGTTATCAAGATTCATGGATAGAGTCCATGTTCGGGGGTAACGAAAAAATTGAACGGAGGCCACGAACAAATGAAAATGAAGATTTCTGATCAGCAAGTGGAACGCTTTTTGAAGAAGCTTCGTTCCGGTGTGAAGAACTGCAAGCTTAGCGCGGAGGAGTTTGAGCTACTCTTAGTCCCCGGTGGATCGATGTTTTGGGATGTGTGGAGGTTAGTAATCAAGGACATAGAATCGCATGTAAAAAGAAGGGCAGAATTTTATTTGCCTTTTCAAACCACTTTGTCCACGAATTACAAACCAAAGTTGGATACCATCTTAAGTAAGACCCTCACTGGAGAAATCCCTCTAGCCTTAGAACATATTCCCGATAAAGGGTCGGGAAGGGTAATATATCGAGCGATGGAGTTTTGGTCGGGGATTGGACCGAAGTTCGGGTACAGAGATCTCGATCTCGTTGAATTCGATTGGAGTCGAAGAATGAATCCACAGATTTATAAATTCTCTCCTAAAAGAGAGTCCTTAAAAGAGCCAGTGTATTGGGAATTCGCGGATGTTCGAACAATTTGTGCATACATCCGAAAATATGGTCACAGGATTACTTCCGACAAGATAAGCGGCATCAGCACCATTTTCCGGGTCGATGAGGTTGTTTATCTGTTCAGTTATGAGATGATCCCTGATCCGATGAATATGCGTATGGTCGGTCCCCACTGTAGTATTCAAAGAATCAAAGACTGGGAAAAGTACAAAGTGCGAGCAGACGACCGATTTTTATTAGTCGCAAAGTAGTTCAGTCACTGATTCGTCTTCCCGCAGCGTCTAGGCGTTGCGGGTCTTTTTGTTCGAGATATCTTTCTGCTAAATGAATTCCGACTATTGATAACGCATCTGAGATTCCGTCAGGTTTGCCGATACCAGCTTCAACTTCGTCTTTGGTCATCAAGACGATTTTCTCACCTTCATCGGAAATGGTTTTAAGCCGTTCTTCTAAAATATTTTTCTCAACTTCAATGTTGATTAGCCAGAAGCCGGGAGTAGCTGTGTCTGTGCCGTCGTTCTGGGCAATGTGGCCCAAGAATGCAACTTCACTCACACTGGCATGACGCGTAACGTCTTCTCTTTTTTCCATTTACCCAGTGTTGGTCTATGTTGTTTGGTGAACAAATAGTGATTGTTAATAAGAATCACGTAAACATTTCCATCGCTTTCTAGAGACTTAGCGTTCCAGCGCATGGTCCAATTTCCTATGTTACCGGCTTTATCTTTAACTTCAAATTCTATTTCTGTCCAGAATTTTTTGGCGTGGTCATGGATTTTGAGCATTCTTAAAATCTCAATTTCACCTTTTTGTTTAGAATCGCCAAGGTTAGAAAGTTGCTTAAGTTTTCTTCCTTTGAGAATTTTATTGATAGCGTCTGGCGCTTTCTTCTCTCTTCTATAAAAGGATATTTCATATCCTTATTATAGCATTGACAGGTCTTAGCAAATATCGTATTCTATCAAGTCCTATTGGAATAGGACCAGGTGATAGAGTCACTTGGATTAGAGGGATTGAGCTGCGGCTCGAAATTTTAAAACTAGAATGGCGCGTTGCTCGAGGCAACGTCGCTGAGGAGGAATATGTCTGACAGAGAGCGCTATTTGGAAGTGCTAGAGAAGTTAGGTGGTGCTAAGGGGGATTGGCGGAAAGGTGAGATTGAAATTATCACTGATCCAGATCTCATGACACAGGCGGCACAAAAGGTTGGCCAGGAGATCGGAGTCGTGGATGAGGATCCTTATGTCATCCACCTTCGTGATGCAGTTTGGTTTCCGCCCAAGCCTGGTGAGACTGAACCGGTACTTGGCGCATACATTCGGTTTGTATATACATACGAACTTAGGAAGAACCTTGGAGTCTTTGTTCTTCCTGTTCATACTGATGGAAGAATCGTTTTTAATCTTACTTTCCGTCATGCTTTGCGTCGCTGGACCATGGAAGGTTCCGGGACGATCGGGAAAGAAGGTGAGAGCGTCATGAAATCGGTTGAGCGCTGCATGAAGGACGAACTTGGCTGTGAGGTAAAAAGTCTTCATGAACTGACCGACAAGTTTGTTCCCGAGCGCGGTTTGCTTGGCGGGCTCGTTCCGATCTATTTGGCCCGAGTCGATTTCCAGCACAAGGAAGTTGATGATCCGACTGTTCGCGGTCATGTCTTGCTCACGTATGAAGAATTTTGGGATGTGATTCGCAACGGCGGAGCATATGAGCACAAAGGCGTGGAGCATTATTGCTGCGACGGTTACACGATTGCAGCGGTACAATTAGCCGAACTAAAAGGTTTCATCTAATTTTAAAGGATGCTCTTTGAGCATCCTTCTTTTTTATAGATGATTAATTATTTGCCGGACTTCGATGATTTTGAGAATTAAACTTTGAGCAGTTGGGTGAGGGCTCAGCGCGGAGGCCTCGATAGGTTCTGGGGTATTGATAGTCAGATGAGCAAAAGCTGCACCATCGGTTTGATAAAGTTGCAGCATCAGTTGGGCATGGTAATTCGTGTGCTGGGCGAGCTGTTCTTGTTTGCTCTGAAGTTGTTGCTGTTCATGGCGTTGACTGCGTTCGTACGCCCATTGATTGGCTTTGTAGTAGCTCTCAAAGGTTCCCGCATCAATCCATTCACCATCTAAAATACTGGCTTGAAGTTGTCCTCGTTGTAGATACCAGTTATTAAGATCAGTAATCTCTAATTCGCCCCGCGCTGAAGGTTGCAGACTTTTTGCGGCCCCTACAACCTGATTGTCATAAATATAGATACCAGTTTGCGCGTAAGCTGATTTAGGAACAGCTGGTTTTTCCTCAATAGATTTTACTCGCATAGTTTGATCAAATTCAACCATACCGAAACGCGTGCGATCAACCTCTGGAACCTCTTTGACAAAGATACTTGCCCCAGTTTGAAATTTGTTTACTTCTTCGGTAAGTTCGGCATCAAATAAGTTATCACCAAGAAGCATAGTTACATTATCACCGTCGTCTAAGAAATTTTCGCCAATGATGAAGGCTTGAGCCAAGCCTTCAGGCTTATCTTGGATTTCATAAGTAAAGCGAACTCCTGGCCCAAAATCTTTACCACTGCCAAGAACTTTCATGTAATCACCACAGTGATCAGGGGCAACAATTATTAAAATTTCTTTAATACCCGCACTGAGCAACTTTTCCAATGGATAATATATCATTGGTTGGTTGTAGATCGGCAGGAGTTGCTTGGATGTAACTTTGGTCAAGGGGCGCAGGCGAGTGCCTTCACCGCCGGATAGAATAATACCTTTCATGTTATTGTTTTAAATATTCTGCTAATGCTTCTTGCCAACTTCTTAGTTTTGGCAATTTGGTGTTGTTGAGCAGTTCGAATTCAGGACGCTTGGCTGGCCGAGGGAAAGTGCTTCCTGGAACAGACTCAATTTCTACAGACATGCCTTTTTGGACATAGATTTCTTTGGTCCAATCTTCTCGTGAAGCAACACCTTCGTTGGTTAGATGGTAGAGTCCATTTTCGCGCTTAGAATCGATTAGATCAATCACTGCCTGAGCTAAATCCTTTGCCCAGGTGGGCTTTCCTGTTTCATCATTCACGGCTTTAACTTTACCAGTTTGCCCTAAGTCCAGCATTATTTCAACAAAGCTTTTTTTGGCAGACTCGCTAGTAGGTTTGCCGTAGAGCCATTCGGTTCGTACTATATAATATTGCTGAGCTTTTTCTTGAATGAGTTTTTCGCCTGCTAATTTGCTTTCACCATATTTATTGATTGGATTAGTTGTCGCATCTTCACTATAGCCATCCGCGCTAGTCCCTGCAAAGACCATGCCTGTACTAAAGTGAATAAGCCGAGCTTTAATTTGATTGCAGGCTTCGCTTAAATTACCAACAGCTTCAGCATTGATTTTATAAGCTGTTTCATAATCTGATTCTGCGCTATCCACATTTGTATAAGCAGCACAGTTAATAACTACTTCAGGTTTATGTTCTGCTAAAAACTTTTGTACTTGCTCGGAATCAGTAATATCTAAACTTTCGCGATCAACTACGAAAGTTTGCTCACTAGGTAAAACTTGTTTGAAAGCTGTTCCTAAAGTTCCGTTGTGTCCGATGATAAGAAATTTTGGCATTTATAGTTCCTTTAAGGTTGGATTGGTTTTATCTTTTTCTGAAAGTACAGGCTCGTTATTTAACCAGCTAATTCCTAGTTCGGGATCGTTATAGAGAAGATTCTTTTCCATGTTTGGAGCCCAGTATTCAGTTGTAATATAGGTATAATCGGCTTGTTCGCTTAACACTAAGAAGGAATTGCCAATACCGGCAGGGGCAAAAATACTACGCGGATGTTTGTCGCTTAAAATTAAGGAAACGTGTTGACCATAGGTAGGTGAGTCTTTGCGTGTATCTACCAGGACAGCTTGTACCTCACCATTGGCCACCGTAATGAGTTTGTGCCAAGGCGCGATGTGAATTCCTCGTAAAGTGCCTTTACTAGAACGGGAATGATTGGCCTGGACAAAATTTAGCTCTATGCCGAGCCGTTGCTCCAAATCTTGTTTCCGGAAGGTCTCGCGGAAAAATCCACGATCATCGTGATAAGTTGGTCGTTCAATAATCATCACTCCCGGCAGACCGGTTTCAATAATGTAATCAAACGGTTTGTTGGGAGTGTTAACTGGTACCAGCGATTGCTGGGGCATTACAGTAAGTGGTTGTTGAGGAGCAATGGTTTCGAGGTTTTGATTGAGGGTAGCGGGAAATAAAACCTTTTCGCCACGTGATTCATAAAATGCTTCGGTTTCATCAACCAGAGGTTGCCACCAGTCTTGATGGTTTTGGTACCAAAGCACAGTTTCGGTGAGCCACTCATCAAAACTGTGGAGCGGTGCCCAACCAAGTTCGCGGTTAAGTTTCGTCCAATCAATATCATATTTTACATCATGACCAGGGCGGTCGGTAACCAGTTCAATTCGGTTTTCTGGTAATCCTAAAATTGCCAAGATTTTTTTTGCCACTTCCAAATTACTGATACCTTTAGCCATCCCGCCGATATTATAGGTCTCGCCAAGTTTTCCATTTTTAAGAATTGTTTCGATAGCTCGACAATGATCTTCGACATGAAGCCAATCGCGAATTTGGTTTCCTGGAATATAGAGTCGAATATTTTGTCCTCGCATTAATCGGGTAATCGAGCGGGGGATGAACTTTTCGGGATGATGATATGGACCAAAGTTGTTACTGCAGTTGCTGATTGTTATCGGTAAACCGTAAGTGTGGTAATACGCGCGTACCATGTGATCACTCCCTGCCTTGCTGGCTGAGTAAGGACTGCTTGGTTGGTAAGGGGTTTGTTCGGTGAATTGCCAAGTTTCATCCAAAGGAATTTGTCCGAATACTTCGTCAGTTGAGACGTGGTGAAATCGCTTGACTCCTAATTGTCGAGCCGCTTCAAGGAGGACGTGGGTGCCAAGATTATTTGTTTTAGTAAAGATGTAAGGATCATTGATACTACGATCAACATGAGTTTCGGCTGCAAAGTGCACCACAATATCTGTACCAGCCATGGCTCGGTGCACTGTCTTGATATCTGCGATGTCACCTTCAATAAATTCTATTTCCTGAATCACGGATTCTAGAGAATTTAGGTTCCCAGCATAGGTTAATTTATCCAAAACCGTGATTTGGTCTTGGGGGTGGTTTTTACGCCAAAATCTAACAAAATTGCTGCCAATGAAGCCGGCGCCACCGGTAATTAGTAGTTTCATACCCATCATTTTAGCAAAGCTTAGCTAAACAAAAAAGGCGATAAATCGCCTTCTTATTTGTGAAAATGGGCTGCATTATTTTGCCTATCTGGCATAAACACATTCTGGTCAACCCATTCCAATGCGAGGGTAAATGCTAACAGAAGAACTAGTTTGATAAGAAAAATAACCCACCAGGTTACTGCTTTCATCTTATACCTCCTTGTTCCAAGTATCATGATTTTTTGCTTACTAGTCAATACCTTTTGGGTTTAAAGTTTGCTAAGATATAGGCATGTCAAAGGTGGCTTTAGTCCAGGTTGTCTATAATTCAATGAAATTTATCCCGCAGGTTTTCCCCGCGGTTTTAAAACAGACTCATCCTGACTGTAAATTTTATGTTTATGTCTCTGGGAATGATGACGGTGGTAAAGAATACATTGCCCAACACTTTCCGGAAGTAGAAATTTACGACCCAGGTTACAACATTGGTTTTGCTAAAGGCCATAACGAACTCTTTGCCAAGTTAGATGTAGATTTTTTTCAACTGATCAATCCGGACCTTATTATCCCTCCAAATTTTGTAGACGAGATGCTGAAGCCATTTGCTGATCCATTGGTGGGTGCGGTAAGCGCAAAGCTGTTGCAATATGATTTTGTTAACAACCAACCCTCCCAGCGAATTGATTCTACCGGTGTAGTAATTGCGAAATCTGGTCGTGGGCGCGACCGTGGCCAGCATGAAATTGATGAAGGTCAATATGATACTCAACTGGATTTAATTTCGGTAAGTGGTGCCGGGGCCATGTATCGTAAAACTGCTTTAGAGGATATAAAATATCAGCGCCTGGATGGACGGATTGAGTATTTTGATGAAGACTTCCATAGTTATTGGGAAGATGTGGACCTTGGATGGAGAATGATTAATCGAGGTTGGAAAATAAAATATAATCCGAAGGCTGTTGCGTACCATGGCAGAACAGCTGCCTCTAGCCCTGGCGGTTATAAGAAGGTTTGGACTTTTATTAAACATCATCGTAAGCTTCCTCCAAGACTGTTGCGACTGAGTTATAAAAACCATATTTTCATGTTCATCAAGAACAGTCCCAAGTGGTATTGGCAATTTTTTGCCAGAGAGTTTTTTTACAACTGTTTTGCCCTAGTATGGGAAACTAAAACTTATAAGGTTTTGCCAGAATTTTTTAAGCAGTTACCGGCAATGTGGAAGAAGAGAAAGTTTATACAAAAATCCCGAAAAATATCTGTAGCAGCCATGGAGAAGCTTTTATCATGAAACTGTCAATAATTATTCCCTTATACAATTCAAAAAGCGTGATCGAAGTGACGCTGGATGCTGTTTACTCTTCCCAAGTTAATTTTGACTATGAAGTAATTATTGTTGATGACCATTCCCCTCAAGATGAGGTAGCATTAATCACCCAAAAATATTTAAGCGATCCTCAACTTGCCCGCAAAACTCAAATTTATCGTAACGAAGTAAATCTTGGCTTTGGTCGAACCAATAATGTTGGGTTGGCTAAGGCGAAGGGTGATTACATCCTGTTACTTAATTCTGACACCAAACTAGACCCGGATAATTTACAAACTATGGTTGATTTTATGGAGTCACGTCCTGATGTTGGGGCGGCAACCTGTAAGTTGGTAATGGCGAACGGCGAAATTGATAAGGCTTCTCGTCGAGGCGAACCTAATTTAGTTAGATCATTTTTTAGATTATTTGGGCTTCAGAAGTTATTTCCAAAATGGTTTGGCGGTTATAATCAGTTAGACAAAGATCCTAATCAAGAAGCTGAACTTGAAGCTTGTAGTGGTGCTTATTTATTTATGCGACGGAAAGCTTATCAAGCCACGGGTGGATTTGATGAACGATATTTTATGTATGCTGAAGACTTGGATTTGTGTAGGAGTATCCGCGAAGCAGGTTTTAAAATTTGGTGGTACCCAAAAACTTCTTGTGTTCACTACCGGGGACAGTCGACTAGAAAAACTCCACAAAAAATGTTGTACGCATTCTACGAGGCTATGTGGATATACTACAAGAAGTGGTATAGCCAGAAGTATTGGCATCTTCTTGATCCTGTTGTTTGGACTGGGGTTTGGTTACTCTATAGTTATAAGAGTTTGTTAAATTTGTTTCGTAAAGAAAAATACGTCAGCAAATAGTTTGACCTTATGGTAAGGTTATTGTAGAATGCAATTTCTTAATTCAAAGTTATGGCCGATGATAAGAAAAAATTGAATTCCAGCGAAGGCATAAAAAGCCTTTTCGGTATGGATAAATCAGCCGATGATGCTGAACCTATTGTAGAACCTGAGCAGATTGAACAAAAGACGACTGCTCAAAAAACAGAAGCACCTCCGGCCAATTTACCTATTGTTGAGGTAAATGAATTACCGACAGCATTAGAGTCGGTAGATGAAATGGATTTAGCTACTGAAGCCGACCTGCGTGCAATGCCAGATTTAAGTAAGTCCGCTCCGAGTAATAGAATTACTCGGCTTTCTAAATCTTTTCTTCCATACTTAGCTATCTTTGTAATCGGCTTAGGAATCTTTTTTTATTACTTTAGTGATTTTAGTTTCCAAAGTTTACTGGGTGATTCTTTGCGCATAGAGTCTGTAACTACAGATGACCGGGATAAAAATTTGGAACAGCTCAAAGCTGACGTTGCAGATGATTATAAAATTTGGATTCGCCAATTCTTTGTTGATATCAATGATGAATCAATTATCAGCATGGACGCTGATGTTTCTGGTAACGGATTATCCAACTTAGAAAAGTACATGCTGAACTTGAATCCAAAGGTTTATTCTACCCAAGGTGGAGTTGGTGATGGTCAATTAGTAATTGAAGGAATTAATCCTTGGACTGGGCAACCATTTACGTCAAAGCAGAAAGATTTAGTTGAGCGATATATCTATAAAGAGTTAATTAGTAACAGAATTACTGCTGCTGCAATCACTCGAGGGATGACTAAATTCGCTCAGTACGTTACCGATGACTCACCTTACTATATTGATCCTGAAACACTAGAAGACATTACCAACAATGGAGGGACAGTTGTAACTCCGCCGCAAATTCCATCAAGTGGTGGAAACGGTGGTAGTACCAGTGGTGGTTCAACTTCTTCTGGTGGCACCGAACAAACACCTGACATTCGTCCGGAGCAATCCATTGATCTTAATAAGCCGGGGAAGTTAGATATTCCAGCGAATAATATTTCTGTACCACTCATTTGGACAAAAGAAGTAAAAGATTTTGATGCTGATTTAAAGAAAGGTATCGTGCATTACCCTGGAACTGCTCTGCCTGGTGAGGTTGGACTTAGTTATCTCTCTGGTCACTCAAGCGGTTACGTTTGGGACCGCAGTCCTTATAAACAAATCTTTGCAAGTTTAGGTCAGGTAGCTGATGGCACATCTTTCACAATTACTGCGACTCAAGTAAATGGCCAGACAGTCAGGTACAATTACGTAGTCACTGGGAGAGGGGAATATCGTGCTGATGATCAGGCCCAGTTCGTGAGCACAGCGGATTCCCAGGTAGCGTTATCTACTTGTTGGCCAGTAGGAACTGTAGATCGAAGACTGGTAATTTACGCCAAGTTAACACAGACTGAGAGATAAGAACTTAAGAATCCCCAGAATTGATTAAGAATCCCCGGCGACCCATCTCGCTCTCCCGATCCGAGGCGGAAAGCTGGGGTCTAAATCCCGCATCTAATGCGGGATTTCTTTATTTTTGGCCGGATTACTTAAAAAACGGGTTTATTGCAGTAGCCTTGACAAAAGGTCATAAATATGTTAATATATGCAGTCATGGTAAAGCACCATGAGTTTGCTGGAAAATCGAACCTAAAACAGATTTGGCAGGCATATTTATACCTTTTTCCCCTGGTATTTAACTACAGTCAGGCCGGAAAAGGGTAGAAACATGTCTGGCAACCGCGCACGACAGTTGAAACACCGCTTGTTGCGCGGTATAGTC
>CAZBOT010000002.1:0-64582 GCA_964493575.1 uncultured Candidatus Saccharibacteria bacterium | reverse complement strand
CGAGTATTTTCGGGTTATCCCCGCCCTTCCCCTTGACCTCTTTGGTGCCGATGTCTGCCTCGGCGAGAGCCATCCATGGTGCAGTCATCGTTGCCTCTTGCGCTCGTCCTCTAGTGCTTGGCTGCTCGCGAATGCGCCGCCAACCACGCCCGGCGCAGAATAGGCATTGACCCTCTCGCCCGTGAACGCGCCGCCGCGTTGCGCTCCGAACTGGTCGATCTCACGCAACAGACGCAAAAATCCAGCCGGATCGTCGGTCATGGTCGAGTATCGTCGCATCAACTCCGTATTGCGGTTCTCGAATAGCCGATTGGACAGCATCTCGCCGAGATCGTTGAATATCTGGCGCGGGTTACTCCAGTAGCCGAGAGCCTGCATCATGCCGGCAACGCGGCTTTCACCCTTGGCCTCGTCGATCGCCTCGCGCAGAGGAGTCGTCTGCGACTGCGATAGATCGCGGAACGTCTTGGTGGCGATGTTGGCCCGCTCGACAAGGTTGTAGAAGTCGGCCGCATCGTCAGGTCCGAGCATGGTTTCGATAACCCGACGCACGCCAGATTGCGCGTCGCGCCCGCCCTTGCGGAACAGCTTCGAGAAGTCGTGCGAGTCGCCGAGTCGATCGAGCGCCGTGTGCAACACGCTGGAAAACCCGACCCGGTATCCCTCTAGCTGGTTTTCAATAAGCTCCAATCTCGCAGGATCGGCCCCGCTGCGCCGAAGCTGTGCCGCAGTCGCACGCAGATCGCGCACGCGGTTCAAAAGCTGGCGCGTCTCCCTCCCTCGCCCTTCGAGAGATATGTTGGCAGCCTCGCGCATCGCCTGCTCGACAGAGCGACCGCCACGGGTTGCGTCATTGGCGACCCGCCATAGTGGATTGGATCGCTCAGCAACAGCATCAAGTCGGTGCATCATGTCGGTCAGGAAGCGCGATGCCGTCGTTGGCTGCAATCGGCCCATGCCGACATCGCGGCTGTAGTTGTCGATCAGATCACGAAGCTGGGGGCGCGATTGAATGTAGGTGTCGAGCGTGTGGCGCTCGAACGACCCGTCAGGCAGCGGATTGCCACGCATGATCTGCATCGCCTGCTCGACCGCCTCGCGGCCAGCGCCGCCACGGAACGGTTGCGTGCGATAAATTTCCTCCAGCACGCTTGACAGATCGAACGGCTTTTCTGCCGCCCGCGCGGCGTCGTAGATGCGATTTTCGGCCTGCCGGTTGGCGCGGATCAGCGCCTCGTGCGCGTCCTCCAAATTGGGATTGCCGATGCGGTCATTCACAAACTCGCGCACCGCCGGGATAATGTCGTCCTGCCGATCGCGAACGCCCTGAACGACGGCGCTGCGGCCAGCGTTCGGCGACGCTTGTGCAGCGCGCCTCGTCCATTGCAAATTCTCGTTGGAACCGCCGGACAGCCGCGCCACCTCGTCGAGCGCCAGCGGGATATTGCCCTGTCCGGTCCAATTATCGAATGTGCGATTGAAGTGCCCGCGCAGAGTCGACTCACTCGCATTCGAGCCCGTCGCTCGCATTGCCGCGACGTAATTCTGTGCCGCAGCCTGCCGTGCGGCGTGATCTGTCGCACCGCCAGCCAACGTGTCGCCATAATGGATCATGGCGTTTTCGAGCGCCCCGCGATCAGCGACGTTACCGCGACCGAATTGCGCGCTCACCGCGTTGCGAATGTCATCTACACCGACGCCATCGCGCTCAAGCCCGCGACGGATTCCGGTCAAGGCTCCGCGCGTTGCGTCTCCACCAACCCGCGCGGCGTCATAAGCCTCCTCACCAACGCCGGCCAATCTGCCGCCGATGGCCTGCGTGCCGCGTCCGAGCGCATAGCCAAGCGGCGCGTGCATAGCGGCGTCGGTCAGTCGACCGCCAGCCGTATCCTCGCGACTCGAAAGCCCACCGTAGAGCGCCGCCCCTTTCGCGCCCAACATGCCGGCCTCGTGGCCGATCGTTCCGACTTCACGCCCAAATCCAGCGGCACGGGCAACCCGTTGGCCGCGACTCAGCCCTTGAACCGCCTGATTGCCGCGATTGGCCGCCTGTGCGAGACGCGCCGCGTTGAGTCCTGGCACGAACATCGTCGGCACAGAGCCGGCCATCTCCAGTCCGAACGCGGTCCATGGGTTCTCTTTTGCGTAGGCGTCGTCCTCGGACCACTCGCGCTTTTTGACCTTCTCGTACTCGGGGCCAGAAAGGCTCCCCGATTCGATCGCTGCCTGGATGCGCGGGCGCAAGCCGAAAGTCAGGCCGTTAAGTGCGGCCTGATACCAATTGCCTTGACTTGGCTTGGCAACGACCTCGATCTCGTCCTCGGCGCTCGGCTTGGCGATGATCTCGATCTCGTCGTCTTGGCTGGCCATGCTACCTCGCGAATGTCTTGCCGCCGGTCACGCTGAAGAAGTTGCCAAGGCTCGGCCCCGCAATCGGCTCCCACTTGCCGTTGCGATAGATGACCTTGGTGCCATCCTTGCGCCGGCCGATAGTGCCCTCCTCCTGCTTGGCAGAGGACGACACACGCTCGGTCTCCGGCGGTGCGTTTTGATCGCCGTCACCACCTTCCGCCGCCGTCGACGTGCGCGGAATCTTGACCCCGCCAAGCAGGATCGAGATGCGCTCCTCGGCATCGGCGAGCTTTTGGCGATACTCGTTGACGTTGCGGGCGTTGGAAAAGTCGCCGATCGTGTCGATAAGCGCCTGAAACTCACGCTGATCCTGCGAGCCTTCGCCAGGCGTCCTGATGCGCTCCTTGAGCAGCGACACAAGCGCCATCTGCGTGCCCTTGATCTGGTCGCGCAACGCCGGATTTGCCTCGTTGCCCGGAGCCAAGCCAGCCAGTAGGTCGGTCGTATATGGAGCGACGGCGCTGCCTTGGATCGGGCCGATGTAGTAATCGATCCCCGGCACCTTGGAATACTCGTGCAGCTTGTCGAGGAACCCGCCGGCCTTCTGTGCCGTCTCGACCCCGCGCTCGGCCTTGCCCATGTCCTCGGCGCGCATCTTCGCCCTGTGCTGCGCCAATTCGCGCGGGCCAGCCTCGACGATGTTGCCGATGGTTTTCAACTCGTCGTCCTCGGCCTTCGAGTCGCCGCCAAGGGCATAGGCGCGATTGCGATCTTGCAGCAGCCTTTTCACACGCGGCTCGTACTCGCCATAGATCGATTGGCCTGCACTCATCTGTTGTGGAGCATACCCAGGCGTGCCGACCTGACCCGGATCGGATGGGTTGGCGGGTGTCACGCGCTGCGTGCCGCGAGTACCCTCATACGCCGGCTCACTGCCGAGCACGACATTGCCAGCCGTGGGATCGCTCGACTGCGGAGCGACGGAACCTCCGCCAGCGCCGCCCATCTGCTTCGCGCGGCGGCGGAACTCGCGCGCCTCGACATCAAAACCCTGCATCTCAAGCTCGGCCGCCGCAGCGTCCATAACCGCAGCTTGGTTCTCGGGGCTCGCCTTGCGCACCATCGCCGCCGCGTTGGCCACCGCCGCGTCACGCTTCTCGCGCTTCTTGCGCATCGTATCTGCAGCGCTGTCGCCAAGATCGCCAAGCACGTCGGAATACGCCTTCATCCCCGCCATATCATAGGCGCGGGCGCTTTTCTCGCGATCCTCGTTGCCCTGATACATGCGGTTGAGCGCGGCTTGGCTGTGGCTCCAAACCTGCGGGTTCTTGCTGGTCATGTAGGCAACCGCGCCGAGCCCCTGGAAGATGTTTCCAAAATTGAAGTTGCTCGTGTTCGGCCGGCTCTTGTTGAACAAGTCGGACTGCTCCTTGGCCAGCGCGAATTTCAGCCGCGCCTCCTCCTGCTGCTCGGCCGGCAGCTTGGAGATGATCGATTCCACCCGGTTCGGATCGAAGCTGCCGCTCTGGTTACGACTGGAGCCGAAAAACCCGTCGACAACCTTGTTGAGCCCGGTCATCACGTCTGGAACTTGCGACTTGTACTCCGGCTGCGGCTGCGGCGTGCTCGCACCCGCCATCATCGGTGGCATCGAGCTTGTTTGCGGCGCAGCAGTGCCGGAATCGCCAGCGGCAAACGGGTCGTACCGCATCGTGCCGCTGTAAGGGTCGAATACATAGCCGCCCATCGATCTCTCCTATAGCCCAGCCATCCGGCGGCGCTGCTGCTCTTGCCAATACTGCTGCATCTGCTGTGCCCACTGCGCGACGCGCATCTGTTCCTTGTTGTATTGGTCGAGCGCCTGCGAGTTGGCTTCCTTGGCCTTCTTGTCGACCTCGGCGTTCTGCTGTTGGGCTGCCTCTGCCTTGGCCTGCTGCTGCCCGGCAATGGCCGAAGCAATGCCGCCGAGACCTCCGAGCAGTCCGCCAATTCCGCCGCCACCACCAAACCCGCCCATACCGCCAGCGCTAACCGCTGGTGGATCGATAATCGGATTGGTGATCCTGCCAGTAAGGCCAGGGCCAACGCCCGTTGTTTGCGTGCCGAACAACCCGCCGACGCTCCCCATGTCAGCGGGCGGCGCTGGCGGGGCTGGAGGAGGCGGCGGAGCCGCAGCGATTTGCGGCGCGACCGTTGGCGGCGTTGGGGCTGGTGGCGCAGCAGCAGGCGGCGTCGGCGCGAATGCACCCTGCGGCGGCGAGAACTGCGCCAGCCGTGTCGACGGAGGTGCGGCGTCAAAGCCCGGAAGGTTCTGCGCCGTCATGCTTTCAAACCCGCCTTGCGGCGCGTCCATCGCTGTCATCGACTCGCTCGGGCCGCGCGTGGCCGACTCGACAGGCACCGGCTGGTGCGCGCTTGCAGGCGGCGGCGATGAGCGCGCGACCTGCGGCATCATCTTGTCGAACCCGAGCGGCTGCGCCTGCACCTGAGAGACTGGCGGCTTTACCTGATAGGTCATCTGCGGCTTGACCGGCGGCAACGTCGGCGGCGGCGGAACAGATGACGCCGCATGCGGTGGGCCAGAGGCAAACGCTCCTTGCGCTTGTGGTGACGGGGTTGGCGTCGGCGCATCGATCGGCGGCAGTTGCGAGCGCGTCACGTCAAGCATCGCCACTTGGCCGGGATCAGTCGCCATCGGCATCTCAGCCACCGTCTGCGCCTGGATTGCTTGCGGCGGCGGAACGCTCGATGCCATCGGCGGCGGCCCGCCAAGCGTCGAGCGCAAACTGAAATCCGGCTGGCCTGTCGACCCGGCGCGAGACAGTTGCGCCGGACTCGATCCGACGTTCTGCGACGGCATGCCGGCATAGGCGGTCAGGCTCATCGGCCCCTGCTGGCGCGTTGCAGGCTGTGGAGCAGGCGGGTTGATGCCGGCGACGGCGGTGGACTGCATTTGCGGCTGCGATGCCGAGGCATATCCTCGCTGCAAAACCTCGCCGCCGAAGTGGCGGTTGCGGGCGTAATCGGCGACGCCGCGATTGGCCATGTTGGGCTCGCGATTTATCATCGCGTCCCACGTCTGCGCCTCGCGCGCATCCTGCGTCGGATCGACATTCGAGTGCGGCGTGAAGTGGTTTTGCAGCGCCGCGTCCGTCTTAATGCCCTCGTTGACGCCAAGTTCGGTCAGCCCATAGCGAGCCGCAGCCTCTTGCCCGCGCGTCAGCGGATCGGTCTCGCGCCGGTCAAATGCAAGCCCCTTGGTCGACCGATTGAGCCCCGGCGCATGAATGCTGCCAATACCCGGCGGCGTCGCAAAGCGCATCTGCCCATCGGCGTTGATGGTCTGCGAATACCCGTACCCCTGCTTGCTGCCGGACCTGTTCAGCGCGCCGAGGCTCTTGTCGTAGTTCTGCGGCTGGCCAGCCGAGATGTCGTGGCCAATGTAGCTATTGGCCCCGCGATCGAGGCGCGGCAGCATGTCGAGCGTGCTGCCCTTGAGCCCGCCTGAAATGTCGTCAAACGACATCGATCCGACGCTGCGCTGCGGGTGGCCGACCTGTCTAGGGGTCTCGACAGGCGGTAGCGCTGACAGCCGGTCGCCGCGCGGATTGCCCTCGACGAACTCCGAGCCGCCGCCGCCGTTGAAGCCGTCCTCCAAGTCCATCATGCGTTCGTCCGAGAACTCACGCGGCAAATAGGTGCGCGAGCGAACCTCCGGCATGTCGGGCAGCGACAAGCCCTTCGGCATCTGGTCGAACGTGCCGCCCATCTTGCCGACGGAATCCATGAACGACTTGCTCTGAATGCTGCCGTCCGGGCGTGGGTCGAAGTCGCTCGGCAAATTCAGCGCTTCCGACATCGCTTTCAGTTGCTCGTTGAGCGACAGCCGATCGCGCGGGTCGCCCTTCGGCATCAGCCCCTCACCAAGGCGCTTGCGCTGTATCTCTTTCAGCTTTTCGAGCAGCGGATCATCCATCAGACCTTGCCCCTCAGCTTGCGCGTGCGCTTTTCAAGCCCGTTGATCGCCGCCACGATCGAGCCCAGGAGGTTGCCGGTGTCGACCGTCTTGATGCCGTCGATCGTCGGCCCGCTCGGACGGTCGAATGCAGCTTCCAAGTCTTGCGCCATGAAGCCGATGCGCCGGCCGGGACGAGCCAGATCAGGATATTTGTCCTGCACATCTTGCTTGTAATCGTAGGTCTTGGGCTTCACCTTGGAAAACGCGCCGAGCACCTTTTCTGGATTCACGTCCTCGACGTTCTCCTTGGCGCGCTTATCCGAAATGCTGGCTATGGTGCCAAGCGCCGACAGCGCCGAGCCGGCAATGCCACCCGCGCCCGCACTGCCAGAGGTCTCGGTCGTGGTCGTGCCCTGGGTCTGCGTCGTTGTGTTGTGCGGCTGCATGGCGTTGATCGCCGCCAGCCGCTCGTAGACCTGCATCGGGTAATCGCGCTGATCGAGATAGCCCTTGGTGTAGGCGTTGTCCTTCTGCGCCTGCTCCTGCTGGCGAATGACCTCGGCGAGCGACATATTCGCCGTGCCGGCGGCTAGCGTCTGGTTCTGAATCTGCTGGCCGAGATTGGAGTAAATCTGGCTGAGCGAGGCGGCCCGATTCCAATCCTGATCGCGCGCCGCGTTGTTCGATTGCGCCGCCGCGAGCTTCTGCGAGAAGTCGGTGTTGTATTGACCGACCGCCTGATTGAAGCCCTGATTTAGCTGCTCATCGGTGAACCGGCGCAGATTGTCGGCGTAGGTCTGCGTGTTCAAAGCGTCGACCACGCCATGCCGCGCGCCGCCGAACGCGCCCGCGCCCGCCGCTCGGCTCTGATCGGCAAGCCGCTGCTGGTTCTGCTGCTCGGCAATATCCTGATAGCCCCAATTCAACACCCCCTGCATAAAGGGGTTCATAAATTGGGAAACGGTCGCCCAATTATAGTTCGGGTCATCGACAAGCTGCGCATCCGGCGTGTTGGCGTACTGCTCGCTCGCCACGCCGGTCGCCTGATCGATATAGGGCCGCCAATTCTGCCCCGCCTCACCAAAGTAGCCGGCAGTCTGGTCGTGATAGGCGTTGAGCTGCGCCGTCGTATCGCGGCCGACATCGGCATAGGTGATCGGCAGCCCGTTGGGACCAAGCTCGGCTGGCGGCGGCGGCGTCCTGAATGCCAACGTTTCGGCGCGCTGCGAGAGAATGCGCATGCGCTGCCTGATCTGATCCATGCGCGTCGTCAGCGGATCGGCGGAGATCATCTCACCCGTCAGCGGGTCACGAATAGAGCCGCCCTCGCCGAGACCTTCGCCGCCAGTCCATGTGCCGGTTGCCGGGTCAAACGTGCCGCGCGATTCGTTGCGTTGCAGTTGCATCCGATATAGTTCGTCGCGAAGCTGCCGGCGCTCCTCTGCCACCGCCTCGATCTCCGGCGACGTGCCGAAGCCAGAACCCGGATAGCCGAGCGCGGTCGGAGGCGAGACGCCGCCGTTGGAGACGAACGGGCTCACATAATTCGGATTACTGCCGGGCTGATAGCCAAGAGAAGTCGGCAACGGCGCACTACCGCCGTACCACGTCCCATTGCCGGTCGAGCCGGAGCCGGAATTGTACCAAGAGCCGCCGGAGCCATAGGACGATCCGCCGCTGCCACCATCATCGTTGCCGCCAAACAGATCGTCGTATGTGTAGGACGTGCTGCTGCCGTTCGTGCCGCCCATCGAGCCAAGCCCGTAATTCTGGCCGACGATGTTGGTGTAGCTATAGGGCGTATACTGGCGTGCAGGGTCGTAGTACGCCGCCATCGCGCCCTTAGTGATGCGCGATCCGCGCTTTCTGATCTCGCGCGGAATCTTGACCTGCGTGGTCTGATTCGTGTTGCTGGTGCTCGTCATCGAGCCGCCGCCCATGGCGCATCTCCCTCGCAAAATGCGGTGCTACACAGCACAAGGAGAAGGAGGGGCGGATCGCCTACGGGCGATAGAGCAGCTTGCCGCCAATGTAGCCGAATCCGACACGCTTGACAAACGTATCCTTGTGCTCGGCGACGTCACCATCGACGGTCGCGATCTCGATCATCAACGGCATCTCGTGCTCGTCGGCGATGCGCTTGGCCCAATCGAGCAGCTTCATCGCCGATCCGCCGCGTCGCGCGGCTTTGTCCACAAACCACGCTTGATTGACCAGATACGTCGCGGTCGGGTTGCCGGGCCGGCACCACGGCCAAGTTGCATATCCGAGCACCATCATGCCGACGATCTCACCGCGCCGCTCGGCGACCGCGACAAGGCCATGTGCGATCTGGTCCATGAGGTACTGAAGCCAGTAGGGCAACTCAAGCGGCGGCAGATTGGTGCTCGATTGGACCGCTCTTTCCGACAGCGCCCACAAGTCGTCGACGTCGCGCAACGCCGCCGGCCGGATCGTCAACGTGTCGGAAAGAGCGTCCATCACGCGCCACCCGAGTTCGGCAGCATCGACGGCGGCGAGAACAGCGGCATGCCGCGACCCTGAATGTCGCCTGGCTTCCAGCCGTTCCACACGCTACCGCCGCCGCGCCCCCGCCCATTGGAACGATACTGGCTCACGTCGTAGGGCAAAAACGCCGCCGCACGGCGGATCGCGCGCGGATCGTTCCAATTGACCGTTGACGGGTCCATGCCACCGTAATTGTAGTCGCCGGCCTGTTGCAACAGCCCCGGAAGCTGACTGACAAAGTGCGGCGTGTAGCCGACTTGCCGCCACCAGTTGGCGTCTTGACCGCCGATGCCGGGCGTTTGATCGCGACGCTGGCGCGCGAATGCGCCTGCCGACTTCGGCGTATTTCCAACCGGCGTTGACGCCGGGCCTGTGTTGGGCGGCGTTGTTCCAACGCCGTCGCCGGGTTGTGTCGAACCACCCCCACCGCCTGCAATCCCCGATTGTCCGCCAAGCTGGCCAAGCACGCCGCCGAGTTGCGACGCAATCTGCGGATAAGACGAAATCAAGTTTGACAACGCCGCACTCGACGTAAATTGCTTGTCGACGTTGCCGACCGGAGTCGCCGATGGGCCAGTATTCGGCGGCATCGCCCCAGTATTTGGCGGTATCGTCGGCGGAATGGAATTTCCACCTCCAACCGCTCCCTGCTGTGGCGGTGTCTGTGTGCGAAACGCGCCAAACCCGCCGCCCGTCCCTGCCTTGCCACCGGCCTGCTGAAACGCCCGCCAGCCCTGCTTCTGGTCGGCATTAAACCCCTTCCAGCGGTCGCGGTTGATGTTGAGGCCAGGAATGGTCCCAGCCCCGCCGCCATTGCCGGGTCGGCCCATGCCGCCGACCGCAAACGCGCCTCTGTTCTTTGCGTTGATCTTGGGATTGCTCCCGCCACCGCCGCCGCCCATCATGTTTCCTGCGCCCATTTTATCCTCCTATGGGGTGTACTCGGTGATCGTCATCGTGCATTTCATCACGCCACCAAACAGACGGCTCACAGAGTAGCCGTTGAAATAGAACGTGCCAGAAGTCGGCCCAACGCGCACCTTGAACGTGGTGCTTGACGTGGTTCCGGCATCCATCGTGTGCGAGAATTGCACGGGCGCATTTGCGGCAGCAGTGTAGGCATTAGCGATCGAGCACGTCAGAGCGTTAGCCGTTGAGTCTTGAAATAGCGCCGCAGTAACGCCCATAGCCGCGCTCCCAGCACCGATAACAAAAACATCGATCCTCAGCTTGTTTGTGGTCGCCTTCGGCGTAATCGCCAGCGTCATAATCTCGGTGCCCTCGGTATTCTGAGGGATAGTGTTGTCGCCTGGGATCGTCGTAGATGTGCTCGAATAGGTATCGTAAAACGTCGACACCTCTTGCACGAACTTGGCCCGCAACGTCGTCGTCGTCAGATCGAGACCGTCGCTATACGTCAGCCAGTCGACCTTGCTCTCGCTGTCGTCCCAGAACATCCCACGGTCTCCACCTGGGTCAGCGAGCGATTGCCCGGTGCCGCCATCAGCGAGCGCAACGTCGGTGCCGCCCGACACATACGCCGTGCCAGAGATCGAGCTATCCGCGCCAAGCGTCAGCGTCCTGCTGGCGTCGCCCGTCGCCAGTGTCAGCGTGCGATCGGCAGAAAGATCGGACCCCGGCTTGATGATCAGATCATGGCTGGCGTTGGCGTCGAGCAGATGCAGGCCCTCATTCGGCATCGTCGCAGTGCCAGTAACCGTCAACGTGCCAACGGTCAGCGCGGTCAGCGTCAACGACAGCGCCACAGGATCGACCAGATGCCAGCGCGAGGCAGCAGCATTGTAGATCAGGATCGCCGTCGTGCCGGCCGCCATCTCGACGTCCGCAGCGATCGACGTGATGATCCGGTTAGCCGCGCTGCTCGACCCGCTCTGATGTGCGATCGTCATCGTGTAGGCGGTCGGATTGCGAATCACTAATAGTCGACCGAGCGCGCCATGCTCTATCCCAGTAATCGAAAACGCTGCCGTTGGGCCGCTGATCTGCGCATAAGTTCCGTAGCCAGGATAAACATCGTTGTTGGCTCCGCTTGCCAGCGTAATCGCGGCGTCGCTCAACGAAAGCGTGCCATAGCGCGTCTGCATGTTATTGAGGCGCAGATTGTTGTCACGCGCAGACTCCTCCAGCGCCTGCCGTGCCCGCTGGTCGTTGTGCGGGTCGTAGATCGCGCCTGACTTGGGGACGACGATCGTCATTCCTTCGCCCCATGGCCAGTGATGCGCATGCGGAACCGACCCATGCGAAAATCTGTCGATCCTGCAAACGAGAATCTTAGCGTGCGCCCTCTAGCGCGCACTGGGATAAACTCGGTGGACGACGTGATGTCGTAAGGCCCCTTTGTCACTGCCGCCCGCTGCGGCCAGCCGCGCGCCTCAATCGATACCGTATGCGTCCCGTTGATCCTCTCATAGTCTGGAATGATCATCCGGTTATGGAGATACGGCGTTCCATCACCAGACTCGATGTCGTGCGACTTCAGAGTATAGGCGATGCTCGCGCCGTCGTCAGTGACGCCATATTCCTCAATGTTGACGTACCCGTTTGGCTTGGTCCCGACAGGATAGTTGAATGCGACGTTGGTATCGACCCAGCTCGTCCGTGCCTTGTCGCCTATGTGCCAAGTATTTTCAACCGTATTATATGCGACGTAGCTGTCAACCTCGTTGTCGGTCGCATCTGTCGAAACATAAAACCACCATACCTCATGGAATTTTTTGACCGTCCCGCAGCACACTTTATACCCCTGCACACGGTTAAGTCGAGAAAACACGTATTGATGCACCTCGCATACCAGAGGACGGACGGCCCCATCATAGACATAGAACGAGTCCTGCCCCATCCAATAATTCAGGCCGTCCATCTCTGTTCCTGACATCGGGCCGATCAGCGCCGGCCCCTGCGCGATGCGCTGCAAGCCAAACACGAACGGCAAGCCTATGTACTGAAACGAATAGATGCTTTTGTCCGTAGAGATCAAATGCCCGCCGCGCGTCGGCATGACGCCAACGATCTCAGAGCCATCTTCGCAGCGGATCGAGCCGGCCGTATTGCTCGTGGCAGGGGTCCACGTCGTAAAGTCCTCCTCGTCGCACCACGCGATATTGAGCGGGTCGTCGCTCGTTCCGTCGTGCGCGCCATAGGCGACGAGCGTGCGGTTCACGTCCGACATAAAAACGCCGAGGGCTGTGGCTGGCGCGTTTGCCGATAGCGTAGTTACGGTCGACGACGTGCCGTCGAGGAAAGCTCTGGTGTCCAAGTGGTAGATTTTTCCACCTCGCGGACAGGAAATCAAATCTTCACCCCACGAGGCAAACGTCCATGTCGTCGCCTGAGAAGATGAGGCGTAAACAGCGTCCTCAAGAACGGTCCCGCTATAGTCGCGGCTGTCCAAGTACCCGCCGTAGGTCCAATCCCACGTCCACACCTGAGAGCCAGACGATCCGCCGATTGCAAAAGATTTGAATGCTTTTGAATCTGGTCTTTCGTACCAATAAGTAAGCGAGCTAGTAATAGTTCCAGACGCTCCAGATACCTCTCCTGTCAACGTGCCGTTAAAGCCGCCGGATGTCGGGTATTCATAACAATCAATTGGCGATGACGAATCGTTCGCTCTAACGCGGCATGTCGTGTTGCTGCCACTCGCCGTGCACCTTTCGCCGGCAATGAATGTCCCGCTCATGCCAGACAGCGTAACACGAAACGTGCCGTTGTCTGCGGTCAAATAAACATATTCGTCATCTGAATCCCGCGCTGCGACAGCAGACCCCCCCGCCGAGTTGGTAACAGCCTCACCCTCAGTAAACCCAGCCCAAACCGTGCATGTGTGCGTTCCTGACCCTGCGGATGACGTATTGATGCTGGCCCCCGATGGCGTCGATGACACATTAAACGTGGTATTCGTGATCTGGTTGAGGTAGTACGTAGTCCCAACGGATAGGCCAGTTGGCAATGCACCCGTCGTCGTGAACCGAATACTCACTCGCTGGTCTCCCGATCCCTCATCGAACGCATCATCCGGGTTGCTTGTCAGCGTCACCACGCATGGGGAGCCGTTGGAAATCGTGCACGTCACGGATGCGTTAAGAATCTTCCCCCTGATGCTCGGCGGCCCGCCAGCAATACCACCCACATCATAGATAACGCCGCTCGTCATCACTTGCTGGCCGCGCGCATGACCGAAAGCGATAAGCTCCGACCCATCCAGTGCTCGCCAAATGTGCATGCCGCGCGCCGGGCACAATGTTAATCCCGTCGTCAGCGCGTCATTGCCACCAATCCTCTCGGGAAACCCCTTCCAGAACCGCACATTATTGCCGTCGATCCAGCGGTTCTGCGCCGCGTACCCGCTGGCCTCCTTAAAGATGCCGGGGAGTATGTCGATCGGTCTGGCGTTGTAAGCCATGCTCCTACCCTATATTCGGTGCGCGAGAGTTGATGATCGGCTGGACGCTCAACGGAAACTCGACTGCAAAGGTGCTCGTGTAGGTGCGCGGGCCGCCGAGGTCGATCGACAGGATCGCCTTGTTGGACTCGGTCGCGTTGTAGATCAGCGCCCAGCGGATGGCGACGTTGCCAGAGAGTGTCCAACTCGCCGTATCAAATCTGACCGCCGCGCCGACGTTGGTTTCGATCTTCGGGTAGGTCGCGGTGACGGCAAGCGTCGCTCCTCCCGCCGTGTATCCGGCATCGCTGATCTCGTTGGTCGCGCTGTAGGCCGTCGTGTCCTCGTCAAAGCTCGCCGAGTTGTCGAACAAGGCGATCTTGATCGTGTCCGACGAGAAGTCGTGCACGCCCTGAAGCTGCTCTAGGAGGAACGATTCGCAGTATTGGATCGTCATCGCTACCTCGTCTGCACCGGAGCCGCGACCGGCGCGATCGGCTCGTAGGCGGTCTGCGCCACGTCACGCCAGAACGCCCTCAATGGTCCAATCGACTGCGCATAGGATTGCTCGAACTCGGCCACTCGCTCCGGCGCGATCAGGAACTTCTCGCTTTCGATCAGGCTCGCCCACAGCAGCGCGTCGGCCGCGTTCTCAGCAATCCAGTTGGTCGTGTTCGAGGACGAAAGCGGGTTGGGGCGGTCGAGATAGGTCAGCTTGACGGCGTAGCTGGCGTCAGGCGTCGGTGCCCAATAGATGCGCGTATCGGTCTCGTGGAAGTACAAAGGCCGACCGCTGCCGCCGTAGGCTTGCACATAGTCGCGCGAGCGGCGCAGCGCGTGCTCGCCAGCGGCGGTGAAAAAGATCGAGTTGGTCGCGCTCTCGGCGTACCCCTTGCTCGTGTATTCCTGTCCGGTCGTGGTCGTCGTCGAGACGGTCAAATTCCAGATCGAAAGGTCTAGGTCGCGCAAAATGCGCTCCTCGGCGCGATTGATGCAGCCGTCGACCGCGCTCGCATACTCGGTCGAGGTGTCCTCGACATAGGTCTGCAAGAGGCTGACGAGGCCGGCGTATGTGGTCGTAAATTGCGCCACGTCATGCCTCCGTATAGCTCAGCGTGACGCCGCCGCTCGAATAGCGGATCGCCACCGACTGCTGCCGCTGCCCGAGCGTGCTTGTGCCCATCATGCCGACGCGGTAGGTGTAGGTTCCGGTCTGCTTCTCGGTCGACGGCACCTTGATCGTCACCCGATCCGGCGGGATCGAGATTGGCGTGGATAAAGGGTGCTTCTTGTCGGCGTTGCGGCGCGTCGTCTTGAGGCCGGGAATCTCCCCGTCCTCGGTCATCTCGACGGCCCGCGCCAAGCGCCCGGTGCGCTGATCGAGAAACTTGAACCGGCTTCGGTTGACCTTGGCCATCAGATTCTCCTCTGGCGACCGATCGCGCCGAACCCGCGCCCGCCGACGACGATCCGCGCCTTGCCGGCCCCTGACCACTTGGCGATCTGATAGGAGCGGTCAGCGAGCCCGGCGAGCAGTGGATATTTCTCGGCGTTGTAGACGAGCGCGATCTTCGCCGCCCAATTGGCGGTAATGGCTTCGAGCCACAGCCGATGCGAATCCAGCGTCTCCGAAAGCGCGCCGACCGTCTGCACGTAGCGCAGGTAGTCGTAAGTGACGTCGATCTGCGCGTCCGGCACCGGCCAGAAGTAGACCTTCGGCGTGTTGAGCGTGGCATTGTCGACGTAGAACTGCACCGGGCGGCCGGTGCTGGTCTTGTCTGGGAGGTTTAAGTAATCCTGCCGCGACACCCGCGCGATCGGCATGTCGGTGCCGTCGCTATTGTACTCGATGACCAGATCAACGACGTCGACCGCGCCGGTCGCGAGCGTGAAGTTGCTCGTGCCCGACGCCACCGTGCTCGTGCCCTGCACGATGCGATACTTGGCGTCCGGGTCTTGCGCCGCCCACTCGATCAGCATCAGGTTGAGCATCATCTTGGCGGTCGAGATGTGCTGCGAGGTGATCGACTTCTGGTCGACGCCGGCCCGCGCGAACGCATTGTCCATCAGCGCGGCGATGGTCGGGTCGAACGTGTATGATCCGCTCGTCGTCACGTTACTTTCCCTTCTTGTCGACGTGCGCGGTCCAGCCGACGCGCTCCTTGAGCTGGATGACCTCGCCCTCCATCACCGTCACGCGCTCGCGCGTCAGCGCGAATTGCTGGGTGGCGATCCAGATGATGCCAGCCACGACAGACGCGAACAGGAACACGAGGCTCGACACGGTTTTGACCGTCTGGTGGAAGTCGAACTTGGGTATCGCATCGAGCTTGTCGAGCTTCGACCCGAGTGTGACAAAACCGGCGTGCACCTCGCCCTGGAGCGTGCGCAGTCCGCTCTCGACGCCGGTCATGCGCCCGCCAAGTTGACCGATGGCCGCGTCGTGATGGGCGATGGTCTGGATCAAGTCGTCGTTGTGTTTGGTAGCGGCCACGTTACGCCTCCTTGGCCATCCCGAGCAGGATCGTGTAGCTGTCGCCAGCCGTGTGCCCCGTCGTCGTAAACTTGATGTCGCCTGTGATGCCGGCCCCGGCGTTGTTCTTGATCCCCCCAAAGCAGCGGAAATCGAGATGACAATCGGCGTCCTGGCCGACCACGAACGCCGTTACGTCGGTGTCGGCATCCCATAGGATCGTCACCGACATGCCGGATGTCTGCGCCATGATCCAATCGAGTCGAACGCGGCTCGGCCCGTCACCGAGCGTGGAAACGTCGACCTTGGTCACTGCGCTTTCGCCCGTACCGTCCGAGACGTTGGTGAACTTCATCACCACGTTGCGCTGTCCGTCGACGAGCGTCTGAGATGTAACTGCGTCTGCCATTGGTTCCTCTCACAGCGAGTTGTTGAGGGGCTATGGACTAGGTTCAACACTTTACTAACGCGCTCCTTTTCTGTAGATTCCTAAATCTACATCATGGAGGCACACATGAAGCGAGTTGACATGATCGGCCGCAGGTTTGGCCGGCTCACTGTTTTGCGAATTGGCTCCACCATCAGTTCCAATAAGAGCAAGTGGTACTTGTGCCGGTGCGATTGCGGAACCGAACGAGAGTTCCCTGGAGATAAGATGCGACTCGGAACAACTCGATCTTGTGGCTGCCTTCGCTCTGAACTCACTAGGAGTAGGACGGTGACGCACGGCCTCACAAACCATCGGCTTTTCCCAGTGTGGAAATCGATAATGAGCAGATGCTACAACATCAACAACAAAGCCTTCAAAAGCTACGGGAACCGTGGCATTCGCGTGTGCCATCGATGGCATGACGTTGCTGCGTTTATTGCCGATAACGAGCACTTGGCTGCTCCTGGATTGTCCATCGATAGAGTCGACAACTCAAAGGGCTACTCCATAGACAACACGCGGTGGGCGACAAGAGTAGAGCAAGCCACAAACAGGAGGAGCAACGTGCTTCTGACGCATGACGGGAAAACGCAAACGCTGTTTCAGTGGGCCAGAGAAGTCGGACTCAAGCCGAGTACGCTATGGGCCAGAATACGCCGTCGAAAGTGGACTGTTGAGGCAGCGATAACAACTCCCGCCACCTCAACAAAAAATCAGCGTTCACGAGCCACGAAGATGTAATCGATGCTCAGGATGTGCCCGGCGGCGGAGCCGTTGAGGATGCCGAACGAGATCGTCAACTCCTCGTCGTCGGGCAGATTGGTGACGGCGCTGGTGCCCTTCTTGACGCCATCGACCCACACCTCGATCGCATCCTTGCCGTTGTAGTAGAACGCGGTCTCGACGTAGGTATCGGCGACCATCGTTGCAGCCGTGGTGCTCGTCTCGGTCGAGTTCTTCTCGACGATCAGGTTGAGCGTCGTCGAGGTGTCGGCCTTGTAGAAGAACACGCCGTCGCTGACCGCAGTCGGCGAGGTGTCGGTGATCTGGAGCCCCATGATGAGGCCGGTATCCGTCACATCGCTCGCCTTCCAGCGCGCCTTGAACCACAGCTTCTTTCCGGTCGCGAACTTGAACGTCTCCACCGTGGTCGAGCTATCGGTGCCGGACCACTGGAGATAATCGGCGTCGGTATCGTTGGTGTCGTTGGTGATGACGAGGACGCCGCCATCAGCGCCAGCGGCAACCGCCTCCGTCGCGGATGACGCGCCGGCCTCAACCGTGGTGATAATCCACTGCGCGGCAGCGAAGTCGTCGAAGTCGTCGAACCAGACGTGATACTTGGTCGGGTCCGGCATGCCGAGCATGCCAAGAGCGTCCTCTTTCTCGGCGTTGGTGACGCCATGCGGGAAGCGCGCGGGAGTGCCCATTTCATTGTCCTTTCAAGCGTTGGCTTTTGCCAACGGTGAGGGGATAATTCCCCTCACCGCTTGAGTCGTGTGGCGTCAGGCTCCGAAGCTGGCGTAAACGCCGCGCCAGTCGGTCCAGCCGAACGAGTAGCGCTCGCTGGCCTTGTAGCGCATGTTGCCGGTCTCGAAATCGCCCTCCATGCCGCGCTTCAGCTTGCGCCGCGTGAAGCACTTGAGGCCGTCCGGCGCGTTGGTGCGGATGAACCAAGCATCGGGATCGGAGAGGTAGGTCGAGACGGTAACGCCATCGGGGAATGCACCGAGGTCTTTCAGCGCATTGGTGTCGTTGTTCGCCGTGCCGGCCTGGAGCGAGGACTTCAGGATGCGGTGCACGATGAACTGCGACTGACGCGGGATCACGAGACGCTGCGCCTTGACCATGATCGGGATGCCGCGATCGTCGACGAAACCGTCGATCGCGATCATCGCGTCCTCCAGCGCCTCCTCGGAGATGTCGGCGTCGGTCGACGGCTTGTTGGCCAGCGTGCCGCCACCCACCAGCGGATGCGAGGTCGAGCAGAGCGCCACACCATCGCCGCCGGCATAGTTGCTGTCGTTGGCGTTGTTGTAGACGCTGTGCCCGCGCACCTCCTTGGTGTAGCGCATCGACCGCGCCAGGAAGCGGCTGTACTTCTGGCCGAGATCGCCGTAGCGACCGTCCTCGACCGCCTCCTCGGAGATGGCGAAGGCCAGAGCTACGGTCGAGTGCGAGTAGCGCGCCACCCACGCCTCCTGACCGGAGTCGTAGCTGACATTGCTGCCCTCTGCCTTCTCCACCGCGCCGCCGAGGCCGACCATCAGCACATCCTCCTCGTAGGCTTTCGAGGATGTGTGCTCAGAGAACAGCTTGTCGTAGACGGTGGGGAACGAATCGTACTCAGCCCCAAAGACGGTGTTGAGACCGTCCTGGAGCTGCTTGGCAAACTGATGCCGAGTCATTGTAGCCATGTGGTCATGCTCCTCTCAGCATCAGACTTCGGTTGCCACCGAGCCACCGTTCTGGTGCTCGATGCAGCGGACGACGCAATAGGCGTTGGTCCCGGCGGTTGCGATGTCGGGATTGCCGGCCGCGTTGCGGATCGGGTACTGGTGCCGCGCGTCGAGCACGTCGACGATGCGGAACCCGCCCTCAGCGCCACCCGTGACGATCGCCTGACCGGAGACGCCCGTAGAGGCAGAGCCGGCCTGCGCATTGTCCATGTCGGCAAGCTGGCCCTTGTCGGCGGCGGTGATCGAGGATGTCGCCTGGACAAGGAAAAGCTGGTTCGGGTCGTCGAACACCAGCGCCTTGATCGTGGTGCCGGACTTCTCGGCGGTCGATGCGGTCCAGTGGTTCGAGAAGTTCACCGAGCCATCGGAGCCGACCCACTGCACGCCGTTGAACACGCCGATATAGGCGTCACCCTCGCCGGCGAGCTCGATCGAGCCGTCAGCAACGGCCTTGACGAGATCGCCCTGGAAGATCGACGTGCCGTAAGCGGTCGCAAGCGTGTACTCAGTCAGGCGGCCACCCGTACCGCCATTGCCGTGCTTCCACGGACGAAAACCAAAGGGTGCATCGGGATTGGCCATTAAGGAGTCCTCCTGCTATTAGGCCATGGTGGGCGGACGACGACGCTGACCAACGCTCGACTGCACCTCGTCCTGTCTCACGATCGGGCTGAAGCCTTGGCGCTGGCCCTCGCGTGAAGTCTTGTCGGTCTCCATCTGGACCGACTGCTCTTGCCGGCGCGTCGCTTCGCGAATCGCCTGCTGCTTTGCTCGATGCTGCTGAACCGGCTTCTCGCAGAGGATCAGCCCGCCGACGCGAATGACGGCTCGGTCCATGTGCTTCGAGGTGCCGAAAAACGCTTCGGCATCGGGAACCGTCGCCGGATCGCGCGGCGTCCAGCCCTCGCGGACCTTGCCTTGCCAATTGAGGTTGTCGCTCTCGGAGCGAAACTCGGCCCTGATCCATCGCTGCACAAAGCCCGGACGCGGCGGCGGCGCATCGGTATTGGTCGGCTGCTTCCAGACGTGATCGGCGATCTCGGTGCGCGGCAGATTGCGCAGGTCCGCATCGCTATCGCGCGTCTCGTGGCCAGAGCCGCGAATGCGCGCGTCCCTGAGCCTGTTCGCCGTGTCCAAATCCGGCTCGTCGTAATCGACGTCATCGACAGTCGTTGTTCCAACTCGCGGCATCAGCCCCTCCCCTGGTTCTCATTGCGCATGCGCGCCAGCTTCTCCTTGGCGTAGCGCTCGACCATCGCCTTGTTGCCCATGTCGATGCCGAGCATTTTCAACATCCGCCGATCGCTCGGGCCGATGTCGACGCGCTGCTTGTTGCGATTGGCTGCCGCCTGTGGAGCAACCGAGCGGACGCCAGCGACCGGCGGGGCCACGGCACGCGGCATCTGGCGACCATCGCCAAGCCCGCGCACCTGCAAGCCGGGATTGGCCCGGCTCATGCGCCGCGTCAGTTCGGTGTAAAAATCCGGCCGGTTGGCGTCGTAGCCCTCGGCCACAAGCGCCTCGTTGATACGGGTCAGCGCATCCATGGCCTGCTGGTCCTCGTTGAACCACGACCCGTTGGCCTTGGCCCACTGGTCCGCCATGCGGTTGAGAGGACGCGCGCCGGCCGACTCGCTCTGCGCCCGCTGCTCGTATTGAGCGCGCCGGTTGTTGACGTGATTGATGTAGGCTTGATCCAGCGCCCGCTCGTCGGGGAGTTGCGCGGTGCGGGTCTCGACCTCGCGCCTGATCTCGCGAAGCTGCGAAAGCTGCTGCTCGATGTCGGTCTCGGCGGCGGTGTCGCCGTCCTGCCGTGCCATCTTGAGCGCTTCGGTCGCGGTGCGGATGCGCACATCGACGCCGTCGAGATGGGCTCTCAGCGCCTCGCGCTGCGTGTTGAGCGACTTTTTCTCGGCTTCAAGAACCTGCCGCTCCAGCGCCTCGGCCTGGAGGATCGAGTTGCGCTCGGCCTCCTGCCGCAAGCGCCGCTCGCGCATGATGCGGTCCTTGATCGCCGGCTGGCGGACGTCCTCAAGGCCAGCTTCGCTCGGCTCGGCGGCACCGAACTCATCGTCGCCAAAGTCGTCCTCGTTCTGGCCGCGACGCGGCTCCTCGCGAACAAGGGACACCTCGACATCGTCATCGAGGAACAGATCGTCGTCGTCCTGTCCGATCTGGGGAGTTGGCAGGATGTCGCTTTCTGACCCTGCCTGGGTCGGTCGATTCATGGGGTCTCATCCATGCACCGCGCGTAACTCGTCGCGCGTGGAGCACCAGCAGCCAGGATGAGAAGGAAGAAGGGGCCGAGAGGCGATCAGCGTTTCCGCTCGATCTCGATGCGCTCGGCGCGCGGGCGACCGTTGGGGCGGTCGGGAGGTGAAACCTTGAAGCGCACACGGACGCCAGGAAGCACCTGCCGTTCCGGTATACCACTTCTGAGCAATGATAGCCACGGAAAAAACACTTCCGAGCCATCATCGATCAGAATGAAGCCGAAGCGGCGGACGGGATCGAACCATTTGATCTCGCCAACGTCCCACTCCAGCAGCGTCTCGTCGACCACCTCGCGGCCACGTTGTCGTATCGGGATGGGCTTGCTCATGATCGCCTCAAATCGTGAACGCGAGCCGGTGCATCTCGGCGAGAGAGGGGCGCGCAAACGTCGCGTCGTCGGCGATGATCAGATACAGCTCGCCATCGATCTTGATGCGCTTCGGCGCACGGGCCTCGAACATGACGAGCGTGCCAGGCTGCGGCGCATCGGCCGGCGTGAGGCCCATATCCTCGTACTTGCGGCCCTTGTAGACGCTCGGGCCGAGCTTGATGACGACGGCCGCACCGTGCGTCCAATCCTGATCGGCGATGGTCTGCTCAGCGAGGATGATCGAGCCGACCTTGCGCTTCTTGCCGACCTGCCGGACGATCATGAAATAGCGCTCGGGATCGGGGATCGCCTCCAGCGCCGGCACCGGCTTGTCCCAATAGTCGGCGTAGATGGCGAACGGGTCTCCTGCCACCAGCACCGGCATCTTCAACGGCTTGTTCATGTGCTCTCCCTCGTTTCGTGTTGTAGTGGTGCCATCGGCACGGGATCGAACCTGCGACCTGCCGCTCACAAGGCGGCTGCTCTACCAACTGAGCTACGACGGCTAAATCATCAGCGGCTCGACCGCCTCGTCATCCGAGTCGTCGTCGATGTCTCGCATGCGGAATTTCTTGGATTCGGCGGCCAGCTCGGCGCGAGCCTCGATGAGGCCCTGGATATGGCCGGCGCACCTGTCGTGATGATTGGCACCCACCGACACGAGATGGTCGCGTCGCTGTGAGATCAGACCGTCGAGGCGCTTCAAGACTGCGCCGACAAGGTCGTCTGTAGCTGCCATGTTGCCCCGCTGTTGTTCGCGAGGTCTCACCATGGCCGAGTGGCGTGGGTAGCTCTGTATGGGGCGATTCGCGGCAAAAAAAAAGCCCCGCCGAAGCGGGGCCAGTCCAGGAGCATCGGTGTCTGCTACTTGGGACGCGTGTAGACCGACCAGCGACCGTTGCCATCGCCGGGCTTTTCCCCAGCCATGGTTTTCTTCTCGACGACCCGTGCGGCCTCATTGATGCCGTCCGCCACGTCGCGGGCCTCCTCGATGGAGTACGGGGCCATCAAGAGATGGCCATTGTACCTCATGCGGATACCGACACCAGGATCACCACTCTTGGTGTGGAACCCGATGATCTCGACGCCGTTGACAGTCGTCTGGCCGAGCGTGGCATCAGCCATGTTGCGCGCTTTATCCACGCTCTCGGCCAGTTCGTCGAACGTCATGCGCGCCACCTTCTCAGTCCCGATCTTGGCGAACACGTACAGGGCCGAGAGCACGACGGCATAGAAGTCGATCCATTCGGAGCTGGCCCCGAGCAGATGATTCGCGGCGACCGCAAATCCAAGCCAGCCGACCGAGGCGAAGTCCTTGATGATCGACGCCTTGGTGCTCTCGTGCAGGATGATGTACTTGGTCTCGTCGCTCATGGATTACTCCTCCATCGTGTGGCGCAGCGGGGCCGAATTGCCGATGGCGACGATCAACGCCGTCGTAACACTGGCCCTGTCGAGGCCGGCGGTCTCGACGATGTCCTCGCTCTGCACGGCGCGCTGAATGTCGCGCATGACGCTGTTGTAGATGAAATCGCCGCGCAATCTCTTGATCTCCGGTGATGGCTTGATATACTTCATGGGTTGTCTCCGTGGTTGGTGGATGACGATTGCAGGGCGGGTCGGGTGTTGACGCATCCGGCCCGCTTACTTTTACAGACTCTCGTCGCGCGCCCCGACGACATGGCGCTCGTCGAGGATAGTGGCGACCGCGTCGTCCAACTCGCGGGCGAGCCGGCGGAGCGTCTGGTCCTCGCGCTCGCGGGGAGTTGCCCCGCCGGCCCCGACCTTGGCCGTGATCTCGTCGAGCCTGGCGCTCATGCGCAGCAGAACGTCGTAGATGTCCATCATAGTCGTCTCCGTGGTTGGTGTGATGTGGAGCCCTCGGGGGGCAGCCCGGCCGGAGCCGGGTGCCGTGGTGGTTAGAACGGGATTTCATCCTTGGGATCGTAGGGCAGACGAGGGCCGATGAAGTCATCTTCGTATTCATAGTCATCGAACTCGTCTTCCATCTCGGCGGCAAGAATGGCCCGAAGCTCCATCTTGCACCCCTCGTTGTAGGCAAATTCCCAAGCGGCTTCGCTCTCGTAAAGCCGTCCGTCGTCACCTTCAAACATAGTCTCCTCCATCGGTTTGTACTGCCGCCGGAGGGCTCCGTAGTGTCTACCGCTCTATGGTGCAGCCCCGTGAGGGGCTGACCGTCATCGGTACTTGAGAGCAAGCTCCCAAATCCAATGCTGCTCATCGTCAAGAGGTCCGTCGATGCCGTTCTGATCGAACGAGGCGGCTGCAGCTTCAGCTAACGCAGTCGCGTCAACTTCGCCGGTCAAGCCGTCGCGGTGGTCGTCGCGGTGGCGGCGCATCCATGAGGATACGTTGGCTCTCGAAAACTGCATGATGGTCTCCATCGCTAGTGCTGCACGATAGAGCGGTAAGGTGGTGTCTCTGGTCACTGGCCCTTTCGGGGCTCCCCGTTCCCGTTGAATGAGCGGCCCCCGCTCCGGGTCTGGTTCGTGCCGTCGATGATGTAGAGATAGCTTGCTCCACAGCGCTTGTCAACCTTTTGTTGACAGGAAAAGCAAAATAATTTGCCCCGGAACGTCAACGCCTTGTTGACGGCTTCGGGACGGCGGCGCACAATGGATGACCAACTAGGGAGACGAATCCGGCACCGTGCACTAGCCATGGATACTGACAGAATGCAGCGATGGTACATCCTCGACGGCAAAACCCCTGTCGAGACGGATATGGATACGTGGGGACGATGGCTAGAAACTGCTCACCGTTATGTTGCAGACGAGACGATCGGTCCCTACCGCATCTCGACCGTGTTTCTCGGGCTCGATCATAATTTCACTGGCCTCGGCCCGCCGATCCTGTTCGAGACCATGGTATTCGCCCGAAGTAGTATCTACCGTGATGTCTACTGCGACCGCTGCTCGACATGGGACGAAGCCGAGGCCATGCACGCCAAAGCCGTCGATCTGGTCAAAAGCGGCGCGATCGAGAGCGAGTAAAGCACGAACCCCGAGGCATGAACCTCGGGGCCGTCTCGTCCCTGCGTCTAATCGTTCGGGTCGGATGCCTCGACGCGCGGGGCCGCCCTACCCTGCACTCCTCCATCGAGATCGGTAAACCAGATCGAGCACGCGCGGCGATGCCGTGATGGCCAGAAATGCCTTGTGGCGACGGATTTTCATGATCGAACCCCGTTGCTGTTGCATCAACGCCTACGCCACTAAACGAGCGCCTTGGTCTCCTTGCGAAACTCGTCCTTGCTGACCGTGCAGAGCAGTGCGCTGGCCTCCAGCCGCTCGGGGCGGGTCCATGACTTGCGTGCCTTCACCCACCGCTGGATCATCACCACGCCGCCGCCCGTGACGTGTGCGACGTTGGCATACGAGTTAGGCCCCCTGCTGCTCTTGACCAGCACATAGTCCCCGACTTCCAAGTTCCTGTACGCTTTTTGCATGACACACCCCGTTGAATAGCGCCGGTCACACTAGCTTGCGCCCGTCAACATAGGGTTGTCAATCACTCTTGCTCCTCCATCCGGCTCAGCATGTCGTCCAGAACCGCGCTTGCCGGCACGCCGGCCGCGCCGAGCTTCAACACGCCAGAGGCGTGCATCTGACGTAGAAGATCGCGCTTCTGGCCTGGAGTCATATTGGGGCTGTTCTGGTCAAGCGCTTCCGCCGCTTTCGCCGCTCTCGACCGCATGCGGTTAGCCACATCCGCGCTCATACCCTTTGGTGGCCGCGCTCTGTTGTTAGCCACGCCAACAGCCTCGTCGATGACCTTGTTAACGTAGGCTTCGCGCTTGGACTTCGGAAGCCTCGGCTTTGGGTCCGTAGGCGGCTTGACGGGGCCGGTCGGGCCTTGCGGGTTTGGGCCGCGCGAGAACATCTCGCCGGCCTTTTTACTTAGCCTGCTGGGAACATCCCACCCATGCTTGCCCGCATACCAACCAGCCACGCCCTCAACAGCGCCGAGCCCCATGCGTTCCATTGCCTTGATCGGATCGTATAGTTCTTTTGCCGCCTCAGTTCGAACGGGGTTAGCCGCTGGCAAGCCCTTGGCGTATGTCGCCATCTCATCCTTGCGCGGGTGACCTTGCGGCAGCTCGCGAGAATAGGCCATGTAAGCGGCGCGTTCTGGGTTATCCGGCTCCGTAAAAAAGGCGTTGTAGGCCAGCGGCACGTTGGGCACCATCGCACCCGCAAACGCGCCACCACCTATGTTTGCAGCGTGGCCCGACAAGCCTTTCGTCGCGCCAGATGCGCCACGGCTTAGCATCCCAAGGCCGGTCGCCGCCGCGAATGGCGCGAACCCGCCGGTTTTGTCAAACAGCTTGCCAACCTCAGTATCGGAAAACCGGCGCACACGACCAAGCTCTTTGTCACGCGCATCCTCTGCCGTCAGCACGGCGCGATCATATTCCTCGCGCTCCTTGCGAGCCGTCTCTGCCTTGGTTGTCGCCTCGTTGGTCATCACCGTTGTCTGGTATGCGGCGGAGATGTCGGATAGACGATCCCGCGCCTTTTCCAGAGAGCGACGCTCAGCCCCGCTTGTGAACGCCCCACGCTCGATCTTGCGCACTATATCGACATATTCGGCCTGCTGCTCCGGCGTAAGGCCGGGCAGTTCGGCGACCTTGCTCTCAGGTGCCGCGCTCTTTTTCTTCGGCTTCGCGTTTGCTTCGTCGAACAGGCTGAACCCCGCGTCGCTGGCCCCAGCCAGACCATAGCCAGCCCCAAGGATGCCGATCCCCTTCATTGGCTGGGCCAGAGCGAGTGCCGTTTGAAACCCGGCATTGGTAATATTGGGCAGGGTCGGGTCGAAAGCGGCATCGCCGAGCGCCTCGCCTGCGTAATATGGCTGCTTGGCGATCTCGACCGCCAGCTTGGCTGGCATCGGGCCATAGCGCAGGAGCGCGTCAAGCGACTTTTCGCCAAAGCTCGGGTCCGGCAAGCTGGCAACCGCGTTTGGCATCCCAGCTTGGGTTGCATCGGTCATTGGGCCGAGCCCATAGTCTGGAATGTCGGCGAGCGGCGAGTACATGACGCGCCGACCGAATGCCCCATAATCGCCCATGATCGTTCTCCTATTCCACAGTAGCTTCCGGCGCGACGATGAACCCGCCCTGACCTTGCTCTGCTAGTGCTTGCTCGACCTCGCCTTGGGTCAGGCCATAGAGGCTGGCCGCACCAGCGATGCCGTACTTCTTCACGATGTCGATCAGCTTGTCGTCGAATACGACGTAGTTGCGCGAGCCCTCGCCGGCAGAGCGGGAGCCTTGATCGAGGTATTTGATGCCGGGAACACCATCTTCTCTCATTGTCTCATGGATCAGGTGGTTTTTGTCGCTAAGTGCGCGTCGAAGCATTTCGCCAACTGACATGTCCGACATTTCCTGCGTTCCGAACGGACCGGAACGCTCCGGGTGCTGACCCGCAGCGCGCATCGCGCGCTGCACTGAATCGGGCTGCTCAAGGAAGGGCTTGTCCCAATCCAGGAAATCCTCCGGGGCCGCGTTGATGCGGACCTCGTAGAGGCGGCCCGCACGATCAGGCACCAAGGCACCGCTTTTCAGCCACTCATCGACAACGGCCAATCCCTCCCTGTCCCCGCGATAATCGAGATACGCGCGAACATCTTCTGGCGTCCTCTCGTGCGTCAGTGTTGCGAGCACCCTCTGTTCCGCTGGCGGCATGTTGAATACATCGCGTCCGTCAAGTGTGCCCGTTTTCTGGCCGTTTAGCTTCCAATCGCCTACCGCACGGGTTAGCTCGTCTCGGTAGGCTTTTGCCACGTCCTCGGCCTCGGCAAAGTAGAGGCCCGGCCCGTATGTGTTGGCACCCTGCCCGGAACCGATCTTGCTCATGTCGAACCTGTCGAAATCATACGGTGAGCCGTGATAGGCGGTGATGCCTTTCTGGGCTTGGCGCTCGCCTTGGATGGCAGCATTGAGCGCCGCCGCCTCTTTTGGATTGGCAGCGAGTAGATCGGCACTGTCAGCTTTGGCAGGGTCGAATGCGGCATACTTGGAGCGAAGATTCTTCCCATACAACGACAGAACGCCAACGCCTTCGCCGTGCGGCGCGTGCTGATTAATACGTACATAAGAATACGGCCCGCGCAAATGGTCCTGCACCGACGGAAGGTCTAGAGCTTGATGCAATTCAAAGCCGAAGTCCGGGTGATCTATGGTGTCCAACTCGTAGTCGGCGCGGTCGTGACGAATGCCAAGCATGTCCTTAATATCATCCGGCCTGAAACTAGTGTCGGCCTCGTGCTTCGTAAGATCAAGCGTCTTTCCGCCTTTTCTGGCATAAATAGGGGCGATTGCTGTTTCTTGCGAATAACCAACCGGAAACCCTGATGCGTATTCCGGCGTCTCTGCTAACCACACGGCATCCGACATCTCATCATCGAACCCGCGACCTCCTCTGTAAAACGTCTTTTCAACGTCCCACCCCATCTCAGCCGCTCTCGCCATCCGTGAGGCTTCGTCCATTGGGAGGTGGGACGGTTTCATCGGTGCCCCGCTCGTGACATACGCTCCCGCTGGCTTGGGAGACGCCACGCCACCAAGCGCCGCCGAGCCGGCAATCGTCAGCGCGTCGCCCGCTGCCTCTGGCGTAAACGGCATCCCAGAGCGCATGCGAGCCACGTTCTCCTCTGCCCCACCGCCAAGCCATCGCTGCATTGCCTGCCACGGCTCGGTGATAAGGCCCGGCAGACCGAACGCATGTGTCCCGTCGTCATATTCCACAACCGGCGCAAAGGCCCCACGCTCGGAGACTTCCTTGCCATCCTGAGACGGCGAGCCCTCGAACAGCTTGTCCCAGTGTATGAAGCCGCCGACCATGGGATTATCCCTTCATCGCCTTGAGTGCCCCACGATCCCAAGCCGAGGCGGCCGGCGGACCTTCCATCTCCCGCCGCGCCTTCTCGATCCGAGCGAGGACGTTCCGCGCCTGCGCCGGGCTGACGTTGCCCAACATCTGCTGGATATGGCTACCCCGGAGCTTGCGCTTGGGATTTTCCGTTTCCCATGCCTTGACCCGCTCAGCCAGCGTCTTGAGCGTCGCCGGATCGCGCATGATCTCGTGCACGGATTGGCCAGACCTTGGCTTGCCCGGAACCCCAGCCACGAACTGTGCCGGCCGCTCCCGACGCGGCGGATCAGGAACGCCAACATCAGGAGCGACCGGGCGTGCCTGCACCCGTGACGCCAGCAGGTCTCGGCCCCTCGGAGACGGCGGGACCATCGGCGGTGCGGATGCCGTCTGCTGGGTCAGTGGCGGGGCTGCAGGCATAGGTGGCATCCCTGAGCCCCCCGGCGGGGATGCCATAGGTTGCGGCTGCGGCATGGGCTGCGCGGCCCGCTGCTGCATCGCCTGAGCCAAGAACGAGGGCGGCGGGGGCGGGGTGCCGACACCCATTCCCATGCCGCCAGCGGCCATCTGTGGGCGCTGTGGGCCTACACCAGATGGTTGTGCCGCCGGCTTGTTCCCGTTAAACGCGAAAGCTCCCTGCCGCATGGCCTAATTCCCTGTAAGATGTATCTGCCCACATTCCATTTATTGCGCGCCGCCCTACATTGAGAGCAACAAAAGTTCTAGCACATCCTCCTCGTCTTGCTCCTCTGCGAGCAGGGCGAGTTGTTCCTGTTTCACCTTGTCGGTTGCATCGGCAATGATGCGCTGAACTTGTACCATGACCACATCGAGCGACGGTGGCAGGATTTGCTGGGCAGGCACCAGATCGCCCGCCTCATCACGCTTGCGCCGCACCTTGCGCGACTGTGGAACAAGCGCCTCAATCGCTCCGTCGATGCTGTCATAGCCGTCCGGTGCCGCTCCGCCGTCCTCAAGCCCTATCTTGCGCAGCTTGCCCTTGCGCCGCGCCTTCTCCAGCGCCTCCTCGGCGTCCTCTATGTCGTATTTGGCCCGTTTGCGCGGCTTGGCCTTGGCCCCCTTGGCGGGACGAGAAGTGCCACTGTGGCCACCAGCAGTAACGGCTGGCGTGAACGTCCCGAGGTCACCCGTAACGGTGAAAGCAAGATCGGACGAGCCGACCAGTTCTCCAGTGCCAGCCAGACCGCCGGATGTCGTAAATACCGGAGTCGCCGCACCCGACATAGCTCCGCGCCCGGTAAGCGTGCCGGATGTCGAGAACGAGACCGTTGTAGCGCCAGAGATGGACCCGTCGCTCAGCGCACTAAGCTCACCCGACGTAGAGAATGCAACATTGGCGCTGCCGGACAGTTGCCCCTTGCCAATCAGTGCGCCAGCAGTGGAAAACGCCGGACTAATCGTCCCCGTCAGCGCGCCAGCGCCGGTCAGGCTGCCGGATGTTGAGAATGTCGGGCTGGATGTGCCGGCCAGCGCCCCGGTCCCACTCAGCGTGCCAGATAGGGCGAAGGCTGGCGACGATGCGCCAGCCATTGAGCCAAGCGCCACCAGTACGCCACTGGCGGAAAACGTCGGGCTCGACGTGCCAGCCAAATCGCCAATGCCAACAAGCGTCGCCGCCGTTGAGAACGCAACGTCCGTTGACCCGGTTATCGCCGCCCTACCAAGCAATGCGCCAGATGTTGCAAAAGTAGGCGATATTGTTCCGGCGAGTGCGCCTCTGCCGCCAAGCGTGCCACTAACCGTGAACGACGGGGATATGGTGCCGGAAATCGGGCTGGCGGTCGCCACCGCCTTGATCTCAAGCGCCACCGCACAATAGGCGTAGTTGCAAGTGAAGCTCGCCCAGTCTACGGCATCGCTAGTCGTCGAAAGTCGGCGCTGGATATGCGCCTCAATGTTCGCTGTCGAGCCTAAACTAGGATCGTAAAGGCTAACCCAATTGGCACCTTTAGTAATGGCGGTGCTGGCGTGAATGCCAAATGCTGCGCCGACTAGCAGCGAACTATCTGATGGCGTAGCGTCCAGCGTCAAAGAAATAGGAGACGCAGAAATTACCTCATCTCCAACACCATCAACCCCTCCGATCGGATCGCTCGAGTTGATGGCGGAGATATTCAGAACAAATACTGAATACTGGGCAACGTCTCGTGATCCGGCGTCAACCGTCACCGTCATAGACGCAGCGGTTGAAACCTGCGCTGTGAATGCCTTGATCGCTGCCGCCGTGTACGACGACGTAACGCCGTCGTCGTAAGCACCAACATGCCCCGTCCACGTCAGCCCCTCGCTGTCGCTGATCGTAAAGTTAGAATCCCTCAAATTATTGTTAACGTCTTGCGCCATAACGAAAACAAGCAAAAGGCTGTCGTTTTCGGGAGTGAACGACGAAGTCGCGTATGAGCCAGTTCCATGCGCGAACGACGAATCGTAGCGAGACACGCTCAGAATGCTCGGCGAATCGACCCGCTGCTCGGCAGCGGCTGTCAGCAATGGGTGGAACAGCCAAGACATCCTATGCCACCTGCCTGATCGACCAGTTGACGGTAATCGTGCCGGCGAGCGCGTCGAGCGTCACATCCCAGCCGTGCATGAGGATCAGGCTCGGACTAACCCATATCGGCTCCGCCTGCGCGTCACGCAGGATCGCTTGATAGGCGATCCGCTGCGTATCGCTAGATCGCACCTTCTCATAGATGCGAATTTGCAGAATATCGCCGGCCGTCATGTCGTTTACGTCCAGAAACACCTGAAACACGCCATCCGTCGTATCGGCGTCGGGGCCTGACGTGTCGGTCGTCAGACTGTGTTCTGTCGTGCTGACAGCCTCCGTGCCGCTATACAGTTCGTTGATCGCCATCAGTCGACCCCATGAATAGCATAGCCGCGCGCCTCGCCGGCCGCATTCATCATTGCTCCGATGCCGAGATATGACCCGGCCGGAATGTTGAACATCATGTGCGAGAGAATGAAATTTGCCGGCGTCCGATCGGTAAATTCCAGCGTCGCGCTTTCCCGAAACGGCAGGCCAGAAACGACGTAGTTGGTGCTCGACCCGGCCGCGATCCTGAGCAGCCCGCGCTTGTTCGCGCCCGTCGTATCCGTCAGGAGATCATTGGAGACCTGTAGATATTTGATCGGGTAGGTCGTCGAGGCGGTGAGCTCTGTTGTTGTCGCATAGGAGCCGTCGCCATGCGTATGTGACGTGCCGGTGCTGTCCGCTGTGTCCGCGCCGTAGGTCGTGACCCGCGTCCCGTACCATTTTCCAGGCACCGAATACTGATGGAGAAACACCTGCACGTCGACAGTATCGGAGGCCGCTACCGATTGGCTAGTGGCCGACAGGCGCACACCGGCCGGGATGACGATCGGAAAATGGTAGTAGCATGGCTGCGATGAGGCGCTATTCGATGCGCCGACTTGGCCAGCCAGCAGATTGGGGACGATCACCACCTCGGAGCTGGCCGCTCCAATCGCGATGTCGACCAGAGTGCGTGTGTTAGTCGAAGCTGCCGTACCGACGTTGCCAAGCCCGATAGTGATGCCATACGAGGTATAGGCCGTCGCTGCGACGAGCGTCGCATAAGTCGTGTTCTTGGTATGAGCGGACCCGCCGGCCGTCACCGTCGTGCCAAGCTCGGTCGACGTGTCGACGTTGTTGGTCTCGATCGCAGACTGCCCTTGGCTCGGAACGTACAGCATCGCATCAATCCAGATTCACGTCTAACGCGCCGATTGCAAACTCCGGCGTGATGCCGGCAGACACAGCCAAACTCGCGCCGAGCGCACCGTAGAAAAACAGATTGCCAGCGCCAGACGAGTCCGACCCGATACCAAAATGCGTCACCGACTCCGAGCCGGACGTGCAGGCCGGAAACGTCACCGCCGCCGCATTGGACGCATTGTTGCCTGAGATCGTCCAGCCCGCTCCTGATCGCGCCACGGCAACGCGCGCATAAGAGCCGTAGGCGCACTCGTTCGTCGTCTGGTCGCCGGTCTCGCCAGGGCTTCCCGTGTGCAGGCTGACGTAAAAGCTGCCGGCCGAAGCGCTGTTCTGGATGCCACCGGCATCGCCGACGTTGGCGTGGTCAGTATTGTTGAAGTACAGCGTCAACAACGCTGTCTCGAAAGCATTGGTTGCGGTCATCGCTCGCCTCTAATCGTTGCAGCCAAACGCGAACGCAACCAAACACGACGTTACAGAATGAGGTCGGAGACCCCGATTGAGGACATGCTGTCCAAACGTATCTCGAAGTCTTTGACGCCGTCACCATTGCGATCGGCCTGCAAGAGCACATGACCGTTCACAACGGAATAACGCAGCTCGCCCTTGATGTCGTGGAACTGCTGCTTACCAATCCATGTGAATTTCTGGTTTCCAGACACGCCAAGCCTTGCATCGACAGCAGACAGGTCGATAACATCTGCGCCGCGCTCGAACCCAAATATGACATCACGCCCGGCGTTCTTCTGCGATTCTGATGGAGTGAGATAGACGAACGTGTCGCGGCCCGCCTCGCCATAGAGGTAGTCGCCGCCACCTCCGCCCACGATGACATCATCACCAGCACCCGCCATTATCGTGTCGACGTCCAAGCCGCCTGAAATCGTGTTGGCGGCAGCGTTGCCAATCAGCAAGTCGCGACCGCCCCAGCCGTTCAGATTGTCTATATCCGTCGCCCACCGCGCCTGTAGCGCCGTGAGATCAAGCGTGTCGGACCCTGCCGTGCCACCGAATGCGACGCCGGCATATCCGCCAGATGACACCTCCTCAAGGCTGGTCGAGACCGCACTGATCGAAAGTACGGCACCATCACTCGTCGCGACGACTCGATCATATCCGTCGCCACCGCGCACGGTCGTCAACGAACCGCTGTCGATGTGGACCGTATCGTCACCGCTACCACCGATCACCTCCTCAATGACCGTACCGTAGGCGACCCAGACGTTGCCGCTGGCGCCAGCCGACGATTGACTGCCCTGCTGCAAACTGATGGTCTGGTTGCCACTGATGCCAGAGAAATCAAACGTGTCGTTTCCGCCAGCGTCGTAGATCGTGCCGACAAACACATCGTCAGCGCTGAAATTGTAGACTGTATCACCGACCCGCGTGCTGGCGTTGGCCCCATATATGGACTGAATGGCTAAAACATCATCGCGCATCGGCGTCATGGGATTGATCTCGCCGAAATCCTGCCCGGCCTCGACGTAGTCGGTCTCGTCGAAATACGACATGATCGTGTGACCGATCGTGTCCTGCGCGTATACCGCCGCCGCCTCGTATGTCTGGACCCCGCCGTCATACGGCCCCGGATGCGAGAGCCCGAGCGCATGGCCGATCTCGTGCATCGCCGCCTTGAACATCCTGGAGCCGGGCCCAAGATCGCCAGACCAAAATGCTGGATGGCTCAGATTGAGGCCGATGTCTCCGTCCCCGGAGGTGTGTGCTTCGCTGCCGGGCGGTGTTGTCCATGCGAGCCCCGGCAGCCAGCCGCCGGTCTTGCCATAGATGCGGATCATTGCCGCGTCAGAATATGCGCTCTCGCCGTACTGGCCGTAGCCGACGCGCTGAATCGGGACGCCGATGACGTCCGCCCACTGCTTCATTGCCGCCTCGAAACAGGCGATTTGATCGGCATTCAGCCGCGCAAAGTAGGGGTCTGATGACGTCGACTGGAAGCTGTAGGTGATCGTGCCGCCGCCCCAATTCGGTAGATTGGTGAGTTGGCTTACAATCTGAGCTGGAGTGTAAATCGGCTTGGTCATGGCATCACCTCTTACGCTTGCCTTGCGACCCAACTATACTAGACGATTGTGGCGCGATGCTTTCCACTCCAATCGCCTTGCCCGTCACTGGATCGCGCACAACGCGCTTCGGCGCGCTCATCGCGTCCCTAAGCTCGCCAACGATCGTCGACAGCATGGCGAGTTGGTTGTCTTGCGTGATCGACACCCGCGCACTCGACTCGGCCTGTGCGGCGGCGGCCTGCTTGGCTTTGAGATCGAGCGCAATCTGCTCCATCATCGCCGCCTCCTTGACCTGAGCCTGCCGGCGCTCCTCCTCGACCCGCTCGACCTCGCGCTGGCGCTGGAGCGCGCTGACCTCGGCGTCGGCCTGCGCCTTGGCGAACTCGTGCTGCATCTTGATCGCGTCGGCCTGCTCCTTGCGCTTGGCCTCCTCGATCATGATCTGCTGCTTGATCTGCGCCTCTTGCTGCTTGGCTTGGCTCTCGGCCGCCTTAAGCTGCAACTCCTGCTCTTTCAGGCCGATCTCGCGCTCCTTCAAGGCCTGCTCGCCCTGCGCCTTCTGCGCCTCGACTTGTGCATTCTCGCCCTCGGCCTGTGCCTCCATCGACGGCAGGCCCGGCACCACGGCAAGCTGCGGCGCGACTTGGGCAGCAAGCTGGGCAATCTGCTCGGGCGGGACGCCGGGGCCTTGTGGCGGCAGCACCTCGCCCTGCATCGGAGCCATGCCCGGATCGCCACCCGGAGGCAGCGCCATCATGTCTCCGCCCATCTCGCCACCCATCGGCGGCGCGGCGGCTTCCTCCTCCGGCCCCTGCTTGGGCGGAGGCAGAAGCTCGGCCGGCACGCCCAGTGCGCGGGAATGAGCGGCCCAAGCGTAAGCCATGTGCTGGCCGACGAGCGCGAGCACCGCCGGCTGGATGTTCTTCAGCACCTCGGGATGCGCGCCATACTGAGGATTGCTGATAAACGCATGCAAATGCAGGATGTGCGCCATGTGATCCTGGTCGGGGTACGCCTGCACCGGCTCGCCCCTGAGCAGCGATTGCACCTCGCTCACCGGGTCCATCGGCGGCGGCGGCTCGGTCGTCGTGAACAACTCATCGGCGTCGGGGATATTCAGCGCCTCAAACACGCGCCGGATCGCCTTCTCGCGGCTGATGATGTCCGGGTTTTGGGTCGCAATGTCATAGACCGATTGCGCGAGCGCGACCCGCTGCGCCGACGAGAAAATGTTGGGGTCTGAGACGGGAACGATCGAGATGCCGGGCGCGAAGTCGGCGACCATCAGCTCGACGTGCTCGCCCTCGACGTCGTACGGGTAGCCCTCGACTGGGAGATACGCCTGGATCAGCTCGACGCGCTTGCGCAGTTCCTCGCTCAGCGCCTTGTGAAGCTGACGGTGGATGGTCGAGAACACCTTGGAGCCCTGCTCGATCATCTGAGCAGTGGAGCCGACCGGCATATTCTTGGCGTTCTCAGAGCCGGTCTGCATCTCCGTCGTCGCCGCGAATTTCTCCGCGCGCTCGACGATGAAGCCCATGATCTGGAATAGGACCGGCGACGGCTCCTTGAACGGCGGCGTGAAGAACGCGCCGGATAGCTCGTCGATCGTCGCGTCGATCTGCTTGTAGACGCCGGGCTCGACGATGAGCTTCTGATCGCGAAGCGAGGCGTTGCGGGTGATGAAGCCGCCTTGCAGGGATGCCGTTGCCGCGCCATCGATGATCGAGCGCAGCGCGCCGGTCGCAGCCTCCTGCAAGCCGCCGATCATGTGCAGCAGACCAAGCCCATAGAAGCCTAGCCCCGGCAGATAATCGTATTTGGTGAACGGATGCTGACGGCGCTGGAGCGGATCGGCCTCTTTCCAGCCGCGATAGATCGAAAGAACTTTCTGCGAGTGCTTCTCGATGGTGATGACGTAGGGAAGCGCGATGCCGCCGGTCGAGTCCTCGTAGCCCTCTGGCAGCACAAGCTCGGTGTAGACCTCGAACAACTCGTAGCGATCGTCGCCGCGCGAATTGCTCTCGGTGTCGAAGTCGGCGGCTTCAAGCCGAACCTCGGTGCCGTCCGGCAAGTCCTCGATCTCAGGCGGCGAAAGCTCGATGTCCCGGTACATGCCGGAGAGTTGGGCTTTCCTGACCTCGTTCTCGGTGCGCCAGATGCGGTGCGTGAAGCGCGGCGCGCTTTCGAGATCGGTGAAATGGTAATTGGCGATGAAGTCCTCGCTGCGGACATAGACCGAGCAGTTGTGGCCAAGCTGCTCGTCGCGGAAGGTCTTTTTGAAGCTGGAGCCCTCCAGCGGCAGCGCGAACAGCAACCGCGAGTGCTCGTTGCTCCACGAGCGGTCTAGGAACATCAGTTCGTGGTTGACGTAGTCGGCAATTCGCTCGGCGCGGTCGAGTTGCTGCTTGGATTGCTTGCCGAGCACCTTGCCCTTGGCTGGCCCTTCGCTCGGCACCTGCTCGGCCATCGAGCGCGCCCAGAACTGCACAACGGCCTCGGACAGCACCGGCATGACAGCCGTCGACGCGCCAGGGAACGGGCCGTCGTCGACCTCGTCGGGGATCAGGCCCATCAACTCCATGCCGCGCGCGAAACGGGCGCGCCACGGCTCGCGGCTCTCGATGTCGTCGTCGATCAGCGTCAGCAGCTCGTTGGCCTGCCGATCCATCCAGTCCTCGGGCAGCATCTCGGCGAGGTTGGCCATGTGCTCCGGCGAGCCGCCGGCCGGCATCATGTCGTCCTCGGGCTGCACCGCCCGCATACTACCGTCAGGTTGTAGCTCGTATGCTCCCTCGCCTTGAGGTGGCATCTGCTCGAACAGATAGCTCAAATCCTCTGGAAATTCAGGGATTTGCATTTGATCGTCGAAAGGCATCGACACGCCATCGGGTGCCGCACCATTGGCCAGCCCTAGTGCATCCATCGGTGGCAGCGGTGGCATGGGTGAGGTTTCCTCCAGCGTGTCAAGAGCTTTCTAGCACATTCTGAGCAACTTTCAAGAATTTTTCGAGAAAAACGCGAAACTTTCGAGAACAGACACAGTATAGGCAAAGAAAAAGGCCCGCCGTTACGTGGCGGGCCTTCTGCCTCGTCTGCAAAAAGGCAAGACGCAGACCTAGTGCACTCTCAACAGCCGGGCTTGCCCTTCGGCTTGCCCGGTTTAGGCATCGGCTTGGGCTTCGGCTTGGCGTCGTGGATCACCTCGAAGTCGGCCCCGCCGCGAATAGACTTGATGCAGAACATCCGACCCTCCCTCAGAACCGAATGCGGCTGCCGGCCATGAACAGATCGGCCTCGCCAAGCAGGCTATCGGTGTCGATGTGCCGCCAGGAGAGGTAGATGTCCATTGCCGCCGCGTCGATCGCCTGATTGAGGCCGAGGCCGTACAGCACCGGCTCCGCCGTCGTCAGGTCGTCGAGATCGAGAGAAGCGTACTCGCCGAACAGCGTCGTCTTGCCGAGGTCGCTCAGCTTGCGCTCGACGCCGCCCGAGAGGTGCCAGCCCATGATGTTCTGGCTGGGGATAAGAAACTCGACGTCGACGTTGCCATAATGGCCGGTCAGGAACAGGCCGCTCTCGACGTGCATGACCGACAATGCGCCGACCATGGTCGAGAGATCGATCGCGTCGTCGTTGCGATAGCCAACGCCAGCCGCGACCCGGAAGCCGCCGAACTCACCCGCGTAGCGCAGCGCGACGTCCCAGATGTCATTGGCATCGCTCGATGCCGAGAAGATGAACCCGGCCATCGTCGGACTGTCGTAGCGCACGAGCTGATCGCGGCTGCCGTCATGGATGCCGTAGCCGTAAATCTGGAGCGGGCGAACGATGTGCGCTGTGTTGGCCGTCGTGATGCCGTCGAAGTCGTCGGTGGCCTGCGACGTGCGTCCCAGGCTGACCTTGCCGGCCGGCGTGTCGAGGTAGAGGTAGGAATGGCGCACAGACAGATCGTCAGCGGTGAAACCGCCGCCCGTACCGATCTCCATCACGTAGCCGGCCGACCAGCCCTCGCGAATCTTGGCCGAGCCCTTGAAGCCGAACCGGCTCTCGCTGGTGCGGTTGTCGATGATGTCCTGGCCAGACCCGCCGTCCGTCTCGACGTAGAGGAACGCCGCGTTGACCTGACCGTAGACCTCCAAGCTAACCTTGCGGTTGCCCTTGCGGGCGGTCGTGGCCTCAAGCTCGGCCACACGCTCCTCGATGTCCGTGCAACATCCGCCGCCAAGATCGGCGGCGTTGACCTGTGTCGTCAGTGCGAGCGCAGCCCCGAGTGCGAGTGCGCCCCCCAAAATCCGATTCATGTCTCGTCCTCTTTGGATTGGTACGCACCACGCAAGCTCCCCTGTTGATCTAGTATCCGATTCGCGTCCACCTTTCCTTGACGTGTCGACGTTCAACGCCGTGGCGTCGTTACAAAAGTGCAACGGCGCGACAGGTCGTCCACCACCTGCGCCGCCGCCTCGCCGATGGTGATCGTGTCCGGCTCGCTGTTGGCCTTAACCATCCGGCGCTCGGAAGCGCGCGAGCGCTTGTTGCGGGCGGACAGCTTGGCGAGACGCTTGATGCGATCGTCGTCGGTCATGCTGCCGTCCTCCGTGAGCGGCGACGATTGCCAACGCGGCGTACCTCGCCGGCAAAGCGGCTCAGCAAGACACGGAGGCCGTCCTTGGGGTCTACCACATTGGCGAAATCATCAAGGCCAATGACGTCGCCAGCCAGAACCTTGCCGTCAATGTCGCAGGCGTCAATCGACCACGCCGTTGCCACCTTGCTTGGCTTCTGTACAATTGGCCGGATCAATACCGGCACCGGAGCAGCGAACTTCGCGCCGAACATCTCATGGATAAGAGACTCCATCAATTCAGACTGGCGCGTCTTGCTGAGGCGTCTCCACTCGGTCATGCCCCGACCTCCTCGTTCTCATCCGCCTCCACCAGCCACGGCACGATCACGTCGATCTCGCGGCCAATCTCAAACCTCGCCGCAGGCCGGCCCTCCTCCACGGCATCGTCAATGTCGGCTTGTGTGGCGATCTTGGTCTCGACAAGATCAAGCTCCATGGCGAAGCTCGTGATCCACGACATTTCTGGCCGCCCATCCTCCATAGCCGCGTAGATCACTCGCCGTGCGAACTCTCTCAGGCGTGCGTGCTGATCTGGTGTCATGGCTCGTCCTTGTCATACAGGTTGACGTTGATGGCAACCGCCCACTTCGCGCGGCGGGCACACATCGTTCGATAGGCGCGTCTGGCAAGCGCGCGATTCTTGGCGCGAAGCTCCCTCCAGGACCGCGCAATCATGTCGCGTTCCAATTGCTGATGAGGAAGGCGCTTGAACTCGTAGGTCACGCCACCTCCTTCGCCTTCCTGCTCAGCGCCCATTCCAGATACTCGCGCTCGCCCATGACGCGACCGTTTTTCAACATCCCGCGCCAGAGCAAACCCGTCGTCCCGTTGAGCGTCACCGAGTAGGCATCGCCCGTGCGGTAGATGACGATCTCGGCGCTGTCCTTCCCGTCCTGCTTGATAACCCAGCGACCATCCAGAAACTCATGCGGCTCGACCGAGATCGTCATGGCACCATCACCTTCAATGGCTCGTTGATGACGATGATTGTAACCCATCCTGCCGCCCATATGGTAAGGACGACGAATAGCCAGCGCATGTCCCTGCGGGTCATGTCCGCCTCACGCCGACAAGATCAGCCGCAGGGAACGCCGCCTTGAGCTTTAGATAGTTCTCGTCCGCGACAAGCTCGGCAGCGGTTTTCAGCGCGTCGGGGTGGCGATCCATCCATTGCAGCGTGCGAATGAGAGCGCGCACCGCAACCTCGTTGACTGGCAATCCCTTCTCGACCGCCATCGCGAACGCGGCAATGCCGGCGTTGATCTGCTCGTGGAGCGGCACCTTCTCACTCATCCTCGCTCTCCCCTCTCGCTGTCGCGTAGATCATCGCAATGGTGTAGATCAGCAGCACGATCAGGCCGGCGACGAGGCCGCCGAAACTCCATGCAACGTAGGACGTCACCACGGGATCGTGCATGCCGCGCCCCCTCCCGCATTAGCGGTGACGTAGAGCATCACCAGCGCCGCAATGCCAATCGCGGCAATCAGCAGTTGCTCGGCCGCGTCGCTCATCACTGCCTCGCTTGCATGCCCTTGGCCGCGATCTGGAGTAGCACCAGCTTGGCGATCATCTCGATCACCAGCGGCTCGCACAGTGACACCCGACCCGTCTTGAGGTCGTTGATGTGATCGTCGATCCTGACCAGCATTTGCTCCACAGTAGAGACGCGCGCAAAAACCCGGAACGGAGCGAGCGCGTGGCTCTCGTGGGCAATGATGTAGTCACCGATCCGCTGCATCTCGGCGCGCACCGCGTCCTCGAAACGGTCGGTATTGGGCGCGGTGGCCAGCGGCGGCGGCGCGTAGGCGGGCTCGCCATACTCGCTCGATGATGGCGATGGCTGAGGCGGAGTGTCGCCGCGCTTGACAAGAGTCTTGATCGCATCGCGCAGTTGCGTTTCCAGATCGCTCATCTGTCCGATCCATTTTTGATTTTCTTCAAGTCACGAAACGTCGGCTTGTGCTCGATCTCCAGCATCAGATAGGGCAACGCGGTGCTGGCGTAGTTGTAGGCCGCCTGCTTGGCGTACATCGGCCCCATCGTCTCCTGCGCCACGGCGAGCACATCGGCGAGCACCATGTCCAGCGACGCACACACCGCCTCGATGTCGGCCGGACCAAGCACTTCCTCGATGCCGGCTTGCAGATGCGCCAACACCTCGTCGTAGGTCATGCCGGCAAAGTCGCCATCCGGCACAATCTGCGGCTCGGCTGCCGGCTGCTCGACAACAGGAGCCGGAGTGTCACTCGCCCGTTTGCGCGCCATACTGCACCCCGCTCTTGACCCGGTTGACGTAGCCGGCAACCTGATTGCGCGTCAGCCTCAGCGCCTTCGCGACCTCGGAGTACGACCCGACCTTGGCCATCTCGTAGACCTTGAGCGGATCGACGCCGATGCGCGCCCGGTATTCCACCGCCGCCTTGCGCGATGCAATCGATCTAGCCCGCGCTGCCGCGCTGCGCCCACGCTCTGTAATGCCGCGCAACCCGTGCTTGCGGCACTCATACGAAACCGTCGCCGGATAGATGCCGCACTCGCGCGCCGCCTCGGCGTGGCTGTGCGTGCCGGCCTTGACCAGCAGATAGGCTTGATAGCCCTTTCTAGGCTTTCGGCGCATCGTCGCCCCCGTCTCGCATCAGCCCCAATCGGTCGAGCAGATTGACGAAACCGGCCGACAACTCGTCGGCGAGCGCGCCGGCCGCGTCCTTGTCCGTCCGCGCGATCTCAGACAGCGACAGCGCGATCATGTGCGAGGCGCTGTGGGCGACGAAATACGGGCCAGCGCCAAGCCCCGCCATCATCGCCAGCGTGAGGTGTCCGTTCTGCGCGGCGGCCTTGTGGAATGTCTCGACCGTCTCGCGCGCCGTGTCTTGCGTCTGTTGTGTCTCGCTCATTGATGTGCCCCGTTGACTGTGGCCGCGATCGGCTTTGATACCTGCGGCGGCGGCTGGCCGAGACGCGATAGCTGCCGGCCTAGCGATACGAGATCAGCGAGAAGCGCCTGCGCTTGGGGATCGAGCGCAATCCCGTTGCGAACCTCGGTCAAGGCCGCCACCAAGAGCTTGCGCAGTGGCACGCTGACGATCATCGACGACTGCTCGCTCGTGATCCTGAGACCGATCACGACCTCGCCCCCTTGCCCCGCACGCACCGCCGCCTCCCCCGTAGATGCGAAATCAGCAACCGCGCCGATCGCCTCGCTGGCGACAAGGCGCTCCAGCAGAGGCTCGATCGAGGCGAGGATTTTCTTGACCGCCCCGCCATCGGTCCATGATTGGCTGGCGTCCTGCTTATCCCACGCCTCGCGGCCGGCAACCTCGACCGGAACCTTGCCGAACCACTTGTGACCGACCTTATTCGGCGACCGCACTGGCGTCCCCCTTCCGGCGTCGATGCCACTCTCGCGCCGCATGGCGCATGCGCTCGGCAACGCGCGGGTCCGAGTGGTACAGTTCCCGCTTGCGCTCGCGCTCGTAGCGCCGCCGAGAGTCGCGGTTTTTCTCGCCCCACATTACCCACGACGCATACTTCGGCGTGCAGCCGACGATCTCGGCGATGTCCTCGATCGGGACGTCAGGATGCTTGCCTCGCTCGATTCGCACCCGCTCCGCAATCGATGCCCGCTTGGTCCGCATATCCAACCCCCGCATGTTGCTACGCCGCCACAACCATGATCGACGACTCGTCAACAGGCGTCAAGCTGATGTTGACGCGGTGAACAAAATTAAGCGGTGCCTGTGGCGTAGGTGCTGACCCCGAGCGCCCGCCGTCCAGCCACCCACTTGCTCCACGCGATCGAGGGCAGAATGCCCGTCCCGTCGCAGTAGAAGCACTCGGGAATCTCGCCCTCGCACGCGCACGGGTCCGGCTCCGGCGGCGGGCCGAGCACGAAATCGAGATAGTCCGGCGACCAGCCGAGGCCGGGGATAGAATAATCCAGATCGTCCATCACAAGCCCCCATAGAGCCGACGCCGCGTATCCGGCGTCATGCGCTCGATGTCGTCAGCATCTAGATCGATTCGACTCCTGCTGACAGGGCCGGAATAGAGCGAGCGCTTGTGCCGGCGGCTATCGGAGCGCGAGAGCAACACATCCTTTAGCTCGTCATCGTCCAACTCGTCCTCGGCAGTGCGGAATACGAAGTAGTCGCGGAACCACGACAGGGCCATCGTCACCGTGTCGCAGTTGTGAACGAGCACGCCGTTGGCGTAGTAGCAGTGCGCGCCCTCAACCGTCAGATTGTAGACGGGCCTTGCGTTTCGATCTGTGGCACTTTGGGGAGCATGTGAACTTCCTGATGTTACGGCACTCAAAAGCCTCCCCGCAAACATCACAAAGCCGCATCTCGACAAGTGACCCGCGCGGCCTTTCCCCGCGTGCTCTGCGCAGCCGCAAATGGTGGCATTTATTGGAGCACACGACTTGCCTAATGTTGACCCTCTCGAAAACGACCCCGCAAACCGCACACGCGATTGGGGGCTTTGGCTTGAGCGGGTCGCGCTTAGAGCCGGGCTGGAATTTGCTTGTTCGGATGGCATTCTGTCGATGCCACTCTCGTCCCTCATCTGACCTATGCCACTCAGTCGCAGAGGCGCGAACGCGCGCCAAGTGCGCACGCTGCTCATCAGATTTTGCATACTCAGCCTTGCCCGCGTGGTACATGCGCCGATGGACAGAGCGCGGTAGGCAGTCCAAATTTTCCAAGCGACAATCAAATGTATTGCCGTTCTTGTGATGGACCTCGTGGCCAGCCGGAACGGGCCCATTCGCGCTCTCCCAGATCGCGACGTGCAGCCCCTTCGCCAGCTTGCGCCCGGCGTTGCTCCTAGACTGACTGAGGTAGTACCTGCGCCTTCCGCCCATGCGCCTGTAGATCGCGCCGTCGAACTCCACGGTTTCTGGCGGATTGTCCTTATCAAGCTCCAAAGCGTGGCCCTCCCAATGGTTGACGCCATTGTAACAGAATCAACCGATTCGAGGGGAACGTAGCCGTGCTGCAAGTGGAAAACAGGATGGTTCCAAGTCCCCGTCAGCGGTCCTCTCTCCACAACATCCCGCACTCCGGTAAACCCAGCGGCCGATACGCGCCGCCACCCTAGCGGCGTTAGCGCTTCGTCACCAACCACCACTTGCTCTATCGGAATGAACCCACGCCGAGTCGCAATCAGCGTACCAGCCACCAAGCACAAATCGTCGTTTGTCCCATAGGGAAACGCCGCGCACTGCTCCAGCACGCGCTCGGTTTTCTCGCCCGGCACGTACCAGACCGAGCCCATCTCCAGGATCGCCGCAACCGCATGCGCGCGGGGAACCTTGCCTTTTGTCCCCGGCTTGCCGCGCGGGAGCCAATCTTGCACCGGCAGCCGGCGGCGCTTCATCTCCTGAACGAGCTGGATTCCGCTCGCCCGCTTCTCGACCAGAATGCGATCGGGCCGGAACAGCTTGCAGTGGCCTTGCACGACGTCGATCAGATCGACGGCGCTGACCTTGTCCTCCCATGCTCCGAGCAGGATGACGTGACGATGCGAGTATTCCTTGCCGTCCGGCTTGCGGCTGGTGGAATCGAACACGCCCCACGCCGTCATCGCCGAGAAGTCGGCTTCCTCGTCCTCCTCGAACGCGGTGTCGTAGCAGAGATAGACCTGATCGCATTCTGGCAACTCGGGCTTGTCCCATACGCGCCAGTAGGACCGAGAAAGAATAGCGCCCTCGTTCGGAGCCGGACGCTGCTGATAGAGGCTCGACCATGTGCGCGCGAACGAGCCGCCACGCGACGCAGCCTTCCTCAGTCGCTCGACCTCCTCCGCTCGGAAATGATCTTTCCACAACATCTCGCCCGGCTTGCGCCCAAGCGGATCGTCGGCGTGCTCGGCCAGCATTGGCAGATTGATAACTTGCATCAACCTGTCGTCTGACGTTCTCCACAGGCCGCTTTGCCCCTTCCACTTCTCACCCAACAGCCGGCCGATGAGGTCGGACTCGTGCCAGCGAGTCGCGATGACGACCAGCTTGCCGCCCGGCTTCAATCGCGTGACGATATTGTCTGTGTAAGCTGCCCACGTTTTTTCTTGGATTAAATCACTGTCGGCGGCCTCGCGATCCTTGACCGGGTCATCAATCACAACGAGATCGGCGCGCATGCCCGTGATAGCCGCGCCAATCGCCGACGCCCTGTAATCTGACCCGTTAGTGAGACTCCACTGCTCGACCGCTTGGTTGTCATCGGCGACCGTACATCCCATGATCTTCTGATAGAGCGGGTCTCGACACACTTGCCGCACGCGACGCGCAAACCTGATTGTCAATTCCTGACCATAGGTCACGGCGATAACATTGGTCCCCGGCCGGCGGCCCAGCACCCACGCAGGAACAAGCACAGACCCAAAAGAACTTTTTGCGCTACCTGGGGGCATCATAATTATGAGACCATTCAGGTCGCTGCTGTCAGTCAAATCCTGTATGGCGCGCAGCAATAGGCGATGATGAGGAGCGAGCTTTAACTTCTTCGGATAATAGCCATCTGACGCAATAACGGGCGCTCCTGGCAGTTCCATCATCTCTGAGAATGTGACAATGTCGCGTCGCGCCTCCGAAGCCAGCTTTGCCTCAAGGGCGTCGAGCAGCGCTAATTTGGTGTCGAGATCATCCAGCGCGTGCGAAGTCACCATAACTCTCCGCTGCCGCAGCTAGGTAGGCATTATGGGCTTCTTCGGCAGTGTCGAACGTACCAAGGTGAACCCGTTTGCCGCCGACCCGGCAACGCGCACTAAATCTCAACCCGTCGCGCCGCACACCCTTGAACCCAGTTGAGTTGTCCTTGCGGCGGCGCGCGTTGCGCTGGTTCTGATGCTTCGTTGCAATACGCAAGTTCACCGCCCTGTTGTCATTGCGAATACCATTTATGTGGTCGACCTCATCAGGCGGCACATCTCCACTCAAGCAAAACAGCGCGAAGCGATGCGCAGCGACCCAAGAATGATCTCCACCGGCTCTGATAAAAATGTAACCTGTCCTCTTGTCGAACGACCCTGCGGTGTCTCCGGCCTTACGCAGTAGATAGGGCGTGCCGTGCCGGCCGGTCCGACGCCAGCGATCAGCTAACCAAAAGCAGCGCCCTGTTTCTGCGTCGTAACCAATGTGCTCGGCCAATTCCAAGTACACATCGACCCCGTGCTTAATCATTGACGACCTCGGCGTCTGAGGCGGTTGAGTCGATCAATGCTGGGATGGGCACCCGCAGCCGGCCAGCAAGCTCGGTAATCCGCCTGTCGATCTCAGCTATCTCTAGCGTCTGCCGCTCGTCGGTGATGTTAAGCTGCTGCATTGGCTTCCCCTCCAGTCTTTCCAAGACGATATTCGTCGCCTGGAGGTTGCCGTTCTCTGCCTCGCTGATTAGCGCTTCTGCAATTTTCTGAGCGCGCTCCGGGTGCTCTGACAGGATCATCCGCAACCGATCAGTCAACGGCTTCAGTTTGGACTTCCCGGACGGATTTCCGGACTGTCCCTTTTGATAGCGGTGGCCGACGTTTTTAGGCTGGTCGGTCATTCTGCCGCCTCCATCTGCACCCCGAGCACCTTCGCGACATACGCCACCTGTAGCCGCTCCGCCTTGGCGCGCGGATAGGCCCAGCGCAGGCCGATGCGGTTCAATTCAATGTCATGGTGCAGGCAGACCCACCTATCGGACTCGTCGGCGCAGATGCGCCACTTAACATAGCCAGGGTCGCCACACTTGAAGCACTTGGCCATGTCACTTGTCCTTGGTAAACCCAGGCCGGCACGGCACCGCCTCGACCTCGCAGCGGTAGAACGACTGGCCGACCACCTCGCCGATCGAGGATTTGGTGCAGCGACGCGCGTACTCCTTGGCCTTGTCGAGATCGGCCGCCGATTCGCCGTGATGAAACCTGACTTCCTCGCGCCACGACTTCTGCGCGCTCTCCTCGGCCCCGCTCTCCGTCGCCCATTGCGAGCCAACGGCGCGAACCGGCTTGAGACACGACGCACCCGTCTCTTGTTTCACGTAAGCCATGACGGCGGTCGGGCCTTTCTTGGGCTTTCCGCCCGACGCATGCGCCGGCCATGCGAGCACGAATGCCACAGCGGCAACGATCCATAGTTGCATCGGCAATCCCCCGTCGAATCGAATCGTCAACACGACTGTACCAAAAAAATGGGCGAGCCGAAGCCCGCCCTTTCTAGTTGCATGTCCCACGACCTCCTCGGCCCCGCAAGACCTCTGGAAGCGAATCGCCTGAATACAGGCAAGTCAACAAATAAAACGAATCGAATCATCTTGCAAATACTTTCTTCGCGCCGGCTTGCACATGGCTGTTGCTATGTCAAGACTTGTATTTGCTTGTGGAATGTGCTTTGAAGGCCGGTTTGCCCGCCTCAGAGACTCATCCGGTACTTTCTCCGAGGCTATACGATGGTGGCAGGATAGCCACACTCTGGAAGGCGCAGGAAAGGCCGTTCAGTTGTATGTCGGATGCGGCGCGCCGTCCTGGTGGATAAGTCTCGCCGTCCTGCCAGGACAGCAAAAGCAGGATGCCAGGACGGTTGGCTAGGACGCCTGCCATTCCCTCGCCCTAGCAAAATCTCGCGAGAAGTGTGCGGGCCTACGGAGCGCCGCCGTTGCGGCTGTGCATATCCTGCCATGCAGGGTCAGGATTCTCGGCCCGAAACGAGGTTGGATTGCTACCTACAACTCGCCCATCCCGCCACCCACAGACAAAAAATCGCGTTGACGCTCGCAACTCGATGTTGACAGACTCGCAAGCATATCCGACACTATTGGCGTCGGGGCACCAGAGGGCACTGAGGCCACGACACAAGCGGGGGATAGCGGGGAGTGCCGCCGGGGAGCAACCAACCCGGCGGCATTTTTGTTGCCGCCAACGCCAATGTCGCCGCCGGCCGAAGCCCGCGAGCGCAAGGATGAGGAGGAGGGGAAGCGAGGAGGCCGTGGGACCAGCCAGCGCGCACGAGGGAGGCCGTTGCGCGCGATTGAGACTCTACCCTAGACGGGCGTGGAAATCAACAGCGACCCGCCGCCGTCAGATGCTCGACCCGGATGACGATCGCATCCGCGATCAGCTCAGCCATGTCGGTCGCGCTGCCGGGTCGCGATGCCCGTACAACCTCCTCAGCCACAGCGAGCACCAGACCGTCGAATAGCGCATGCGCTATATCGCCCGCTGCGGGCCGCTGGCGGCGGCGTCCGTCTGGCGGTGGCATCCCCCGCAGCGCATTGTCGATCGCGCTCCTGACGCCCGTGTGGGTCGCCGCGCGCATGTTCTGCAATGCGTCGCCGAATCGAGGCTGCGGCGATCGACGAGGCTGTTTGCGCTTTGCCATGCAACACTCCTAACGTGATTTGCCCGCGTTGCACAAGCCGCTACGTCGAGGAGAACGTGCGCGCCCGTGGATCGAACCGCATCGTCACGCTGCCCGGCATGCCCATCGTGATATGGTCCTTGGCCTTGTCGACCTTGACGATCGTATCGCCGGTCTCGCGACCGTCAAGCATCTCGCGGCCGATGATGATGCCGTGATCGGCCTTGTTCTTCCATGCGCTGCCGCCGGAGATCGAGTACAGCGTCATCGTGTCGATCGTCTCGTTGCGGCCCGCCGCCTTATCGGGATGAGCCACCAGCATGACGACGATGTCATAGCGCCGCGCAAGGCGCTTCAAGTCGCGCAGCGCGTTGTTGGTATACTCGACCTCGCCCTGGCCTCGATCCCACATATGCTCGATCTCGTTCCACGGATCGACCACGATCCACTTGCAGCCGTGGCGGGCGGCGGCCTCCCAGATGATCGTGTGCAGCCACTTCAAATCGCGCTTGTCATCGTCGCCGATCGTCGGCGGCACCACGAAAACCATCTCGTTGACCCAAGCCTCGGCAGCATCGACGTCGCCATGATGCCAGAGTTGCGAGTAGCCATTCAGGTCACGGCGAACGCGGCGAATCGAATCCTCGAACTGCACGACCGCCCCGCGTAGCCCATGCAACCTCGCAAGATTGAGCCCAAGGTTGACGGCGAATTGCGATTTGCCGGCCCCCGGCTTGCCGGTGATGATAATCAACTCCGGCGGCACGATGCGAAACCCGAGCCCGTCGTCGAGGTTGGACCACCCGCTGGTCAGCTTGGTCGGCTCGCCGGGAATCACAACCTCGCCCATCCGGCACAGCCGGTCTGGTATCAGCGCCCATGCGCCGTTGATGATCTCGCGCAGCTTGGCGTGGCCGTGCTTTTGCAGCACATCGGAGGCATCCTTGCACCCCGGCGGGTAGGTGATGCCGTAGCAGCGATCCGCCCCCAGCCGAATGGCCAGCTCGTCCCGCAACACGCGGCCGGGGCCGTCATCGTCGACCGCGAGGATGATCCGCTCGGCCAGCCGCAGCGGCTCGATCAGCCCGGTATCGTCCCACAGATACGAGAACTGCCGATCCTCACGCGGGTCGATCGCGCCATCGCCCGGCTTTGCGGGCGCTCCGTTGGGAACCGACGTCACCCATGCAAAGCCGGCGTCGACGACGCTCGCCGCGTCAAGCTCGCCCTCGGTGATGATAAGCGAGTCCGGGGTGCCAGCGATCTCGGAGAGTCGATCCAGACCCCACATGCACAACTTCGCGCCCACGGGCTCGATCCAGAAACTCTTGTCTGGCCCGCGCCACTTCACGAACGACAGCGTCCCGTCCTTCGTCCGATACTCGAACCCCAGCGCCCGGCCCTGCGACACGATCCCAAGCCGCGCGCAAGTCTCGCTCGAAATCTTGCGCTTGGATTCGAGCAGGCTGGCGTGCTGCTCGCTCAAAAACGCGCCGGCCGGTCCCGATCCGTCCGCCATGATGTGGCTCCCCCTCGTCGTAAAATCTGGCCGTGTGGAAATCGCAATGGCAGCACCCGAGCCGCACCCCGCGCTCGTCGATGTTGACCTTGAGCACCCGCTTCTTGCGGTTCATCGGCTTGCGACCGGCCGAGCACTTCGGGCATGTCGTGTAGTGCACGCCAAGCGCCGTGCTGCGCAGCCCGACGACCCGCTCCTCGTACAGGATTTCATCGACGGTTTTCATGGCTGCCTCCGCCTCAATGCTGGTTGATTCGGTCGCGCGTCGTCAACGGTGGCACGGTCGGATGGCTTGGACGACTGCGGTCAATCTCGTCCGCGATCCGCCGCGCCTCCATCAGCTCGGCCATGTACTCCGGGCTCGGCTGAAACGGGCGCTCGACCACTGGTTGCGGAGGAAGCCTGTTTGCACGCGGAGCGTTGCGGCGGTTGTCGTAGCCGCCCTCGACCAGCCGGGCAAAGCTCTCCTGTTGCAGCACAAACCCGAAGTCTGCCTTCCAGTCCTTGACCTTGCCGGTCAGGAAATCGCTGGCCACCAGCTTGCCGATCGCGTCCCGCCAGCCGTCGAGGCCGCCGGCATCCTTGAGCCGTGCTGCCAGCTTCTTGCGCCGCGCCTCGCTCAGAATGCGCACCTTGGGTAGGTTGGCCTGGACAGCAGCCTCGTTCCAGATCGCGACCGCCTGTTGCAACACGTCCGGCTCGGGCTGTTGTGGGGCGTAAAAATCGAGCGAAGGCGACGAATCTCCGTCAGGAGATTCTTTCTTCTCTACCCCTTCTACCCCTTCTACCCTTTCTAAGAGTCTGGCCCCTGACTGGCCCCTGACTGGCCCCTGACTGGCCCCTGACTGGCCCTGCCGGCTCTCCTCATGGTCGGTCTGCGCCTGATAACGGTCGTAATTACAGACGGTTAGCACGTTGGCGTAGTGGCCCACGCTCTGGCCCATTTTGACCATGTTTTCCGCGACAAGAATCGCGAGAAAATTTCTAACTTTTTTCTCCGTCCACCCCCATTGTTTGGCCAGGAACGCGCGCCCGGCGAGGATTTGTCCCCGCTGCAACTCGACCATCTTGCCCTTGTTGCTGACCCGCCGATTCTTCCATGTCGCATTGGCGATCAGCCACAGCCACGCCGATCGCTTGTCGTATGGACCGGCCAGCGCCGCGTGGTCGCACATCTCGGTCGAGACTTTTATCCACCGATCGGCCATGGCTATGCCCTCCCGTAAGGACGGGTGTTGACGGATGCGTCGGTTTGTGGCTTAATCTTCATGTCACAGTCTCCTATCAATGGCCCCGGTCTCTGTTGCGAGAGCCGGGGCCGTTTCGTTCCTAAAAGGGAATCTCGTCATCGATCTCTCGCTCGCGCATTGGCGTGCGCTGCGGCGGGTCCAGTCTGGGTTGCGCTGGCTGTGCAACTTGGGCCTTGGCCGGCGCGTCGCCCTCCCGCTTCGGAGCCTCGGAAAGAACGAGGTTCCAAATTTCGGTACCGTCGTCGGCGAGGTCTTTGCTTTTCAACAGGGCGATGTTGGACATGCCGAGCCGGCCGCGAAAGTAGGTTGCGCCTTTCGCAGACTGCTTCATGTAGAGCCTCGCCAGTGTGACTTGGGGTCCATAGTCCGCCATGGATTCTAGTCCTTCGCGTTCAGGTTGATGGTTGTCGAGGTGGCGACTCGGCCAGAGTGCACGAGGGAGACGCGATTCGTCCACCCCCTTGCGGTAGTATTCCAAAGAAAAACTCCAAGCAGAGGTTGCGGTGACACACGCCAGCGACAGAATTTTACTTTCTTGTGCTGTGATGTATTGAGTGATCCGCAAGTATTTGCTATAAAAAAACGGCGGGCACCCTCCCGCCGTTCTCGTCCCGAACGCACCCGCGCCCCGGCTACTCCCCTGGCCGGGGCGCTATCGTTCCCGACCCGCCTCTAGACCGGCAGCGTCAGCGGGGCGCGCTGCCCGGTGTGCGGGTAGCCCCACTGGTCCGCCCCCGGCGGGGCCTGCCACGTCACCCCGCAAGATGCTCCGATCGCGTAGATCGTGCCACGGCAGGCAGGATATCACCGTGTCGCAGGGGCGGGCCGGTGGGGCTCCTCAACGTGTCCCCCTCGGGACCGGCCAGGACGATCTCAACGGCCTGGGCAATTCGAGGGACGGCTGATCGCCGTCAGTTGCCGCCGAGGGCGGCACACCTGTAATGGGATCGCCGCCGCTTCCGCCGCAGCGTGGACAGGCGATTGTCATCACATATTTTGCTGTGTTGTTGTAGATTGGCAGTTCCCCGCTGCCCGTGCAGACATCGCACATCGTTCGCTCCTATGTCTTGTCGGCATCATCGCCGGTCACGCTCTGCACCAGCGGCGGCCACTTTCCGGCGAGTGCGTCGGCGTCCGGCGTCTCGATGATCTGCTTGACGACCTCGTCGGCTATCGCATCCGCCCACTCGTCGTCAGTCGTCGGCACTGGCTTTTTCATGGCCGCTCCTCATCTTTGCACGTCTGGAATTGGCATCCAGTAGTGCGGGCTATTGATTACGATCAGGTCGCCGCGTGCGTCGCGCGCATCGTGGCCGTCTGCATGCGCGACCCACCCGCACCACGCTTCTGAGTAGACGCCTATCGACACGCAGGCATTCACACGCAAAAAGATCGGCGTCCCGTCAGTCGGCGCAGTCGATCCGTCAAGCCACCCCATCCACCGCTCCTATTCTTGTGTCACTCTGCAGCCGCCGCGACTGCATCGCGCTCAATGCCTATAAAGTGCCGACATTCCGCGTCGCACGCGCGACCAACGGTCCCGCTGCCAGCGCAAAAATCCGGCATTGCGTAGCAAGTGCAGGAACTCTCAGGTGGCGAGAGTCTAGCTGATTTGCGACTCTCCCGGTATGGCAGAACCCCACGTTATCACCGCCCTCGTTCGCAAGCGCGCCGAGCTGGCCGGCGACATAGAGACCGCGCAAGCCAAGCTCCGGCAGATGATCTTGGACCTCGAATCCCTGGACAAGACGCTGCTGCTGTTCGATCCCGAATACCAGATCGCCTCGATCAAGCCGAAGGCGTTCCGGCCGCCAGCGGACTGGTCCAAGCGGGGCGAGATGACCCGATTGATCCTCGGCATTCTGAGGCAGGCGACAGAGCCGCTGACCTCGCAGGATGTGGCTGTGCAGTTGATTGTGGAAAGAGCGCTGGACAGGGACGACGCCAAGCTGCTGAGGCTGATGACCAAGCGGGTCGGCGTGGCGCTCCGGGGGCTCAGAGACCGGGGGATTGCCGTCTCGCAGCCGGGGCCGGGGATGAGCGTGCTGTGGGTGCTGGCGGCGTAGCTGGCTGCCCTTGCCTCGAATCGCCCGTTCCGTTTAGGTCGAGATGCAGCGAGTCCCGCTGGTGGTCAGCACGCCCCGGTCTTTAATGTAAGTTGCTAACAAATGGTGACAAAATGCTCGTGCGCATGGGGCCAGAAGAGTTTGCTCTTCTGGAGAAAGAATGGGCCGAACAATGTGCTCATTTCGAAGATGAATTCAGTAACTACTCCACTCCATCTGTGGACTTTGCTCGCACTATAAGCAATGAAAACCCGCCTCACCAGAATGGAGGCGTGTATAAGCTTGATTACGGACACGGTGCTAGCGCAATCGTTCACATCAACTGTGCACGCCTGCCAAAAACAGAGGGAAAGACACTGAGAGTATTGTGGCTTCTGCTTGCGCCTCGCTTTGATTATGAAGATGTGGAGCCGAAAGTATTAGCCACTATTACTGCAAATCTTATCTTGGGTGCTGTGAAATTGGCACAGTCAGACGGTGCAAAGCAGGTTAAGATACACTTGGGGAACAGCATAGATCGAGCGTATTTCAGTGCAATAGCTGTTGCACTCGCGACGCAGGACATCTTTTCTGACCCCGCGATTCGGGGGCAATGGCTTGAGTTCGGTCTGTGACAAGTTGTCGCACGTCTGCGGCCTCAAGGCAGACGAAGTGTTTACGTGTTAACAAACTATTCACGGCGGGCAGCGCATGATGCATGAACGCTGTAGAGTGTAGGCGCGTATTCGCTTGGAGACTGGGATGGACAGCAAGAAGCTTGAGGAAGCCGTGTATGCAGCTTGCCTAGCCGCTGCGATCTCGCTTGGCGCGCAGACCAAAGAACTGTCCTGGTTCGGCGCCAATCAGCCCTCTCCTGGCAAGCTGGCCGCTGCCGCTTAGTCGCTCAATCCGCCCCGCACGACCGCTGCCAGTACCCCTTCCACTGCCTGCTGACCGGGTGCCCCATCGCCAGCCCGACGATGCGATTGGTCATGGCCCCGTTGTCGAGCATCCGGTGATCCTCCAGCCACGCCGCGTGCTCGGCGTAGGCGTGCAGGTAGCGCGCCGAGACGTGGTGGTGCTGGCCACGCACCATGCGCCGCAGCCTGGAGAAATAGCTCTCGGCCAAATTGGTGCAGACGCCGTCGAGCGAGTAGGCTTCGCTGTGGTTGATGCGGAGCGTCGGGAACAGCGCGTGCAGCGCGTCCCAATGGCTGGCTTCGTCAGCGTGAACCGTCGAGCCCTTGGCGACCACCTTGGAAACCGTCGCGATACCGTCCGCCTCGTGCTCGTGCACTGACGGCAGCGTGCGGCCCTTGCGCTGGCGCGCGACCACGACCGAGCGGCGCTTGCCGGTCTGGTGCTCCTTCAAGCGGCGGTCAACGCGGTCCTCGGCCTTGTTCTCGGGGCGGATGTGGCCGCCAAACCAAGCGCCATCGACCTCGACGACACCCGCGAGCTTGTGCTCCGCCGTCTCGGCCGCCATCGCCTCGCGCAGCTTGTGCGCCAGAACCCATGCCGTCTTGTGCTGCACGTCCAGATCGCGGGAGAGCTGCATCGCGGACAGGCCCTTAGCGGCGTTGGCCAGGATCGCGATCGCGGCCAGCATGTCGGTGAAGGCGAGCTTGCGGCTGGCAAAGATCGTCCCCGACGTGACGCTGAACTGCTTGCGGCACGCCTTGCACTCGAACCGACGCCGGCTCCTGATCTCGTAGGCGTCGAGGGCACCGCACTTGGGGCAGACCGGCGCGCCGTCCGTCTCAGGCCAGCGGAGCTTCTTGAACAGGCTGTAGGCCCCGTCCTCGCCCATAGAGTACACGTCCTTGAGCGACAGGGTGCGGGCGGCGGCGGTGAGTTTGAAGATGGTGGCCATGTTACTATCTCCGATACTTACGTATCGAACATAGTGCGTCATGGTATCATTGACAAGGGCAAACGTATCGCCTACGTTACTTTTATGGCGATCGGAGATGCAACCATGCCCGAGAAGACCGACTGGGAGGCCAAGGTGGCCAACCTCCTGAAGGCCGAACTGAAGCGCAAGGGTGTCACCTATGCCCAGCTCGTGGCCCGGCTGGCCGAGATCGGCGTTGACGAGAAGGAGGTGAACATCCGAAACAAGCTCGCCAGGGGGAAGTTCTCAGCGAGCTTTATGGTCCAATGTCTCGAAGCGATTGGATGCGCCACACTCCGCTTGGAGTAGCTGTCTGCGTTGCGATCATGTTGTCGGTCGCGGGACTAGCTAACCAGCACCGCGAAGCCCAAGCCGCTGATGCAGCCGCCACCCAAAAATATGAGGAAACCAAACAGGTCGTGCCCATGGGCGCGTCGCCGAAGGGCCATTACACTGACCCAAAAGCCTATCGGGACGAGTGGCGCTCCGAACGCGATCTTGAAGCTCAGCGGGAGATGGCCGATTGGTCCTTGGGGACCATGATCGCTAGTTTCATCGGTGTAGTATTGATAACCGCTACCCTGTGGGAGACTACGAGGACAACCATCGCCGCTACAGAGGCCGCCGAAGCGGCTCAACGTCAAGCCGACATCTCGGAGAAGGCGCTGAGAGAAGCACGGAATAGTGGCATCGCCACTGAAAGAGCATTGCTCATCGCTGAACGGCCTTGGCTCTCCGTTGAACCAAGTCTCGAAAGCGGGTTCATGGCTGAAGGTGCCGACACTAGTTTCATTGTCGGACTGCACTTGATGAACCACGGCAACTCTCCAGCCGTCACAATCGAAATGACTATCGTGGTTTGTCCACTCGATGAAGATGCCCTCGGTAGGCTCGATGGGCTCATAGCCGAGGCACAGTCCGGCATCGACCGCGTGCCGCCGCCGAGGTACGCCCATCACGTCTTCCCCAAAGGAGGCGCGCTTCATAACGTCAAAGCAGTAATCAAAACGCAAGATGTCGCGGCAGCTATGGCGCGGACGGGCAGCAATACGGTTCACCCGGCAGTGGTCGGCTTGATCGAGTATCGGAATGCGTTCAGCTACGAGCAGCACTACACGACCTTCATCGCCGAAATCGCGCGAATCCATCCAGAGAACCCCAACCAACTTTTGCCGCTGGAGGCCAGCGAGGCTGGCGTGCTCTTGGCCCAAGATGTGCCGATCAATCAAATCGACTTTCGACCTATCGTCTTTCGCGGTCGCGTTGCCTGAGCCGACAACCGCAGAACATCCTACAACGAGCGCACATAGCGCCGCTCCAACCCATCTCACCTCTCATCTCCGCTCGGTTAGAGCGCAGCCGGCAGGAGACTCGCTCCTGCACTTGCTACGCAATGCCGCAACTGCCTGATGGCTTCAGCCTGTGTCATTCCCTTCACTCGCTCCTATGCTTTTTCCACTGCAAACGGCAGTGCGATTTGCTTTGCCTTCCTCCGCCGCTCGATCACGCGCCCCATGATGCCGGTGCCGGGGAATAAGTCGTCCACCACGTCCTCCCGCTCATTGACGTTGAGCAAGTCCAAAACCCACTCGCAGAACGCATCCGGCTTCGCCCCCGTCAGCCCGCGCCGGAGCGTGATGACCTCGGACACCCAATCGCGCACCGTCTCCTGATCGCGCCCGCGCTTCCTGCCGCCGCGCCAGATAACCGGCTCCCACGCGTAAGCGGTCGTAACGCCGGCCTTGAACGCGGCAAACGGCTTGACCCACGCGCCAACGCGGCAATCTTCCGGGCACATCGGCAGCAACGTGCGCAGCGATGGCGAGGACAGGCAGAGCAGCCACCCGTCAGGGTACTCGTCCGAAAGGCGCTCGATGAGACGACGATGCTCCGCAGGATCGTCCCACACACGCGCCTCGGCATGGTGCGCGTCGTAGAGACGGCCACAGCCTAGGTAAGGTGGGTCTGCGAAGGCAAAGCGCACTCTATCGGCTCCCTCATTTCTTCCGCTTCGGCCGCCCGGCACCGATGCCGCGCGGTCCAAAGCGCCGGTACGCGGCGGACAGTGACCAGCCGGGCATTTGCGCCAGCGCCTCTGTCATCGTTGCAATCCGCCGATCATGCCAGATGCGGCGCGCCGCATCTTCTGGCATGCGCTGCGGTGAGCCATTCGCCCACCGCTTTTGCGCTGCATCCTTGGCAATATCTCGCCGCGACCGCGGCTCCCGCGCCGGCTTCTCAACTCGCGGCCGTCCAGTCGATTTCGTTCCGCGCGGACCAAAATGCCGCCATGCCGTCATCATCGACCATCCCGGCATCAGCGCCAGCGCGGCAGCCGTTGTCAGGCTTTGATCATCCCAATAGCGGCGCGCTTCCGCTTTCGGCATGCGGCGCGCGTGCTCCTGCCGGTTGCTTTGCTGTTCGGACGGTGTTGCCCACCTGCAATTCGACGGCTCATAGTCCCCGTCAACGTCGATGCGGTCGATGGAGTGCTGTGGCGATGGCCGCGGCCCCATGTCCGCGAAGAACGCCTTGAAGCTCGTCGCCCAGCGGTCGCAAACGGCGATGCCGCGCCCGCCGTAGTGCTTGAACCCGACGTTCTTCTCGTTAACGCATCGGTCAATCATGTTCAGCCAGCACTTATATTCGCGTGGGTGCGTCGTCGATGGCGAGCCGCGCGGAACTCTTGCAGGGATGCCGAGAACTTGCATCACCTGACACACCCGCTGACGCGACACACCGAGCGCCCGAGCCATGTCGGCGGTGCTAATGGTCGGGTCCGCCGCGCGCATCTTGCGCACCTTTTCTATCGTCGTCATGGCAAGACCATACTTGACAATTTTCCGGTTGTCAACTTTTAGCATTGACAATCGTGTCAAGCGGTGCTAGATTTACATCATCAGCCGATCGCTGATGCCGGCGCCTCGCGGAATATCAGGGGCGGAGACGACAGATGGCAAATCATCCGAACCGTAGCCAGCAGCACCAGATCGAATATACTCTCCGCGCTGGAGGGGGCATCGCCGATATGGCCGGCTACGCCGCTGCTCTACGTGAGGCGATCATTGCCGAGTTCCCCGGCGTCCGCGTCACGGTCAACGTCGAGCCGAACGTGTATGGCGTAGATCGCATTTGGTCGCGTGGCGAGACGGAGTGGCAATATGACGCCGCGGTGCGCGAGATCGCCCGTGCCGTCGGCGAGCGCTGCGAGTTCTAGTGAACAGGGGCGCGGCTCGTGAGGGCCGCGCCTTAATCTGTCTTGGAGACCCCGGATATGGAATGGCGCGGGATCGCAACGTACCCAAAGAGTAGCGTTGGCAGCGGCCCAATGGTGGTGCTTGCCCGTTTTTATCAAATCGAGCTTGAAGATGGTGATCTGTCGCAACCTGTCCTAGGCTGGTATGCAGTCGGCTGCTGGTTCAACGGCTGGGCGGCGCGCAGCGGGGCACAATTCGGGGTGTTCCCTGGCAACGATTGGATTTCACTCAAAGAGCCGACGCATTGGTGTCCATTGCCGCCCGATCCGGCAGGATCAGCGGATTTTAATGTGGAAGATGACTCGCTATGACCGATCCTCAATACATGCAAGTGCTGAGATCAATCGACAAGTTTGACAAGATTGGACGCGACGGCGTAGTGGCGCTCCTGCAAAAGCCGCTCGAAGAGTTCGGGGCCAATCTCGATCCAGTTCGCGCCGCGTCGGCATGTTCCTTGATACTACTGGTGCAACGAACGAGGAAACGATCATAGAAGCGTGATCGTGCCGCTGCATGATCGTACCTACGGATACGTGTAAAGGAGACCCCGGACATGCGACACCCCATCACACTCGGCGCGATCCGTGCGGCCCGCCCCTGCGAGGACGGATGGATCAAGCTGCTCCGCTCGCTCGGGTATGCCAACGGCCAGTACGATCCAAACCGCCTCGTCACGCTCGGCGACGTCGCGCACAGCAACGGCGCTGCGGACGCGCTGTGGTGTGCGCGGTGCCTGCCCGAGGAGGCGCGACGCGATCTGATCCGGGCGATTCTGCCGAGCGTCAGGCGCGCCTCCGCCCACACTACCGATCAGCGCGTGCACGAGTGCATCGCCGCCGTCGAGCGGTGGCTGGATGGCGAGGACGTGGATTTGGAGGCGGCGGCTCGGGCTGAGGCGGCGGCTCGGGCTGAGGCGGCTGAGGCGGCGGCTCGGGCGGTTGCGTGGGCGGCGAAGGCGGCTGCGGCTCAGGCGTTGTCGGCGTTGTCGGCGTGGGTGGCGGAGTCGGCGGCGTGGGCGACGGCGTGGGCGACGGCGGAGCGCGAGCGACAGGCTCGCGACATTATCGCGGTATTCGGTCGCGCGTTTATCACAGCCGATGCGGCAGAGTAAAGGAGACCCCGCGATGAGCGATCATCCAGACTACACACCGAACCGGCTGCGCGCGCTCTACAATCAGTGGAACAACCCACCGAGTGCCGGTCTGCCCGATGGCGCGGGGCTCCTCCTCGAAGCGGCTGACGAGATCGACATGCTCGTCCGCACCTTGGGTGACGCTGCTCGCCGCGAAGGCGACGCCAACGCACGGGTTCAGATGCTCCAGCATCGTATCGACCAACTGTCTAACTGAGGCCGCCTACCGCATCAGGTCAAGAATGACCAGCCGCCGCTCGCGTCGCCTGCTCCCTCCACCTCACGCCGCAAAGCTGGATAACGCCGCCGATCTTGCGTTTTTCCACAGGCCACGGGGACAGTAACAACGCCGGAATCAGCACGCCATTGACGTCGTTGCGCCCGACAATGCGCCGCGCCGCTGGCAATCGCGCGTTGCAAGCGTCGAGCAGTATCCGCGCCGGAATCCGGTCATCCATGTCGCCCGGCTCGATCAAGTCTTGAATCGCGCTCGCCACCCATCGCTGCCGCTCTGTCGGATCGGCTCGCGGCAGATGCACGACGTTGCCCGTCGTTGCCGGCAAACGCGGGGCGGGCAGCGGCATACGGGCAAGCGGCGGATCATGGTGCTCCGAGCGCGACGCCGCGACAACCCAGAACCCGGCCCCGCTGACGATCTCCAAAAGTAGGGCAAAAAAGATCGCGCTGGCAAAGGCCACGTTATCGCGGTTTATCCCCAGCATCTCGGCAATGGGATCAGCGGCGACGGCGGCTTTCTGAGACGCGAGCACGGTCAGGCTGGCCTCGATCTCCTTGACCGTGCGATGAAACTCGGCCGATGATTCGGCGTTGGCCTCCAGCGCGTCCTTGCGGGCGAATTTGTTGGTCACGTCGACCGTGACGGATTGTTGCGATAGGAACGCCGCGCGGCGCTTGCGCAACTCGACCAGATCGAGCGCCGACTCGTCGAGCATCTTCTGCCGGTCGGCCTCGGCGTGATAGGAGCGCAGCTCGGACGAGATGAACCACGTCGCGCTTCGCAGGCTCCACACCGCGCACAGCGCCAGACTGAGCCCAGCGACGGTGGCGACGACGTAGCGGCGGCGGGCGACTGCGGCGACCAGGAAAAACAGCGCCACGCCCTTGAGCAAGTCGGCACCGAGCGAAGCTGCCCCGAGCAGCCACGCCTTCTCGGGCGCGGACGCAAGTGCGTGTCCCGCCAGAAAATTCGCGTAGGCCGAAACCCCCCAGATCACGCAAACAGCGAGAATCCCGACCGTGGTGGAGACGCGCCCCCGCGCGTGCATGCCTAACCCTCGGTTGAGACGCAGTGCTACTTGTAGTTGATGCGACGCAACATGGTTCCCCACTCGGGGCGGTGCTCGCGGACGAATACGAACCACGCAAACGGCATCGCGTTGGTGGCCTTGGGTCCATCCCACTCACGCCACACCCCGTTCGCGCCCTCCGTCCACCTGTGCATAAACGGCGGGCGCGAGATGATAGGATACACGCGCGCAAGGTGGCCGTCTATGATGTCGGATCGGCCAGAGCCCTCAAGGAACGCCAATCGGGCGAGAATAACGACCTTGTTGATCCCCGGAAGGCGAAGCCCGTGCCGAACAAAATCCTCGGCCAACGAGAACGGCGGATTGGTCACGATGCAAGACACATGATGATCCGGTGGACAAAAGACGATTTCCAGAAAATCCACCTCGTCAATCCGAGGGGAGCCATCCACTGTGTTGCCATATGCAACCTTATCAGATGCCACGACATAGTGCCCCGCAGATTGAAGCGCCGCCGCCAGATGACCCATGCCGGCCGCCGGCTCCCAAATCCACCCCGGCAGCGGCTCGACCTTTAGCAGCGCGTCGACAAGGCAAGCCGGTGTCGGATACAACTCGTTGCCACGCTCATCCTTGGAATGCCGGCCGGCCTGAGTGGCTTTGTGCGGCAGCTTAACGGCCACGGCCCTTGCCCTTGGCGGCGGAGCGCGGATAGATGTCGGGCCGCAGCGTGTGCCGGGACACGCCGGTCAACTCCTCGACCTTGAGGACGTGCTTCGGCGGCACCCGCGACCACCGGCTGACCGCCTGCCGGGTGAGGTCGAGCGCGCGGGCGAGGTCCGAGATCGAGGCCACGGATTCGCCGCTCAAAGCACGTTTGTGCAGCGCCCGCAGCAGCGCTTGATAGCCTGGATCAGGGTGCACCTCTAGCGACCGCCTGTCGATCATGTGCGTGCTCATGGCTTCCATTCTGCTGTGTCGCCCCATCTTATCAACAGTCAACATCCGCTTGACAGTTTAGGACAATTCCATTGGCGCTGCAAGTCGCTGGCAATGTGACGTAGCGCCGATCGTCAATTTTTGGTTGACAGAACGCCAAGACTGTCCGACCATGAATTCGTGACCCCACCATAGACGGGGCACTACACCAAGATGGAGGTTATGTATGGCTAAGCGCAAGATGATCGGGGCTGGCTACTTCGACGCGACCGGCACCACGGTCGTCATGGTCGGGTCCGATGGTGACGATCAGATCGTCGGCAACCACCTCGACAACAGGATCAATGCCAAGGGCGGCGACGACATCGTGGCGGCGGCGCGCGGAAACGACAAGGTGCTGGCCGGCGACGGCGATGACATCGTGGTCGGCGGGTCCGGCCGTGACCGCCTGTTTGGCGGCAACGATGGCGACGATCTGTACGGCGGGCGCGGCAATGACCGGCTCTACGGCGAGGCCGGTGACGACACCCTGCTCGGCGACGGCGGAAATGACATCCTCTCGGGCGGGGATGGTGCCGACGTGCTCGATGGTGGCTCCGGCAATGACACGCTCAACGGCGGCGCTGGCGACGACGTGCTGCTCGGCGGCACGGGGAGCGATAGCCTGACCGGCGGAGCCGACGCCGACGTGTTCAAGTGGGCCGACGCGGCATCCGCCAACGGCGATGCGGTGCTCGACTTCGAGCATGGTGTCGACGCGTTCGACTTCTCCGGCATGGGCCTGTCGTTCATCGGCGACGTGGCGTTCTCGGGTGTCGCGGGCGAGTTGCGCACCGACTTTCTGGCTGGGGCCGGCTCACGCATCCAGGGCGACGTCGACGGCGACGGCGCGGCTGACTTCACGGTCGTCGTCGCCGACGCGGGGCCGCTGCTCGCGGGCGATTTCATCCTGTAGCCGCGACGCAGAGCAACAACGCAATGGGCGGCACTGTGCTGCCCATTGTCTGACGCCAACCAGCCAAGAGGCCCGTCATGTCCGCAGTCAAGAAAATCACACCCACCGAGATCGTTCCCGCGACCGCACCCACATCCGAGGCCGGGGCGATCATGACCATGATCGAGCGCATGGCGACCAATCCCGAGATTCCCGTCGAGCGCACCGAGCAGTTGTTCGCGCTCTACCAGCGCGTCCAGGCCGACGCCGCGCGCAAATCCTTCGACGCCGCGTTCGCCGCGATGCAGCCCGAGCTTCCGATCATCACCAAGGCCGGCGATATGAAGGGCGGCGATGGGCGCTCACGCGGCCGGTATGCGCTGTGGGAGGATGTCGTCGAGGCGATCGTCCCAGTGCTGGCCAAGCACGGTTTTGCGCTATCGTTCCGACCCAAGGTCGAGCCCGGTATGGTGACGATGGTGGCAATCCTATCGCATCGCGACGGCCATCGTGAGATCAGCGACCCGTTCCCCGTACCGTTCGACAAGAGCGGCGGCAAGAACGATGCCCAGGCGATCGGCAGCGCCACCAGTTACGGCAAGCGCTACACAGCCCTCGCCATGCTCAACATCGCGGCGCGCGGTGAGGATGACGATGCCCGCAAGACCGGCATCGGCGAGTTGGTCAGCGACGCGCAGGCGTTGGCCCTGCGCCGATTGATCGAGGATGCCGGCGCGAATCAGGAGAAGCTACTTGAGGTCGCGAAGGCCGAGCGCATTGAGGACATCCGCGCTGCGGATTTCCCCAAGCTGAAAGCGATCCTCACCAAGCGCATTCAGCAGGCCAAGCAGGAGGGCGGGCGATGAAAATCATCGAGTGCACGCAGGGGTCGCCGGAGTGGATCGCCGCCCGCTTGGGCAAGGCATCGGCCTCGCGGATGGGCGATCTGACCGCCAAGATCAAGACCGGCTACGGCGCAAGCCGCGCGAACTACATGGCCGAACTCCTGGTCGAGCGCCTGACCGGCCAGCCGGCGGAAAAGTACACCAACGCCGCGATGGCGTGGGGAACGGAGCAGGAGCCCGCCGCGCGGCAGCTTTATGAACTGATGACCGACGTCGAAGTTCAGCAGGTCGGCCTCGTGCTGCACCCGTCCATTGAGGACTCGATTGCCTCCCCTGACGGCCTCGTTGGCGACGTCGGGCTGATCGAGATCAAGTGCCCAAACAGCGCCACCCATATCGAAACGCTACTCGGGGCCGAGATCGACGGCAAGTACGTCAAGCAGATGCAGTGGCAGATGGCCTGCACGGGGCGCGCGTGGTGCGATTTCGTCAGCTTCGATCCGCGCTTGCCCGGCGAGATGCAGATGTCCGTCGCCCGCGTCATGCGCGACGATGCAATGATCCGCGAGCTTGAGGCGGAGACGATCAAATTCCTCGCTGAACTGGCCACCAAGCAGTGCGCGCTTGTCGCCAAGTACCGCGCGGAGGCCGCGTGACCCAGCGTCTCTCTCAATCCACTCTCGACGCCATATGGGGCATGGTCGCCGACAATCCGAAGGCGACCAACGTCGAGATCGCGCGCATTGTCGGGTGCAGCCAGTATGCGGTCTGGAATGTCAGGACGCACGTCATCACTGAATCCCGCCAGCGCCGCTATACGCATCAGGACAAGCTACAGCCAAGGATCAAGCCGAAGCACATCAAGGCCGAGCAGTTCTCCGATGACTGGTGGAAAGAGAATGACGCGGCGTTTCGCGCGGCAATGCTGGAGGCGGCGGAATGAGCAGACCCCTCGTCAAGGACATGCCAGAGCGCGAGCGCCCGCTCTCCGAGCAGTACCGTCTCGCAGCCAACCAGTGGTGCAAGGCCGACGCTGCGGCACGAATCCTGGAGGAGCTAAAGACGACGCGGCTGGAGCAGAAGAAGCAGGCATGCGTCCGCGCTTCCGGCATCGACATGGCCGACAACAAGGCTGAGCGCATGGTCAAGGCGTCTCCCGAGTGGGAGGAATACATCATCGCCATGGTCGATGCCAGAACTGTCGCCAACGAATTGAAAATCGAGATGGAGGCAATCAGGATGCAGGAGCGCGAGTTGGCCGACAGGAACGCGAATATCAGGGCCGAGCAGAGGTTGATGCGATGAAAAAGAAGATCATCAAGAAATTGACGCCAGAGCAAATTGCGCGGTTGCCGGAATACGTAGCCGAATGGACTCGTATCGGTCTGTGCACTGACCCAGCCGACAGACCGCGAGCCGAGGCCGCTATTCGATCAATGTATTCCGGTGTTGGGCTCGCTCCCCCGCGCATCGTATGGTGCGGCTCTCCGCTGTCCCAAGGGCTGACGCGAACTATTGTGTGGGACTCGGTGGGGAACTCGGTGCGGGCCTCGGTGCGGGCCTCGGTGGGGAACTTGGTGGGGGACTCGGTGCGGGCCTCGGTGCGGGCCTCGGTGCGGGCCTCGGTGGGGAACTTGGTG
>CAZBOT010000001.1:0-73448 GCA_964493575.1 uncultured Candidatus Saccharibacteria bacterium | reverse complement strand
CCGGTATGAAGAAAATTCCTGTTGAAGGCATGAACAGCACATACATGATACTCACAGGTGACGTTAAGGAGCGCATGGTAGTAGATGTGGGTGGGTTCAAGGTTTTATTGAGGCTAATCGATAACTGGTGGATTGCAACATATAAGCCTGCAAAAATCATCGGTTATGCAAGGACTAAAGAAGGCGCAATCAGGGCGTTTGGTAAGGTTCTATCTGCTTCATTGCTATACCAACTCGAACAACAAAATAAGCAGGCATGATCAAATACAACTTAGACAAGATAATCAAAATTGAAGTTTCCGACTTTAAGCCCTCTACATGGTACAAGTACCGACTCGGAATCAAGATTTTCGGCATCACAATACGGTTTGAGGGTGTTCATAGCCATGATGGTTACTGGCACGGCTTTTGCGCCCCCGAAGACCACACGTTGAAGGATGAGGTTGTGTACGAAAACCCGTCGGTAACTCTTCATTTTGAAGACGATTCGTGGGAAGAATATCACTTCAAATCATTGAGTGAAGCTGAGCATATGGCCCGAAGTATCACCGAGAAGGGCAATTGGATTGAGATACGATAAAAGTATATGTTATGAAGATCAAAAAGGAACACCTGAAAGGACTTGATGCCGCGCGGGGCGATAAAGTCCGCTTCGTCAAGAGGGAAGAGAATGGAGAGAGGTGGTCAGAATTAGATGGTTTGGAGATCGGAAAAGAGTATGTTGTAAGAGACGCATCGAATGACTACATTTGTATTACTTCGTTTTATGTTCCCAAAGAATGTTTCGTCATAGTATGAAAATCAAGAAAGGACTTTTCAAGGACATAGCCTTAGGCAGAATTACTCATTACGGAAGAGTACATATTGCTTATAAGGGCAGTAGCCGACCACTATGTGCAATATACTCAGGGTTTAGACTCAAATTTGCCTGGTTTGGGGACAAAACAGAAGTAACTTGTCAAAAGTGTAAAAATATAAAAACAACATGATTCATTTAAAATGATAGAACAAGAAAGAAAATTTCTATTACGGTCAATGCCAAAATGCGACAGTAAAATTGAAATAAAACAGGGTTATCTGATGTTTCAAGATAACAAGCAATTACGCGTTCGGATTATTGACGATAAAAAAGCGTTTTTAACTTTCAAAACCTTTCACAATTCAAAAGTTAGAACCGAGTATGAGTATGAGATACCTGTTTTAGAGGCTATCGAAATGTTTGAGACGGCTATTTGCAGATTGCATAAAACAAGGTATAAAAAAACGTTTCAAGGCAACAACGTGGATATAGATGTTTATCCAGACGGGTTGTCGGTTGTAGAAATTGAATACGAGCAAGAATTGCTGTCTATTCCCGATTATTGTGGAGAAGAAATAACTGGATTATCGCAATATTCAAATGTGAGTATAGCATATCAGCAGTCGTCTTAGGTGCGTTTAGCAGCAGTATGGATTATTAACGATAAAATCTAATTAAAATGAAAGTAAAGTACAAAAAAGTAAAGTACAACTGTAAAGACAATGACGTTAAGTTGCAATTTCATTGCGAAGATGGAGTTATTGATGAAGTATGGGTTAAACTTAAAGGCGAAAAATCATGGACGGTTATTGGGTACAACGACTTACTTAGTGGTATTAAAAAAGCAACGCGGAGGTGTATGCCTGACCTTCTTGATGAGCAAGTTCTGAAAGATTAGCATGGCTTATACACCATGTTATAAACTGTAAGAATATGGAACACGAAGATTACATTAAAACAGAAAAGTGGTCTGTTAGTTGCAGCGTTGTTCATTGCAAGAAAGCACCTTATGATGTTTATATTGGAAGACCGAGTAAATGGGGCAATCCATTCACACACAAACAAGATGGTAAAACACTTGCAAAACATATTGTAGGCAACAGAGATGAGGCAGTTGAAGCATATCGTGAATGGATTACTAACGGAGAAGGAAAGTATTTGATGAACGATTTACACGAATTGAAAAATAAGGTGCTTGGTTGTTGGTGTAAACCGCAATCTTGTCATGGGGATGTCCTTTTGGAGTTGGTAGCCAAACATTGCAATTAACGGACGGGTATGAAAGCAGTGCGATATGAATAGACAAGGTTCAACAAGGCGGGTAATTTTCATTGGCAGATTTGCCTTTAAAATACCATCCCTATACAGTTGGAAAAACTTTTTGTGGGGGCTTTTGGCAAACATGCAAGAGAGCGAATTTAGCAAGATATATGATATGAGTGAGAAGCTGTGTCCTGTGATATTTAGTTTACCATTAGGATTATTGGTTGTGATGCCAAGAGTTAGAGTCTTGCAAGAAGGTGAATTGAGTAGAGAAGCGTTGGAAAGGTTTTGTACCTGCAACGAAAACTATACCGTACCTGCTGAATTGAAACATGATAGTTTCGGGTATTTTAAAGGTAAATTGGTTGCTATTGACTATGGGTAGAATTTCTTATATAACATAGCATAAAAAACTCTTACTTAGATTTTGAGTTAAAATTATGAAAATAATAATTGCGGGGGGAAGAACATTTGATGATTATGATTTGCTTTGCCAAATTTGTGATAAAACTTTGAGTTTACAATCTGAAATCGAAATAGTAAGCGGAACTGCCAATGGTGCGGATAAACTTGGGGAGAAGTATGCAAGCGAAAAAGGATACCCAATAAAGCAATTTCCTGCCGATTGGGATAAATATGGTAAAAGTGCCGGATACAAACGAAATGAAGAGATGGCTAAATACGCAGATGCCTTAATTGCTTTTTGGGATGGTAAAAGCAGAGGCACAAAGCACATGATTAATTTGGCAAAGCGGTATGAGTTAAAGGTGAAGATAGTAATTTTTAATTAACAACAAATGCTGAAAGCGTATTGCACATATACGCTGTTAGGCGCAGTACTTATGAAAGAATTAATAGAACGTAAATTTGAAATCAACAAGTTGCCACAAGTAGGTGACAAGGAAGTAAACGGAGAAAAACTTTTTGTTCAAGCAACTGGTGTTCGGATAAAACAACAAAAAATAACAGGTGAATACTTTTTCGATTTAGATAAAAAGTTTTTCGTTGCGAAAGATACTAAAGGTAATTTTATAAATGGAAAGATTGTTGGCGAGTACTTGTAGTATTGCGCCTAACTGTTGAGAATATAAGTAGTAACCGATTTGAAATACTGAACTTAAAATTAAATATAAATGAAACACCTGCTTCTTACCATATTCGTATTTTTGACAAGCTGCGCGGATTACTATGATTTGAAAGACAGGGGCGCTTTTATTTCGGACCGTGATTACAACATCTATCTTCTTGAAAGACTAGGACAAGGGGAATGTAGTATTTGTGATACTATTGAAATAAAGATGGTTATGAGTGTGGCCGTAAATAGGGTCAATAACCACCGCTTCCCCAACAATCTTCATGACGTATTATATGCGGACAATCAGTTTCATGGCATGTATCGCTCCGATAGAGATGCGTCAGGGAATGTTATTATATCTGATAAAGTAAAATACTGCGCAAAATTTATTGTGGACAGCGGGTCAATTCTACCTGCCAATATCACCGGATTTCTATACCCGCAAAACATCAAAACATCACGCGGTCTGACCTGGTACAACAAGATCAAGGACTCTGTGGAATATAAAATGCAATATCACCACTTTTATAAAGGGAGAATATGAAAATCGCCAAAGCTATTGCAAAAGACTTTTGGTCATTTGGACCAGGTAGTGTATTTCATCTCTCCTACAAAGGGCATCCCGAAGAATTACTTGTAACTGGAACCCGAGGAGAAATAGTCGCAAGCCGCAAAATACTTCTTATCACGAAAACATTATACACAGTAAAAGGTCCTCTTTCTAAAATGGAAGAGGAAAAAATGCGTATCCTGTACAATAATCCAACAATTGTATTCAGATATCGTAATGATGCTGTGTGGCCGAACTGCGACCTTTGTAGAAAAGACTTACCACATCTTTTTAATTTTCTAGAAAAAATAGGTGTAGAAATTAAACAGGAACTATAATGATTAATGGTATTATCCTTTTCGTCGTTACCTTTGTTCAGAACATGGCATTCACATGGGTGTCCCGCTCTAGAAACTCAGGTGATCCTAAAACACACGCCGTAGCATCCGTTTTCTCAAATGGTATCTGGTTTGCGTGCAACTACTTTATTATATTCCCAGCTATTATGAAGGCTTTTGCTGACGATGATATAGCGGTTAAATTAATAATTATGGCCATATATATAGCCGGTACCACAGCTGGAAGTGTAGTAATGATGAAAATCAACCTGGGGCATTTTGGATATGTCCCATTTCTAACTGAAAAAGGCAAATCAAAAGTAGGAGAACGATGATAAAAGCAGCACTTACCCCAAAGTATTCTTGCGTCATATCCGACCAAGACTACGCAAAAGGAGAAGTAGTGATGACCATCGATTGGTTAGCACACTCTGTTCCAAAAAGAACGCGTCATAGTGTCGAGTTGTGCATACACGGGAAAGTGATTCATGTAGAAGACCCCGCAACAATATACATGAATCATAGCTTCACCCCGAATTGTCACATACACAGACCCACTGGTGTGATCTATGCTTTGAAAACGATATGCGCGGGCGATGAAGTTACATTCAACTACTTGACTACTGAGTCGGAGATTTTACATCCGTTCGTTGATTATTTAACCGGTTTAATCGTGCAAAGATGAAAATCAGAAAGGGAATAACCTTGCCGCAATTTTGCATCCGAAGGGACTTAACTAGGTTTGTTCATGGTGGCTGGGATAGCGCGTTTGTAGGACTTCCGCTAATATCTATTAGAGCGCAGGGCGCCTATAAGCCTTTATCTTTTCAGGAATTTGAATCCTTGGATGCAGAAAGGACTGTAGTTATTAAGTTCATAAACCCGTGGGACGGTAATGAACTTTCATATAATATGCGCAAATCCGAAATTTGTATTGAATATCATACTACATAATTAAAATTATGAAAACAACAAACATTTTACTCATAGTTACCATTATTATAATGGGCGGGGCATTAGGTTATCTAATATACTCCAACATTGTGTTACGAAAAGAGCTCAACGAATACAGAATACAAGCTGTTCAAATTCCCCCTATCCTTCCGGCGATCGATTCGACCGTCACCGTGGTAAACAGCAAGATTGACAGCCTAAACAAAGTCAATATGTTGTTGAATGAAAAGCAAATTCAATACCTGAAAAGTCTCATACGCAAAGGGCAGTCCGTCAAGAAAGTTGACATTACCACACAAAAAGGGATAGACTCACTTATAAACAACTTAAATTCATACTAATGAAAAACATTTTGCTTCTCTTATTGTTTTTTCCAATTTTTGGAAAAGCACAGGTTGTCTATGACCCGTCAGACAATTTGGTAAAAATGTCATTGTCCCACGCGGCAAAACTAGATAGTCTCGCGAGGCTTGGCAAAGAATGTTCTGTCTCCATAGAAGAGGCCCAAACTTTATTGGTCGATTTGGAGAATAACAGGGAATATAATACTAAAATGGTAGAATCTTTGCAGACCTCTATCATGTTTGCCAAAAACAACTTATCTTTGCTGGAGAAAGAGATTCAAGACCTGCAAATTGAAAACGCCATGCTATCTCGCAATATGACCATTTATAAAAACGAAAGGGACCATTATGAGAAAAAAGCCAGGCAAGATATGTGGGGTAAAATCACCGTAAGTGGTGTGATTATATCTGTGGCAGCAGCAGTAACAATCAATTCATTAACCAGGCGATGACCCTTACCGAATATAAAGAAGATATTCTATCGTTCGTTCATAAAACGGCGGACCACGCATTCAAATATGGAACAACATGTCTTGACGGCGTGTATGTTGCTTATTTAGATAAGGATGAGTTCACCATACAGTTTTCTGAAAAGTTTACTGATATGATGAACAAACTCTCGAAAGAAGAGTTCATCGGTGCGTTACGAACCATTCGGGATTTGAGCGAATTGACAGATATCATCTGTGCGGTGGTATATGTTAAAACAAATCTCCTCATATCTGTTAACAGCAAAGAAATGACCGTATGTGTAATAGACTTTGATGGAAGAGGATCAAGGTTAAGATATATGGTTGGTGATAACGGCGCAATTATCGATATACATGAAATGACCGATATTTCATTCAACATATTGACAGACACAATATTTTAAATATACTAAATCTGAAGTATGAATCTACTGAATTATTTTCGCAAAACAAAGGTGTTTCTCGTGCCCTACACTTTTGACCCTGAGGGTGATGTTTACTACGCTATGTTCATGCTTGGGAAAACTGCGAGCGAAGTGCGTGATAAAATTTTCACGTCAGCTAAGAAGTACAACGTGGACATATATATATTAAGAGAAGGTATAGAACCTATACCATTCTCTGTTGCACGAACACAGGAACAGGATATCCGCATAGACTTTAAGAAAGGGGCAAATATCGACTATCGCCTCACATTTGTTTGTGGGGATATAAACGAGATATGCGTGGAACCCTACTTTATTTTCCCATACCTCCACGAATATCGCGGGCAATGTGGATTCGAATCATTGGGTTTGGCCGAACTGTATGATTCATATCGTGACTTTTTTGCCAAAAAAGGATTGTTTGAAGAAGCGGCCATGTGTCGACAAAAAGTCGCTGAACTCAAACTGGAAAAAGAAAGAAATACAACAAAATAAAAAACAATGACAATAGAAGAAGTTTTAGATAAAACGGTAGCGATTGTTACTACCTACGAAGGACTGGCAGAAGATTTTAGTTCGCCATACTTTGTTCAAGAACTGCGAGACAAGTTGGCAGCATACTCTATACATATAGGAAGCATTGAGGCATCTCTACGTCGAGATTATAACGGCGCTGAATATATGTATAAAAGTGCCAAATTGACAAATCGATTGGTCAACCGCAAAAAAGGAATGAGCATTGCTGATGCTGAAGCTGAGGCAGAGCTTGCCGTTAATAAAGAACATGACGACTATATAGCAGCGGAAGAAATATTTTTCCGCGTGAGAAACCTCCGCGAACAAGTAAACAAGGTATTAGATTCTATGTCGTCCAGACTCCGCATAATAATGGAAAATGGAACCACATAAGAAAATATACCTCAATTATTTTTCGTTACGCGAGGGAGATTGGGCACCTTGTGAAAAGTGTCAGATGAGGTTAGGGCATGACGTCCATCATATAACTGGAAGAGGTGATGGAAAAGATGTAATTGAAAATCTCATGTTATTATGCCGGAAATGTCATGCCCTTTTTCACGACAATCATCAATGGACAGTGGAAGAGATGCAGGCTGCCCACGATAACTTTATTAAAGTGTTCAATATAATTAAAGATACCCTTTGAATACCCATGAGAAAAGCCGATTTCAAAAGTCCGTGCTCTAGCGATATATTCCCTGGCAACATCATACAACTATACGACGAACGGGGCGTGGCTCTGGGCTTAGTGGAATTAATTGAGCCGCGTCCCAGTCGTTATTTTGAAGAATTCTCGTATGTACGCGCCGAGATTGGAGGAACACCTAAACAAGATTCACATTTAATCATATGGGAGAAAGCACGCTGGTTGGTTAAGTTAGAAGACGGTTTTATAACAACAAAGTATGTTCATTATTTTAAAGAAGAAAGCAATGACGAATGATTATGTATTTGATTTAGAAGTATATCCTAATTTATTCACAGCCGTTTTTTATCATACACAAACACACGTCCTGTATGAATTCGAAATATCCTCTCGTAAAAACGACACCCTCAAAATAGTTGAGTTTGTCAGTCAGCCTAATGCTAGATTCATCGGATATAATTGTCTTAATTATGATGGACAACTCATCGAGTTTATTAAAGAGAAAAAAACGAAAGTTACAAATAACGATATATTTTCTTTATCATCGACTATTGTCGATAGTGATGCCAAACCGCCATATCCATCATACACGTTCACGGTCTCTTACATAGACCTGTTCAAGATCTGGCACTACGACCGACCAGAAAGGTATACCTCTTTGAAATGGTTGGAGTTTACACTCCGGCAATTAAATATTGTAGACCTCCCATTTCCGCACGATAAAGTATTGGCGGAAAGCAATTTTAATAAAGTATTAAAATACAACAAGAATGACGTATTGGTGACCCATGAGTTCTATGAACTCTCTAAACCAGCAATTTTATTACGTGAAGAACTATCTGCGGAATATAACAATGAAACACTTATAAACAAATCAGACTCCTCTTTAGGGTCAGCCATATTCTTACAAATCTTATCGAAGGAGTTAGGTATTGATGAACAACGGCTTTCGCTAATGCGAACGCACCGTGAACATATTGCCTTTGATGACGTAATACTTCCGTATGTAAAATTCCAAAGTCCTGAATTTCAAAACGTTCTGGACCACTTCAGGTCTAAGGTAATACACGCTTCCTCATCCGGGGTAATGGTATTAAAGGGGGCGTTTAACTTTACACAGCGATTTCAAGGAATTGATTATGTGTTTGGTATCGGCGGTGTCCATGCTTGCGCTGACCCGGGGGTGTATATACCATCAGAAGATGAGCTCCTAGTAGATATTGATGCAATTTCATACTATCCTAATCTAGGTATTAGAAATAGGCTGAAACCAGAACATCTGCCCGAGAAGTTTTGTGACATCTATGAGCAACTGTTTCAGCAAAGAAAGCTGTACCCTAAATCTGACCCGAGAAACTACGCCTACAAAATTCTTCTAAACTCAGCATATGGAAAAAGCAATAATATTCATTCATTTTTATACGATCCGAAATATACCTGCGCCATTACAATTAATGGTCAATTAAGCATGTGTATGCTTGCGGAAATGGTCTCAGGCATAGGTAAGATTATACAAGTAAACACAGATGGTATTACCATTGCTATTAAGAAATCGAACCGTAGGATGCTGCATGACGCGTGCAAAGAATTTGAAGCTATTACCAAACTTTCCCTCGAGTACAACACATACCAAAAGATGGTTATACGCGATGTGAACAACTATATTGCCGTAGATAACAAAGGGGGTATAAAATGCAAAGGGGTATTCGTAACCCGTGACCAGATGGTAAAAAACGATGAATGGCACAAAAACCATTCAGCAGCAATAATTGCCGACGCTCTTCTTAACTATTACATAAAGGATATTCCACCTATCGAAACTATTAATAAGGCGGATAATATTTTTGATTTCTTGTATTGTATTAAGAAAAAGCGTAACTTTGTATATACTTTGATGTCCGCTGATTCAAAAGGCAACGTATCTGTTGATACTTTGAACGAAAGGGTGTTTAGATATTATATCTCACACTCTGGTAAGACTTTATACAAAGTATACGATTCATTGAAGTTTGAGGGTGTCAACGTAGGGTCATTAGTGTCAAGCGCAATGGCCCTACAATCTCCCAACATATTGATATACCCGGATATTGACAGGGAGTACTATTTGGAGGAAACTATGAAAATTATAAATACTATTAACTAAATGGGACTCGATTACCACTTTACCTGCCCAACCATTGATGGGAACATTAAAGACTTTAAGAGTGATATAGCCTATTATATCGAAGACGTTATTGAAAAGAGTAATGAGGGGAAGGCCATAAACATTGATGTTTATGTTGAAGAAATATACCGATTATTTGGAAGTTATTTTGAGGAGGTCCGAAAAACTAACGAAGGTATGAGAAATGCTGCTGATAAACAAATATCTAATTTGTTGGATCAGTTGGCTGATGCCAGTATTGAAATAAACGAGTTGACAGAACAAATTAAATTATTAGAGGTTTAATAACACACAATATGAGACGAGACATAACCAAACTCCTGTTAAAAACACAAGATGATATAATCCGCTTGTGGGTAGAAAAAGGACTCATTCGAGAAGATGCCCCGTTATCGTTTTCCAAGGCGAAACTAACGAGAGCAGCACTCGACCTCATTGATGACCAACTCTATCCACCCAAGGAGTTTTTAGCAAGCTTTAGGGCTCTTTACCCAAGAGGGGCGAAGTCTAATAACACGGAGATAACCGAGAAAATTAACATCTTTTTAAGAAATCATCCTGACATTGAGGTAAACTGGGATAAATTTTTGAAAGCTGCGGAACTTTATGTTCAGGACAAAGGTGCTTTTGCAGGATATGCAAAGTATTTCTTTCACAAATCTTACGGAGCAGAGGAAGAGTATAGGATATTAGAATACTTGGATGCCGTTGAAGAAACCCCTGTAAAAAGGTATGGAACCACCATCCTCTGATTAAAGGTTAATGCTTTTTCAATTATAAATCAGATATAAGTGAATACAGATTTAATGTTCAGCAGTAAAACAGAAGTCTGGTCTACACCGCAAGATTTCTTTGATAAGATGGACGCGGAGTATAATTTTTCTTTAGACGTTTGCGCTATATCTGACAACGCTAAATGTTCCACTTTTTTTACCCCGGAAGTTGACGGCCTTAAACAAGAGTGGTACGGAACGTGTTGGATGAACCCCCCATATGGTCGGGAAATTGGCAAATGGGTCGCGAAAGCGTACGATGAGGCCGTACGAAAGAAAAATTGTAAAGTAGTTGCCTTGTTACCTGCCAGAACAGATACCCGATGGTTCCACGACTACATATACATGAAACGTGGTGTTACAGTTGATTTCATAAAAGGTCGATTAAAATTTGGGGACGGTAAAAACTCCGCTCCTTTTCCATCAATGGTTGTCATTTTTACACCGTATACCATTAAATAACTGGTACGAAACATGAAAAATGTACCAAAGAAAATTTACCTTCAAACTGGCATTGACGACGACATGGAAGAAGATTTCAACAACCTCCGTGAAGTTACGTGGTGCAAGGATAGGGTGAACAAATCAGACATATGTTACGTTATGAAAAACAATAAGTCAACAAAGCACAAAAAGAGAAAGAAATGACAAAACCAATCTATTTATTAAAAAACATAAAAATATGTTCATAACCGCCGAAGAAGCCGCCAGAGCCGAGTTAGCATATATGCAAGGACGTCGAGACGGCACTATTAAGTCCTTATCTACCGGATGGCCGAAGTTCGACTCCGTTCATATGGGTGGTTTAGAGTTAGGATGGATTGTATTAATTGGAGGGATATCTGGTTCGGGTAAGACAGCCTTGCTTTCCATGATGGAAAATGCGTTCTTTGACCATAATGATATGGATGTTGCCGTCTTAAGTTTTTCATTCGAAATGTCTGCCCGTCGTTTAATGGGACGAAAAATATCGGCAAAGTTAAGAAAATCTGTCAAGCAACTTTATAGTGCAGATATGTATAACAATCTGAATGACAACGATTTAGATAAAATTACTGCCGATATCCTACCTGAAATCAGTTCATATGATATAACTTATGTCGAAATTCCCGCTACAGTCTTGGAAATGTCAGAAAATATTGATACCTTTGTCGAAAACAAAAAGGGTAAAGATGCCTACATTTTCATGCTAGACCATACACTACTAACAAAGTACTCTTCTTCGGGAGAGCGCGGAACACTAGGGGAGATAGGAGAACTCTTCAATGAAAAGAGAAAGAAATATCCTAACTCGCTGTATATAGCACTGTCACAATTGAATAGGGATATTGAATCCACCGCAAGGCGAGAAAGTTTTGTAGGGCACTACCCTGTTCGTAGTGATATTTACGGTGCTGATACACTATATCATATCGCAGATGCGGTAATAATAATTCATAGACCTGAACAATTAAACATCGGAGCATATGGACCAGACAAATTAAATCCTACAAATAGAATATTCTGCCACCATTTAAAAGTAAGAGATGGATACCCGGCAATAACCGTATTTGAAAACCACTTATCTGAAAACAAATTAATCGAAATCTAATGGCAAATTTGAAACCAGGCATTTATCCAAATGCCAAACTTGTAAAAATTGAATTCACCGCAAAAGACACATGGAAGGCTATTGACCTGCTCTTTGCGCACGAAGACTCCTTCTACAGACATCGTATATTCGAACCTAAGGAAGAACGACGGGAAAGAGTACGCGAACACATCAACTACATTTTAAGTTTTTTCATGACTCGTGAAGAAATCAAAAAAATAGTTGGTAAGTCATTTGAAGAGTTTGCGACGAAGTTAGCACAGGTGTACAAAACAAACAAGCTCTATGAAAAGGCAGTACACTTGAAAATCTTCCAGCTAAAAAATGGCTATGCCGGTATACCGGATTTGTTCACCTACGGGTTTCTACAAGATGGTGACATTCCATGTTCTTTGGAATTCACAGATTGGGAAATTGAAAACAATATGGCGCCAACGGAAACGGCTACAACGATACCTGCAAAAGAAGAGGACGACACGGACGACTTGCCATTCTAATTGGTGAAAAATGTTTTTTATACGGGGGGAAGAAGAGACGCCGGTAATACCAACGTTAAATCTTTTCCCCGTATTTATACCACAATAATTATTGCGTGAAACATCTGTGGAGAAAAGATGAAATAATCAAAGAGCGTCTAACAAACGACCAAATTATTTCATTTTACATGGGGACACCCATTTCTCTTCGACGCAAGTATAATAGTCCTTTTCGTGAAGACCCTTTGCCATCATTGGCTTTCTACGAGATGAAAGGTGAAGTGATGTGGACTGATTTTGGATTAAAAATAAATATACCAAGAGACGGCATCGGATTTGTAATGGTCTTATTCTCAGAAAGTTATAATGATGCAATAGAGAGAATATACAACGATATTATTTGTAAAAAAATAACTCCCCCGAAAGCCAATATAGAACAGAAGAGGTCAGTTGTTCCTGACGTCTTAATACGAAATCATTTCACATCTTCCGAGAAAAGATATTGGGCCAAATATCATATCGATACACATGACTTATTAAAAGAAAATATATATGCCATGGTAAAAATGTCATACGGGGACAAGGTTTTATATTCGTCTTCTGCCGAATCCCCTAAGTTCTATTACCACTTCGGCAAGGAAAGTTTTAAGATATATATGCCCCTCGACCGGGTGGACCGATTTCGGTCCTTTAACATATATAATGTCATTGAAAGATATGACACGCTCCCGCGTAACGGAAAATCTCTTATAATTACATCGTCTACTAAAGACGCCTTGGTTATCAAAAAAATAGGGGTTCCTGCTATCGCACCGACAGGCGAAACCACCCTTGTCCCGGTTTTATCGAGATACGCCGAACTATCATCAAGATTTGAACGTATATATATCATGCTTGATAACGATATGACAGGCATGAACTCCTCTCAATATCTAGAGGCATACTCCAACTGGCGTTGGAAAATTTTACCTTTTTCGGGTGCAAAAGACCCTTCCGACCTTGTGTGTGCAAGAGGAATGAACTATCTTTACAATCAAATTCGGATTGCGATATGAAAATTAAGAATGAATTTATTAAGGACCTTCGCCCAATAGCGTGTATGGGATATAATAAGGGCGACCGATTTAAAGGCAACGATGTATTTCTATCCTCAAAATATTGTATAGAAATTATCGATTTTTGTGAAGATGGGTATATTGTAAAAAAAGTGCATGGTTATAAAAAAGAGAACAATCAAATCGTAATATGTACAGAGGCCCAAATAAATTTTCATTTCCAATTACAAACACGTTTGCGACTCAATTTTGAAATATAAAAGCATGTACAATGATAAAGTCAATTAATTACAATCAGTCTGACTTGATTAAAGATATCTTAACGCTCCATGTAAAAAAGGAGACGTTTGACATGGACCCTACTTTCAGTAGCGGAAAGTTTTATAAACACATACCGATACCAAAGTATGTCAGTGACATAGCCCCTAAATTTGATTTTGTTGAAGAAGCCGATTGTAGAAACCTTCCGGTAGCAACAGAATCGATACACTCCATAATGTTTGACCCACCGTTTATAACTGGCACCGGTCCGTCCTTGGATATCGATAATCCGGATAATAATAAAACAGCGCGGAGATTCGGGTTGTTCCCTAACGAAAAAGAACTCCATCAATTTTACACTGAATCTATAGCGGAGTTCTATCGGGTCCTCGCACCCAATGGTATTCTCGTATTCAAATGTCAGGATAAGGTATCAAGTGGCACACAATATTTTTCTCACACCTTCATTATAAATGAGGCAGAGAAAATGGGATTCTATACAAAAGACCTTTTTGTTTTATTAGCTAAAGCTAGAATGATACCTGAATGGCATACGAAAAATCAAAAGCACGCAAGAAAATTCCACAGTTATTTTCTGGTTTTCGAGAAATCCGATAAAAAAGTAACCTATGTATAACACACACGCAAACTTAAATTAAATCAAAACAATTATTAACCAATTAATTACAAAACATTATGCTTATTAACGAGTATCAATTAGCAGCCCTGCGCACCGCTATCTACGGAACCGGTGACTCAATCGTTTACCCCACGCTTGGTTTGGCAGGGGAAGCCGGTGAAGTAGCAAACAAGGTTAAGAAAATTTTACGAGACAAAAACGGCCTATTTTCTGGTCCGGACCGGGAGGTCATCGCAGATGAACTAGGCGATGTGCTATGGTATTGCGCCGCTTTAGCAAGAGACCTAGGTTTCACGCTAGACGAAATATGCATCAATAATATTGATAAGTTGAAAAAGAGACAGGCAACCAATACAGTTCGAGGGTCAGGCGATGACCGTCATAAAACAAAATAATCATGAACATAACAGATTTATGCGTTTTAATATCGGTCGCTCTTATAGCATTATTAACTTACAAAAACTTACGTAATGATAAATCCTAGGTTTAGTATAGGGGACCGCATCTTTTATGTGGAAACCAAATACCCCGTAAAAACGCGTGAATGCCCTGAATGCCACGGAGAAGGGGAAGTTGAACATATCACTAAAACAAGTGAGCCTAAAAAAATTATTTGTCCTATTTGTGACGGACGCGGGGTAGATGTATTAAAATATACCCCCGAATGGAGTATTAATAAAGGTATTATCGAAGGGATATGGCTGTCGAAAACATCAGAGTCCTATTTTATAGGAGGACGATTTTATCCCGGCAAGTATGTATTTGATACAAATCAAGCAGCCGTTGATTTTGTATATGTTATGGATAAATTAAATTCACATAAAAACAAATCTTATGAAGTTGTACCAACAAATGATGAAGGCGAGGAGTGAGTTCCCGACTATCGAATTAGACGGTAACGTAAATTACGCCACATCGAAAGGCCCTAAAGCGTTTAAATACGCAACTCTTCCAAACATTATCAATAAGATTACCCCGATTCTGTTGCGGAACGGAATTTACTTCACGCAACTGCTAACGGCAGACGGGATACATCTTATCATTTATAATGATGAAGGGGAAAAAATAGAAAGCACCGCTCCTGTCATGTATTCCGGAGCCAATCCCCAAGACTGGGGTAGCGCCATTACCTATACAAAGCGATATCAAATTGCTTCCGCATTCGGTATTGTCGCAGAAGAAGATGATGACGCTTCTCGAATAAAAGAAGGGCCAAACAAACCAACCTTGACTAAAAATTCAAAAACTTATCGTGAGATAAAAAAGAGAATTAGTGAAGGTAAAGAAATTACCCGGGAAGTTGTGGCCGAACACTATTCAGTGGACGCAGATGTATTAAATTCCCTCTTTACCGAGGAGTTTACCGAAGAGTAACATTTAACTATTAAAAACAAAACTGATGGCTAAAACATTCATAGAATTAATGCAACAATTGAAGAGCGGGGACTATCACTTGTCCCCCTCTTCTCTAAAAGCATTCGCATCGTCACCCCGCGATTTTGTAAAATACAAACTATCAAAAGACGATTTTGTAATTACAGACGATTATAAGATGGGAATTCTTTTCGAATCATTTTTATTAGACCTCCCACACGACCTTCATATTTATTCGCGAGAGATGTTTCCCGTTCCGGATAAAGACCTACGAACTGCTAAAAACAAACAGTGGTTGGATGAGTTAAAAGAGGAATTTGGGGAAAACAAAGTCGTAGACCAGACAATTGCAGATATCGCAAAATCAATGGCTACAAGGACGGCCAACCATCCCATCGCAAGTCAATTACTTGCACAATGTAATGAATATCAAAAGAAACTTACATGGAACGTAAATGGTGTCAACCTATTAGGTTATACAGACGCGTCTGGGGATAACATTATAATAGACATTAAGAAATCGCGAAATGCAACATTTAATAAATTCCAATATGATATTATCGATTTAGGATACCTTCGTCAAATGGCTATGTATTGGGATGCAGAGGGACAAACTAAAGATACCTACATTATAGGGTGTGACCCCAGCGGCAATGTTTGTCCTGTACAGATTTCGTTTGAAACACTGACTGCAAACGTAGCGGAATATCATTTGTTAATAGACTCTTTCAAGCAATGCATAGAATTAGATGCGTTTGATGCGGGTTACGAATGGCATTATGAAGGCGTATATCAATTATGATTATATATATGTACCAGGGAATGTTCCGAGTGCTAAGAATTCTAAACAAAAAACAAAGTTTGGAATCATATCCTCAAAAGCATCCTTGCGGTATAAACACGATATGACACCTATATATAATTCACTGCGTAGAGATTTCCAACACTTGTTAATGTCACACAGTGCCCCTTATAATATAGGTTTTCATTTCATCAGAGCTACAAAAGGAAGATTTGACTTTAATAACATGACCCAAATGGTTCAAGATATGATGGTCGCATCTAACTGGATAGAGGATGATAATGTACGTAACATGATCCCGTTTCCTTTAATAGTAAACGGACGTTTTGTATCATTATCAAAAGAACAAGCAGGGGTGATAATTGCAGTAGTTAACACCCCTCCGGAACTTTCAATTACAATTAATGATGAGGGGCTTAGTGATTACTAGCCCTGCGATAATGTTCCAGCATGGACTTCCTTTTCTCTTTGTCTTCGTCACTCCACGTTGCCCAGTCAAGGAGGTCCATGTCTGTAACTAACTCAATAGCATCTTGGAATGGCTTTCGGTCAACAACAGCCCACTGATAAAGGGCAGGGTGCTTTTCTTTAAGAAACTTTTGTGCGTTTTTACCAACCAGAAAAGTGCCGTCTGGTGCGAAGGCTATACGACTTATTTCACCAGCCTCTACCTGCTCTTCTGTAAGAATATCAAACCCAGCATTGCCTAAGGCTGCTTTAATGGCTTTAAAGCCCATAGGTCCTTCCTCAGCATCCTCTAGGAACGTAGGGTCGATCGCATTAAGATACTTTTGAAATACAATAGCCTTTGCTTCATCGCCCGCTCTCTTTTTCAATTTCTTATCATAATAGTCGAGGAGTTCGGTGGCGTTTAAGGCCATTAGCTGTTTTTGTAGCTCTTTATCCATAAGCATATAACCTATGCGTATAGAAGCTACATCCGAAATCTCGTCCACCACATCCGCCGGGATTGTCTCAAGTGACCCTTCAATATCCATTTGTGGATAATATTTCGTGAATGCGTTTATATCCGTATTTGCGTATATATGTTCATAAAAGGGGGTAAGTTCGGCGCGTCTTAATAGGTATTCCCCATAACTACGCTTCTCCCAGTCTGTAGGAAGTGCAAAATCATTCTTCGTTCCCCCTACCACAAAAAAGTCTTGCTCGGGAATAATAGGAACCCCAAACTCGTCTTTTAACATCCTACCATCACCATACAGAGAATTGGCAAATAAATTAAGACCCACTACTGTTCTCATGTTATTCTCAATAACACCCGACACAACATTGCCAGACGAAAAAGCAGGAAGCGGCACCATGTGCTCTTGACGATAATATGCTAATATCTGTTTGTATAACGATGGCTTTAAATACTGTGAAGTCATATTGCCAAGAATGCGGGATGTAGTATTTCTCGCACGCGCTAATTCGTTTTCATCTTTAATCTGCGAAGTTGTGCCAGGTTTATCCATAACTTCACCAATAAAATCAGTAATATTTCTAATACCTTTGGCCACAGATGTTTCAAAAGCAACATGCGTCCAAGCATATGCTAACTGACCCGTGATATCCGCTATGTCATAATTCCAGTATCTGTCACTAATGACATCCTGGTCATAGGTAACAAGAGCTACCCGGTATCCTTTATCAAATCGGTCTGCAATTAGGGCGTATCTGTCGTAAGCACTCCCCGCTAAAATACAAACAGGTGCTAATGATGGTATAATGGAATAATCCAAAAGCGTATGCCACTTGTCGTTATACTTCATCTGAACAGAAGTCGATGAATAACCTTTATCAATTTTAGCATCTTTACCGAATGAACCAGTTCCGAAACCTGTAATCCTAATAGGGGAGTCTTCGGAGGGCACCATACGAATAACACCGTCTTTGTCGTCGTCATCAAAATCGAATAGATACGACATCAGTAAAGCAACAGAAAACATAGCCACTAACGCCCTGTTCCAGTCGCGGTTAGACTCGAGAGGAGTCATTTCACGCCACACGTGACGCCTTGTATCCCTGTCATATTCTAAAACCTTACCATAGGTCGCTGGACGCAATCCCCTTGTTCTATATGAACCGGTAGCGGCCTTGAATAATAAAATTCCAGCATTGCCGATAATAGGCGTGGAGCGGAACATAAGCCGCATACCACCACCAACAACTTTTGCAAACGGAACTACCTGCATCATCGCCATGCGTAACAATTTCCCAAATGCAGAGCCGCTCTTGCTCATGGTCATATTTTCTAAGGCAACGGTCGCCTTACCCATCAATCCGTGAGTATGGGTAGCTAAAGATACAACTTCCAAGGTGTGGACCGCTCTGTTAAAACTATCCGAATTACGAGTGCTCATCCACAATTCTTTCTTTCTTCGGACCGCTTTAACACCCGTTAACCCTTCGGCACGAACTTGTGCATCAATCGCAGCAATGTCCGCCGCCCTAGCTAAATTCCTGGCGGCAATTACATTCTCAATTAATTCCCCACCTAAAACAGCCTGTTGCATTTCTGTTACACCGATTTCATAATCAGTAAACGACATGAACATAGCATCAGTCCACTTAATCATACGAGTTCCGTAAACAAGGGGTTTCAGTATCGGATACATCAGCATATCAAACACAGTCATAGGAACTTCCGAGGCTTTACCAAATTTACTGCCGGACATTTCTTTGGATAAAATTGGAATTCTGGTCGTTTTCATTTTCTTGATAAACGTCATCGGGTTATCAAAATGACCAGTAATCAATTGCTTAATATAGTCCAACATCACCCCCCAGTTGTGAGCCATTTTAGCCCTCTTTATGTCAAGGGCATTGGTCTGCATGTCCCAGTCTCTATCAAATTTAAACTCCATAGGCTCGTCGTTTACAACGATCCTATAAAATAAATCCCCAGAATATACAATGCGCTCAATTGCGCTGAGACCAGCCCCGCTAATATACTCCCTTATAGCCTGTATAGCTACCTTTGACCAAACCAAATCGAAACCTAAAAGCCCTGTCGTCCCACCAAAAACATCTAACGCCATCTTGCCTAACTGCTCTATCCACGCAGAAAGAAAGGCCCTCTGCCAAGTCTGCACACCAGATAGCATCGCATTATAACCATGACCTATCACTCTATCAAGAGCATCATTAATACTTTTACTAAATTCAATACCGTGTTTAGCCGCAAGACTATCCGTGAATAACGCTAAATTTGTATATGCCTGAGATAAATCTTTAGCATTACGTGATGTCATAATATCAGTAAGAAGCTTTCCATACTGCTCCCTTTCAGAAGGGTCTAATACAAGAAGACCCAAGTGGTCAGCAAGTACAGCAGAAAACGCAGGCTCGGTTATTTCACCGCTAGCAAATTTGCGGAACAAACGTTCGCCTAATATCGAATTACCCTTGCCCACAATTTTTTCAATCCTATCCCTAATAATTTTTTTCTCCGAAGGCCCTAATGTCGGATAATACGTTTCTGCCATATGGTCGGCAACTAATCTGGCCTTATAAGGGGTAATGCCGGGAACACGACCCATTAAATAAGCATATACGTTTGTGGTTAATATACGCCCACTATATAATTCGTTCAATGCATCGACAATAGCAATCTCTAAGGCAGGGTCAATATTGTCAATTGCAGTAGTAGTCGGAGTAATTCCGTTCAACTGGTCACGAACGTGTTCAGCATATGCCAAAGCCAGCATCTTATCCTTATATGAAGGAGACGACGCCTCCAGAAGCGTGCCTGCAACACGAATGCTATTATTTACAGCTACTAACCAATCTGGTCCTGTAAGGTCTGTAATAAGGGATTCCAGCGCTTTTTTAATGTCTGACGCCCTACCAATCTTAGATACCCCTTGATTTCTAACATACGCATCTAAAATCTTGTCGTAGGCAGGCTTATCCTTTACTTTTTTACCTGCTCTTAAATGATAAGACCTCGCCGCTCTCAGAAGCTTGTCCCTTACCACCATTTGCATGTCTGCCAATGGGAGAGCTTGTTCGGCAACAGTAAGTAAGTCATTTATATTAAAAAATAGTTCATGAGCTAATTCCGATGACAAACCACCGCTAAGTGATTCAATTAAACCGCGAACAGTCCGCGCAATATCAGCGCGTGTTCGTGCAAATTCAAACTGTAATCCTAATAGTTCTTGGATAATATCTCTAACCTTACGACCATTAATTTCAGAGTCATATGCTTCCCCAAGTTTTCTATCAAGGTCGTCCCAAAAATCATCAACGATTCTATAACTAAGACCGTCTATCCCCTTACCGGTACGTAAAGCCCGACCTTGCGCACTAAGTGCACGAACACGCGCAGCATCAAGTTCATATTTCAATCCCATCTCTCCATATGAAAATGCGGTCATAGATGCTTTACCTAGCAATAAATTTGCCGTAGCTGGGTCTCTAACTTTTTCCCAACTATTTAATACGGCCTTAGCAGTAGCTATTGGGTCATTTCCAGTAGTCTCAAGAAGTTGCCCCCAAATCTGGTCAACAAGACGTGCTTGCTCCACATCAGTCCGCTCCTCAACGGAAATGGTTTCTAAAATTTGTTTTGTTATATCATCGAGACCTTTACGCTTAGCTGTTTTACTCACTTTTTTACGTGTTGTAAAAGGGTCCATTCCCTCAGATAACTCTTTTACATATTGCCATGGCAACTCCCTTTTATAATTTCTACGATACCTACTACGATATTTGGCTACTACATCCATAACGCTGTTATCCGGTCCAACCTCAGCCGCAATCTTACGGAGATATCTCTTCTCTTTTTCGCTGACGTCAGGACGTGCATTTTCACGAGACAATACACTTTCAGTTACCATAGCCTCGACCGAGCTATCCGGGAATTGTTCTTCCGTAACCCCTTCCTCCCTAAGTTTTTTAATCACGCTGTTTTTCACCGCGTTGATAGTGACACCCGGATAAGAGTTCATATAAGGGGCGACTGCATTCAACGCTTTATTAATCTTACGTCGTACAGAATCTGTTGACGCAAAATCGCGGGCGCGTCTCTCAAGGTCATCGTATGGAATATTAAACGCAATACTAGCAGCCTCAAGCATAGCCTCCCGTTTATTCGGGTCCGTTTCCTCACGAATCTTGGCCAATGCTTTATTTACACGTTCATTATCTTCACCAGGTATAGAAGACAATTCATCTAATTCCGCATTCTTATTATATTCGCTAACAGGTATTATTGATAGTTGGTCAGAAGGATAATTTGACGTCGCAATATCAGATCTCTTAAGGTTTGTTATTATTTCACTTGGCCTGACATTTCCAGGCAAACTCATTTTTCTATGAACTTTTTCTAATGATGGGGCTATTATCCGTGCAAAGAGTAATGGTTCCAAACGTCCTATTTCCTTAAGAGAAGGGACATCTAAAATCATGAAAATATTTTGGCTTTGTATTGCTGAACCGATACGAACGTCCCCTATGAATTCTAAAGAAGGGGCGTCTATATAAATACGATTATTGTCCCAACTATAAGCCTCTAAATATCCAGCAATTTCCTTTAGTTTCGGTAAATGATAGGTCTGGTCAGCTGAGTCCCGTATCAAGTGTATCCCTTCAGCATATTCTAAATTGCTTAAATCATATTCTTTGTTAAGATGAACAACCCCAATTACCTTTTTTACATTACCTAGAGAAGGATGAACGGGTAAATAACCCCCCTTAATGCGGTTGCGAATGCCAATATCCCCTATAACTAATTCAACATCTTCGTTACTTTCAGTCGCGCTCAGATCACTACCTGCCTTAATTTTATTCAGAGGAATATTATGATATTCTGATATCATATCTCTGAATTGAGAACTCCTCTTAAAAAAATCTTCGACAGGCATATATGGATTCTCGTCAGAACTAAACGTATCAACTATCTTGTCTCTAATATCCTTTGGTACAGGTTCCTGACTGTCATTATTCAATCGGGCTATCCACTTTTTTAAACGATACGTTTCTGCGCCCGAATGGTTCTCATGAGTTAGAAACTCTGTAAGGTCATCATTATCCTCTGTAGTTAATTGTTGCCCGGGTTCTAATCCACCCGCCTCAAATATTGAATCATCTGTGTAATGCAGTTGAATAACAGGTTTTCCACGTTTTACAAAAATTGCTATATTACCCCTTCGCAAATAATCCTTGGCTGTATCTTTACTTGCCGTACACCAACCGGTTCCAGTACCAAGTTCAGATACATATTCCGAGTCATCAACACTTGTGAATTTATACCATGCCCCATTTTCTGTATTATGATATACGGTTGCCGAATAACTCTCTATTTTTTTATTTGCTATTTCTATTTTCTTTTCTACATATCTTTTTATTAAGGGTTCGTTAGTTGGTCCCTCATCATAAATAAGTCTCGCCGCTTCAGCATTGAATTCTTCGAAAGGTTTTGTATATGTAGGACTTCTTTTGTTTATTTTAATATTATTACCTACAAATATTACATCATATGCGGCAACTTGAGAAATAAGGTGTAGACCAAATATTGCTTGATTAATATCCTCTTCAGCAGCCGTTAATATGTTATTATAATATTCCAAATACCTATTAAGAGAAGCAATTTGAAGATGCCGATATTCACCCATGATATGATTATAATCAAGGCTATTCTCTGCACCAGGGGAAGGTTCTGAACTCCCACTTTCTAAATAAATGGCAAAACTTTTCGCATTCTCTAAGGTGCGCAGTATATCTAACATCTCATACTGATCATCTAACATATCAGGAGATTCGTTTAGGATATTTATTTGTAACTGTATAAAATTTGAAGTAAGCCTATTAACTAACTTTATAAATTTGTGTCGAAAATCTTCATTGCCGCTTAAACCGGTTGGCAACTCAGGCTCGTCGTAATCATTTAACACATGTTGTTGATAAACATCTTTAAATAACTCAATTGCAGCATTACGGACAGCCTCCCTTTTATTATGTTTATCCGTAGGTTTTACGTTATTCAACCAACCAAAGTCATCAATTAACCGAGACAACCATTGATCAGATACTATATTCGGATTAAGCCCTAAAGATGTAACCCTGTTGTCCGGAATTTTGTAGGAAGAAAGTTCACTGTCTATATCCCCTTTTAGTGAGAAGTAATATTCCCCTTTAGACCTGTCGTACCATACATTCCCAGACTTATTCAATATAAAGTCTACAAATGACTGCCCTACGATATTACTACCACGCACCCCTTTGTACTTATATTCCCGAACAGTAGCAACTTCTTTCTTGTATGCAGGTTTATATTCAAGCCCAAATAACTTGAATATGGAATTTAGGAATTTATCTAAACCAGTATATGTTATCGGAACAGTTACTTCTTTTTGACCATCCGTATAGTTAGACCACGTTTTACTATCAAGGAATCTCATAAACTCCTTGTTAGTAAGACCTTCGGATACAAACTCATGTAGGTTGGATAGTCCATAATAATCAGCACCAGACTTATTGTACGTTTCATACATAGCCTGCATATCCTCTACAAATTTGCGCTCCTTTTCAGATAGTATAGATTTATTGGTAGAATACAACGAAATTACCCCGTAGGTATAAGCATGAATAACCTCGTGCTGAAGAACTACATTGAACTCCTGCTTTGGTAAGCTCCTATCTACTACAACTCTGGGCGGCTGTTTTCCTAATTCAGTGGAGACTAGTCCCGTAAAATAGAACCCATCAGCCCCCTCAATATCAGCTAAAACTACATCAGTATTCATAAGGACGGGTAGGTCTGCCCTACTACGTACAGCATTCCAAATCCTGTTATTTGGAAAGTACTCCCTATTTTGAATGATCGTCGATAATTTTTTTGGGCTACCTACATTATCAGCCAACACACTGTTCCCAGTTGCCCTACTTACGACTTTGAATTTTTTCGGGGTGCGGTACCCACCAGTTAAAGAGAAGTCAAGACCAGGAGAGAACATCCTGTTATCAGCGGTACCATAGGAAGAAAGTTCTGTAGGAAGCTCCTCTGTGTCATCCCACATACGCGATTGGTCCGCTTGTGCCGCACCAAAGGTCATATTAACTATACGGTTAGCACGCATAGAGGCGTTTAACATCTTTTCAGTGACGATAGCCGGTCGTTTACTAGTTACATCTTGGTAAACAGCGTATAGTTTTTTACTCCCTTCCTTATTAGATTCAGACGACAGGCGTCCCCATAAAGCGTCAATATCTTGAATTACACTTTCTAATACCTGTGAAGGCCCTTTATATATTTTCGGGGCAGCTTTTGAAATTTCTTCTTTTGTAAAAGTTCTACCTAATTGATAATTATCAGCAAACCAATCTTCTGAAGTATCCAAAAACATAATTGGATGCTGTTTCTGTGAAATGGTCTCCAAATCATCAATATACTGTTCCGTATTTATCATATGTGAATAAAGAGCCCCAACCTGGTTAGCTTGTACTTCACCAGCTAAATGCCTATATAGCTGATAACTAATACCGTATAATGAACTAGTTTCCGCGCTTAATTTGCCGGAAAATTCAGGAAATTGCTTTAAAAAGTTACGACCCCATTCTGTACTATATAACTTATATGCATTCGATGTATTATCGCTAACTTGGCCCAATTGCATTACTATGTTAAACCTATCAAGCTTGTTTTCAGGTATTTCTATATAGTATTCTTTATTATTTATACCAGGCACTGTTATTTTACCCGTATACCCCTCTTGCAAAACAGTTAGTACGTCAGATAAGACAGTTAGACTATTCTTATAATTAAAAAGCGTATGTTCGTCCTGTAGAATACGTGCTATTGCTTCCGGAGAGCCCCCCCCGTCCCATCCTTCCCAAAATTGAATAAGATGTTGGACTTCATGCATAACTATATCCATAATAATCCCTTCACGAGTAGACTGTGACATTGGGGATTGTAGAACACGATTAGATATTACTATTTCTGTGTCCTCCGCAAATTCATCCATTTTATCAAACAAATAATGAGGAGAGTAAACACCCATACCACCAAATACTTCCTCGAATTTTCTAAACCCCTCTTCGCTTACAAAGGCATCTGTTATTATATTGCGTAATTCTTCTTCAGTATATGTATCTGGTATCTCAGTTTCATATTCATTATAATAGTCAAATAATATAGAATCCCTGACGTCTGTAAATGTTGCCTGAGGTACAGTATGACCACTATGTTCAATATTCGCAAACGATACAGTGACTTGTCGAAGCCAAGGATAAATAGCAAAAATATGAGGAATATATCCGACAGACGAATCTATATTTATAATATCTTCCAAACGAACAGATGCATTTTCTTCAATTTCAGCTGTGTTTAAAATTATTGGGGCATATACAAATATTTTACGATCATTAGCCGAGTCCGAAAAAGTAGCGGCGGTGTCATAAATAGACCTGGATACAGGATACCTCCACCGTAAACCCCGTTCCCCTACAAAAGAAGATAACTCATTTTTATAACTATCAGCAATAGCTTCTAACGGGTATATTTTATCAGGCAACCCTTTTTCCGGGACGCCGTTTTTAATAATATGCTCTACCGCCTGTTCACGAGTATAGTTGCTCAAATATGGAGTTGCTTTATTCGGTGTCTCCTGTAATTCCGAAAGTCTATTGCGGAAGTTATTGAATGTGCCAAAACGGTTCTCTTCGTTTTGAAACATTTTTTCAATATGGTTTATTACTTCAATGCCATCAGGAGTAAGGCTATCATACGATAATTCGTCCTCAATCATGTCATCTGTAATGATGGATTGACTACTGTCTGTTACGTTTTCTTCAACTCTTTTAGCAGTAAGCGTAGATTCATTACTGCTTGTCGCATCTCCCTCAATGGTTTCAGCAGTGAGCGTAGATTGACCATAGCTTCTCGTATTTCCCCCAATGGTTTCGGCGGTGAGAGTAGATTCATTACTGCTTGTCGCATCTCCCTCAATGGATTCGGCAGTGATAGTAGATTTATCACGGCTATCCGCAAATCCCTCAATGGTTCCAGCAGTGAGAGTAGATTCACCCTCGCTTATCGCAAATCCCCCAATGGTTCCAGCATTGAGAGTAGATTTATCGCTGCTATACGCATTTTCCCCAATGGATTCGGCAGTGAGAGTAGATTTATCATTGCTATGCGCACTTCCCACAATGGATTCGGCATTGAGAGTAGATTCACCATTGCTATACGCACTGTCCCCAACGGTTACAGCATTGAGAGTAGATTTATCGGTGCTTGACGCAAATTTCCCAATGGTTCCAGCATTGAGAGTAGATGCAGCATAACTTGTCGCATTTCCCCCAATGGATTCGGCAGTGAGAGTAGATTCAACGGTGCTTATCGCATTTCTCCCAATGGATTCGGCAGTGAGAGTAGATGCAGCGGAGCTTATCGCATCTCCCCCAATGGTTCCAGCAGTGAGAGTAGATTTATAATAACTTGTCGCATCTCCCCCAATGGTTCCAGCATTGAGAGTAGATTCACCCTCGCTTATCGCATTTTCCCCAATGGATTCGGCATTGAGAGTAGATTCACCATGGCTTATCGCAGTTCTCCCAATGGATTCGGCAGTGATAGTAGATTTATCATTGCTTGTCGCACCTCTCCCAATGGTTCCAGCATTGATAGTAGATTCACCCTCGCTTATCGCAAATCTCTCAATGGTTCCAGCATTGAGAGTAGATTCACCATGGCTTGTCGCATCTCCCCCAATGGATTCGGCAGTGAGAGTAGATTCACCATAACTTATCGCAAATCCCTCAATGGTTCCAGCATTGAGAGTAGATTTATCGCTGCTTGTCGCATTTCTCCCAATGGTTCCAGCATTGAGAGTAGATTCACCACGGCTTGTCGCATCTCCCCCAATGGATTCGGCAGTGATAGTAGATTCCTCATAGCTTGTCGCCCTTCCCTCAATGGATTCGGCAGTGATAGTAGATTTATCATTGCTTATCGCAGTTCCCCCAATGGTTCCAGCATTGAGAGTAGAGTAGTTATAGACCGAAACGTTTCCGAAAATTTCTCTAACACGAATGTTATTTGCCCCTCGTATTGTTATAGAACCCGCGATGGAAGCTGTTCCGTCATACCACGATGGGTGTAACACGGCCTCATCAATAGTCAATATCCCATTAGCTACTACGTTTACCAAATTTGGTAAATACGCTATTCCGGCTGATAGAGTATGCGCCTCCTTAAGATTAGGCAATCTTGCTTCGGTTACTTCGATTATGTGATTGCTTATTTCAATATTTGAAACAAGAATTTCAGATGGTATATATTTTTGACCATCTGTTGTTTCCCACCCACGTCCTGATGCATCTTTTTTCAATCCAGGACCTTGGAGTAGTACACCTCCTATAACATGATATATAGATTTTTCTCTATTATCATGGACATATCCATCGCCGAGATATGTCTGATAGTCGGGGTTTATTTGGTGTGGTAAGTTATTATAGAGGATTCCTCTTTTGTTGTAAAAAATACTGTTGCCGTCGACTTCACCTTCAAATTTATAGATTTTTCCATTATGAATTCTATAATTATTATCACCTGACGAGCGGGTTTTTTTCTTTCTTCTTTGTCCGAGATATTTGCCAAGACCGGGATAAAAACTATCAAATGTTGCACCATCATATAAATAATTTGGTTTATCAACAGCGTGGTTATACCTACTTATTATATAGTCATCGCCGCTCCAATGGTCTTTTGCCCTCTGTATCATCAACAAAGATGTAGAATACTCGTCGTACCGGGATGGATTATCTTTAGGGGTCATATTTTCCATCCCGTCTTTTACAAACACCCATATGTCGTAATTCGACATACGACCTTTAGGGTTATTAAAAGTACATAGCCTGTTCTTCCCGTAGTATTTCTCATACTTAAGCAGATCATCCACGCTTTCAATATGTATCAGTTTTCCCCCAGTCGTTTTTTCAAAATCATCCATATTGAACTCGGGGTATACTCTCGTGTCGGTTTCTCCCCCATCTGGGTAAAACAGGTTAGCTAAATGAATAATAAACGGAATTTGGCTGTCTTCGAATTCAAAACTATCAAATCCGGCGTCAATCAGTTTTTTATGAACTTCTAATGTCGGTACACCTTCAATGTTAAGGTTAGCGCGTAACCATTTGAACAATTTTTCATTTTTAATCTTAGCCAGCTTTACTGGATGTCTGACAGGCTGTAACGTCGGTTCACCATTCTTATCTACTACCCCTTTTGGCCATTCTTTGTTATCGAACTCGCCGTGTCGCAATGCATATTCGTCTGTTCGGGTAAATAACCATTCGTGCTCCGATAATTTAGTTTTCTTTCCGTTAGGAGCACGCATAAATTCTTTCCGGGATTTCGTAGCATCATTGATTTGTGCCATTTCTACTACAGTACCAACGTCAGATGTCAGACTGAACCCTCTATCTAATATCTTCTCTGCCTCTTCGAGATGTTTTGTATCAACCTTTCCGAAAAATTCCCTCAAACTAACAGAAAATGCTTTACGACCACCTAACATCTCTCTTAAGGTCATTGATGCTATGACTTCAGCATTGTAGTCTGTAATGCCAAATCCGCGTGCAATAATACCCATGATTTCCTGTATGAACGCCTTAATACGCCCAAGTAACGTGTGATCTTGCCCTGCCTGTTTTAATATAGTCTCCCAATTACCCGCCCCGTAATCGCCTAGCAATGTAACAAAAGCCTCTTCATAAATATCGTCTTCATTTGCTAACTCAGAGTAGTCTTTTTTTGCTTGCGTATAATAATTAGTAACAGCTATCGCCTTTTTTATAGCTCTCCATAATTCAGGGCGTGATAGTCTAACCATAGACAGCATGACGTGACCATATTCGTGTATGGCTGTATTTTCATTTAGAAACTCCCCGTTAAGGTAAATTTGCTTCCCAAGAGTGAAGCCTAGCACGTCGCCATTAGCATTTTTTATTTCCGTCCCACCGGGAACTGTTGTTATATCATCGTATATTGTAATTGTGACATCCGGAAACGCTTTGTGCAAGGCATCCATCAGGTCACTACGTAACCCTTCAGATAAAACACCCTGTGGACGGGATTTTTGCAACTTAGGTTCTGCGGGAGGAATTGGTTCACTAACAGGAGGTTCTGGCCCCCGCATAGGAGGTTCATCATCTACGATATCGGAAACAGGAGTGGTGTGTTCTTCGTCTTGTGTATTAACACGAAAATTTGCATCCAGTATAACAGCACCGTCTAAAACATCCCTGATGAGATTTGCCGTTATAACAACATCACGAGAACTCTCTAAATCATCGATATTAAACACTTTAGTAAATGCCTTGCCGAATAATTTTACAAACGCATCTATAATCTTACGGATTGCCCTGTTAAGACCTTTTGCTTCTTCACCTTCTAACTTAAGTTCCCCTGTTACAACCTGTTTTAAAAATTCTGTTAATGCTTCATGACGCTGCGTTTTTTTATTTTTGTTAGCGTAATGTGACATAAATTCTTCTAACGAAGGAATCTTGGCACTCAAAAAAGCATCATAAATATCCTCCTCCATTTTGAAATACAGGTCAGGACTATTGTGAAGCATACTTAAAAGAATAGGATGTATCACTTCATGCGCAAAAACACCCTCTTGAGCCACGTCTACGTTAATATGTATCGTATTGTTTTTCTTATCAAAATAAGCAGCATCCCTCCTTTTCCAAGACCTATTGGTATAAACCTTAATTGTAATGTCAGGCATTACATTCGTAAATGCCTTTATCACATTTTTAATCTGTTGTTTTAAATTCTTACCCACTTTAGAGTCAGGAAGAATACTCGTATCTGTATGTGAAGCATTAAATGTCCATGGACCCGGAGAATCTTCGCCAAGAATTTCTTGTAATTCCCTATCAATTTGGTCACTGTCATTCTGCTCTCCCATAGCCTCGGACATAATGTTTGTTACTTCATCCGGCAGGAAAGTCTGACCAAAACTATCCAAAATCTCCTCCGCCTTGTCTGTCGGAACAAGATTTCCATCAGGGTCAACTAAATAAGTAGTTCCGCTGTCAAGCCTATATAATTTATAACCGTCTTGCTCATGAACCAAGTCGCCAAATGATATATATTCACCAATAGCAGAATCATCGACATCTTGTAAAGGCGTAACATCTTGAATCTCCTCTAAACCAACGTAGTGACTAAGAGCCAAAAAATCATTAGATACAATCGCGTCTGAATCTGGATTGTAGTTTAATTCCTTATTTAGAATTTGTGATACCCTTGTGTCTTTATTACCATATACTATTGACCCGCCGGGGCCAGAACTTTCAATAGGCCGCCACCCATCTGTCGTATGCCCATAGTAAACACCGTCTGATCCCAAAACAACTGCGGTCGAACCAATTGACCCGCTGTTTTTTATTATGCCATTACTCTGCAAAGACCTCGCCTTGCGAACCGTAGAATCAAAATCTCTTTCTTTAAGTTTACGTGCAACGTGACGGGCAATATTATTTTTTCTGTCATTAGAAACAGCGTCATCGCGCACAATGCGATTCATCTTTCCAACATTATCAGAAATACTATCACTTAATCCATTACTGTTAATACCCCTTGTATTAGTAGGCGCATATTTACGCAGTTTAGCATTAGCAGCGCGTACTTGCTTCGCATTATTTAACGTGACGCGACCTTTCTCCGTGTCAAGCACAACCTTGGAAATACCTTTTCCTCTCTTATGGACTTCTAATACAGTGGCCTTTTCACCATTATCAAAAGTTACTTCATTACCTACAACGAACGAATTGCGCTCATTAATGTCAGCAATTTCATCAGATGTCATATCACCAATGATCATCCTTTTCTTTTCATTACCTTTTTCCCTTATATCATCAATTTCAGATGCGTCTGTTGTACTATTAAGGCGTTCAGATGTTTCTTGGTCTGCTTCTTGCCATTGTGTATATTTTTCAGCATCAACAATGACAGTTTTACCATCATACGGAATCCCATAATACTCATTTCCGAATTTGTCCAGAAATATATTGACGTCCTCACCTGCTTCGGTTTTAATCGTTTCAACAAGGTCCAACTCATCTTTGACTTCATCAAAATCAAAAAAAGGCTGATCTTCAAACGTATTAACTTCTATCGTTTCATCCTCCTCAGGAGGGGTGTATGTTCTCTCTTCAGTCTTTTTCCCTTTATTTTTTAACAGTTCTTCTATTAGATTATTATATCGTTGTTTTATAGGGGCAAGAGTCGCTTCTAAAAGAGTGCGAATAGGCCCTTCTGGCAATTCTGCAATAAGACGCTCATTGTTTTTAATAGTATGCCCCATTGATGTAACGCGAGTTTTATCATTTTCAGAAATCTCGGTGTCATCTAATAAAACACGAAGTTCAGAATTAAGCTCTGTGATTATTTCTTGCTCCTTAGTAATGATATCGCTTAATTCAGCAACAGTTGCTCTTTCTTCCCCAGCAGGGGCTTTACGCTGTACAATGTTGTTTTTACCCAATTCATTTCTAATCTGTTCAGAAATTTTTATAAACCTTTTGGGGTCTTGCACAGCATTAAAAGTATAATAATGATAGGCATCGTCCGTTTCAGCAAAACTCCAGTTTTTTATAGAATGATATACAGATACTGGACCCATCAACCCTAAGGTCAACCAAAACGTAGGTCTTATTTCTTTTTTAAAATTTTCCCATCCAGCATGGTCTTTTAAAGGAAGAACACCGAAATTCTCGTATGCAACCTTATTAGTTACACTATTAAGTCCGTTCGCTAGGTATTCTTCACCCATTTCTAATGCCGTTTGCCCTAAAGCATACTTGAAGCCCATTATACCTTTTTGCCAATTCGGAATGTCTAAATTCATAACACGCGCTACTCCCGCTTTGTTAAGCTTCATACCTCTAGCAAATCTAGCTTCAAAAGGATTGACAGCTTCGCTCAAACCTTCTGTCATAGCGCCCCATGTCCCATAAATGGATGCTGCTTGCGGGTTCATTCCCATTTTCACAGCATCGATAGACATCTGAGGGGCATATTGTAATGTCGGAATGATAGCCGAAAGCATCCTTTCCGAATTTACAATAGAATTAACTTTTAAAATCCTGTCGGCAATAGGAAGCCTCATCATACCAATGGTAATAAAAAAATCCGTACCTATAGTCCCTAAAACAGACGCGAATGCACCCCCATTAAACTGTTCTTTTACAGGAGTACCAGATTTTTTAAAATCGGCCACAAACGACTCATATTGGCCAGGAAGAAGGAAGTGAACGGGATATCCCTCAGAATCCCGAACATTTGATACCTCACCTTCGTCATCCACAACAACTTGATATTCCCTACCGTCGCGTTTGAAATATCCTACATTTTCATAAATGTCACGCTTGGCATTACTAGGTACAGGGTCAACAGTGCTCAAGTCGTCCATTTGTGCCATCATCGATAATTGACTCTCCCCAAATCCGAATATAGAACTAAGGACGAACGGAGCATCCATAACCATCTCGACAGGCTTCTCAAAAAATAATGACAGCTTTTCCACGACATTTACAAGCGTTTTCTGATACCCCGGTAAATCCCTGTACCAAGCATCATAAGTAAGCTGATCCGACATTTTCAAATTCAGTATTTTTTGCCGTAGCGGATATTTGTCACCCAGAGACTCTAATTCGCCTCTGTATTTATCGTAATTTTCTTTAAGTCTATAATATTTATCTACAACAGGGTCATTTCGATATCTTGTAAACCATGCATTATATCCACCCTCATTATATTCTTGTATATCTTCCTCGGTCAAACTTTGCTCTTCCGCCTTTTTCGTAAACTCTTCTAACCAAGTAAGTCTTTCCTCGGCATCCGGATACAAATCGGTTATCTTTTTTGTTAAAACATTGGCGCGTTCACTTGCTAAGTTTAGGTAATCAACAAGAGCGGCTTGCTTCGCATCACCCTCAATAACTTCAGGCAACGCCTTACTAGCGTCTTTCGCCCTTTTAAATGCTTGTTGCCCTTCAAACCAGCTTCCTTTCCCCTTTAGCATTCCAGTAATACCCGCACGCATAGCGCCAATAAACATATTTACCCCCGTCCACTTAGACGCGGTTTTAGCAACACGCATAGAAGTCTCGTATTGCGTTCCACTTTTCAATTTCGTAAGAACTTCCGGGGTAATGTCTTCTATAGCCCCAGCATTATCCTGAAGGCTAGCAGGGTCGTAAACTAGCGCTGCGTTAATAGCAGTTAGTCGTAATCCTTTATATTGTTCTTTCAATCTGGCGTAGTCTGCATAAACTGCGCCGACCATTTTATTTTGTTGTTCTATCCTTTGATTGTCTAAATCTTTTTGTTTCTCATTAATACGTGTGCTAATATCTAAATCACGACGAGCCCGGTCCCTAGCTAAAATATCTGCTTCCTCAACACTTATTTCTGGATTCTCATAAGTAAATGTTATTTTGTCATAGTCAGACAATGTATCTTGCCCCTGTGTCCATTTCCAAAATGCCTCTAATGAACCAGAAAATGCCCCTGCCTCCGTAGCCTTCTCATATAAACCATACGCCTTGGACACCTTCCTAAGGTCTTGATTAAATTGCGCAAATCCCTCATCAGTAGCTTCCTCGCCGTATATCTTATCGTATATAGCCCTAGTTTGCTTTGGGTCTGGCTCCTTAATACCGGGAACCGTCTCCGGGATAGTATCCGAAACAGGCTGCTGTTCTTCTATAGGAACAGTAGGCTCAGTCTCGACATTCGAAACTGGCACGTTATTCGGAACAGCAGGTACCGATTCCCCGTCGGCTGATTCTATATTTGTATTATTATCCGATTCCTCAACAGGATTTGTTGTTTCCTCGGACCCATATAGCTTCAGAAAATCTTCAACTAATATATCTTTCATTATCCTAACTTTTTCAATGCCCGCAATAGTTCAGAGTGAGCATTTGTATTTAAATCAAGTAATTCCCGGCAAGTTGTACCTTTTTGAATAAATTGTTCAGCACACCCACCGTGATGATGGAAAATATAAAATAACTGGTCGTCATTATATTTTGTATCCGGATATTTATCTTTCATCTTATCTACAAAACGAAATGCCGGTTTTTCAAGGTATTCTTTATAATGACGCTCTTGAATCTCAGGGTTCTCCAAGAAATAAGCCATGATATTAAGAACCTTAGACTTATTGTATGTTCTCCCGTCTGGCATTTTGATATTACCTGAACCAGACAATTTGCTTTTAATCCACGGATTTTTCTTAAGTTTCGCAATGGTAGCCGGGTCAGCGTCGTAATCTGTAAGACCGGGAACACCCGCCATTACATTCACAAGCTCCCGCCATCTGGTATATGCTAACACTTGATATTTACCAATAGCGGAAGACCACTCAGAACCAGAATAAACTGCGTCATATTTACCACCACTTTCAACCATTCCTAGTTTATTACGAATGGTGTTATCATAAAAATTAGTAAGAAAGTCAAGGTTATAAGATTGATCGCTCATTTGTTTTACCCATTCAGGGTCTTCTTTATCGGTACGCAAATGTTCTTTAACAAGTTTTTCGTCACCGGCATACCAATTAAATAATGCAAGCACCCTGTTCTTATCCCCCTTAATATTCATGTCATCCATCTTCTCTAAATAACCAGCATAAATAGACCTCGCCGCTGTTCTAGCTAAATCCGGGTCCTCCATATACTGAATAAAAGTGTTGATGTTTTCATCCGTAAGTCGGACAACTTTATCTCGTGAAAAAGGAGTCATGTTAAAAAATAATCTAACCATATCCTTGTCCCGATCTGAAATAGGACGACGTAGTTTCTCATCCCATGCAAACGGGATCTTAATAAACTCAATCGGATTAATTCCGTAATTATAATCAACCGTGCCTCCCTCTAACTCAATAGGCCCAACGTCAATCGTCTCATTAACAGCTTGAAGATATGATTTCGAATATGTATTTGAAGAAGATTCAATTTCTCTCGCAACCCTAAGTTCGTTCTCCAATTGTTTTTCGTTAGCGACAGAGTTTGGAGATGACCCTGCCGCTGACTTAGGGTTTGTCGCTCGGGATTGTTTGCCAGAGACAATCTTGATTAATTCTTTAAGAGTTTTAGTTTTATATCTATCCTCTTTACCCATACGTAGGATTTCTTCCCACATTAAAAGAGCTTCGTCTTCGCTTATCTCAATTCCTAAATCAGCACCTGCGGCTATAATGGTCTCAATTTTTGCAGCATGACTCTTAGTGTATTTAGAGTCTTGTGTAGAACCAGGTGTTCTCGGTGCAGTTTTTACTTCTGATATATCTGAAAATTCATCTGACGGGGATATGGTATTTACCACACTTTCAATCATACCATTTATATAAGAATCGCGATCTGGGTATTGATCCATTATCGCTTGTTTTTCTTCTGGACTCATTGAGTCGTAATCCCACCCCAAAGATTGTCCCGACTTCCTGCGAATTTCTTCACGCAAACCATCCTTATATCCCTCCGCATGTCTTTTGACATATCTAAGTCCCGTACTCGGGTCAACCTCTATATCCTCTGGGGCATATTTCTTAAGACGCTCCATAAAATCATCTGCAACATCATAAGGATTACTAGCCATATATGCAGACGGGTCCAGAGTACGAACATCGAAAGGCTCTTCACCGTCCCAATTGTAATATTCCTCTAATGCCGCGTTATATGCACCAGCATGATAATCCGACTTGTTCTTATTATATTTATCAAGATACTTCATATGAAGCGATTGCTCATACGCTACTTGGTCTAATGCCCGTGTCGTCGATTCCCCAATTTGTCTTTGAAATTTTAAGATATCTTGGGTGGTGGGATTCTCAATGGCACCTAATTGTTCCATGGCAGAATACATAGAATTATCCGCCTCTTCTAATATCCTTTTTTGACGAGGATTATGCCAACCCATAACCTTATTTCCCCTGGTGCCACCAGGACGAAACTTGGTGACCATATCCATCATAGACCTCTGCATAGCAAGGTCATGACGATTTTTCTCCCGCATCAAACCAAGTTGATATTTCAGAATCTCATCAAGCCCTGTCTTGGCCATAGGATTTACCAATAAACGCGAATCCGGACCCTGTACTTGCGGAGCCCGGTACGGTTGAGGTGTGGACGGAAAAATCTGTGACATTATTCTACGGTTGTTTCCCTTTTAATCTTTTCACATTCTCCAGTAACCGGATTTTGTGCAAAACCAGGAGGACAGAATGTACCCGACTTGCCCACTCCTTTTGGCAAAGTGTATTGGTCAATAGGGGGTAAAGGGCCTAAATTAAAATTAGTTACCGACGGCACGAATATAGGGCGATGTTTTTGTACCTGCTGTGTAACAGGAGTATTTTGATTCATTGATTCTTGTAAACTTGCAAGTTGCATGGCAGCAACAGCCGCATTAATATCACCTTTGGCGATCGCGGTTCTTTTAGCTAATTCAATATCACCAAGTATTTTGGCTTTTTGTGCTTCCGTCTGAGCGTAGGTATTTATACCACTAGATATAAGGTTGCCTATTGCCCCAAGTTTTCGGTTTGCTCCTGCCCTCGTCTCTTTGTCAGCCGCAGTATCATATAAAGACTGTTGGTCGCGAGTCCGTCGACGTGTTTCATAATATCTACGAAGCAATTCAGCATTCATTGCATTATTTCGGAACATCATATTAGACTGCGCCTCTGCAATATTCGCCGTAGTAGCAGCAAGCGTACCAGCAGTTTGTGACGGAGTGGCACCGCTTGCCTCTAACGCATTCGCAACATTTCGGGTATTCCTCCCGATCTTGTTCAATTGTGAATCTAATTGCGATTGACTCAATCCTTTGAATTCACTAAAACTATGGGTATTTAATTGTGGAGACGGCACATATGAATCTTGAGCACCAGTAAATAAAATTCCGGCTCCAGTAGATAAAGCATTCGCCATATTCGCTTTACGAAAATACGATTCATAACCTTGTTGATTCACATCTAACGCCTGTACTTGAGCATCCGAATAACGACGCTGCGCATCTTGATATTGTTTAAGCAATTCTGCATAATTTGCCCCAAATTGTGCTTTAGGTACACTGCCATTAGATATAACTTCATTTTTTTTCAACATGTTAAGCGCAATTATCGCCTCCGTGTACAAAGATCTCGCAAGGGTGTTTTCTTCTTTAGTCGCTTCAGCATAAACATCTTGCTCCCTATCAGAACGCGAGTATTTCTTTTCTAAATTCATCATTAATTCAGCAGGAGTCGCTTTGGATTGCCCTTTCCTGAATATATCAGATAGTTTAATATCCTTCGGAGACGCACCTGTCCCATCTTCATTATATATAGCAGGGGTCGAACCAATTACCATTGTTTCAGCCTGTTTGCGTGTAATAGCCATCCGCTTATCATTCGATAATATAAACGAATCCGGAGGAATAATATCAGTTATTTCGTTGCGTTCTTGTTTATTATGTTTTTCTTTAGCATTTACAGACATAGAAGTTCCATCTGGAAGCACAATAACTTCCCCCTTTTCTGCTTGAACAGGAACAGGGCCGGGTATTCCCCCTAAAGCCATATATGACGGGTCAACAGATGCTAATTTCCGGTACGATTGCATTTGCTCAAAATCACGCGTATCAGCAGCACTCCTTTGCTCCATATTATTTAATATAGCAGGAATAGCCATAGAAGACGCAAATCCTAAAGGACCAGATAATCCGGAAAATAACTTTTGTACGGTCTGTCTAGGAATAGTAGACGCCGATTGCTGCCCTGGGTCAACAGTATATGAGCCGTACTCTTTGTCCGATTGCTGCTTCGCAATCTGCGACAACATCATTAACGTATTAGGGTCCACCCCTAAAAACGCTTGATAAGGATAATATGTTTTACGTGTTTCCTGTTTTGCCATTACTTTTAATAATATTAGAATTATTTACAATATTCGTAAGCTTTTTGATTTTAGCCTTACAAGACGAACACTCTTTTTTTACAACCTTTGCCATTACTCAACCTTTAAATTAGTTAACGTATTGATATATTTCAAACTCAACTCATGAGTTCTGTTCGCAAAGTTATCAAATATAAATCTTTGTGTAAAGTACTTATCGAAAAATACACCGTCATTATATGATTTATGACTTGCAGGGTTAGGCTTAGATTTCCAACCGTTACCCAGGAAAATGACGTCGTCATCAGACGTGAGTTTATTAACATAACTGTTTAATCGCCAAAAACCAGATTGCTTATCGACATAAGCCACAGACGGATTCTCCTCAATATCAGACAGATTGTTCTGCATGTTTGTGTGCATTTCCATTAACCCCGTTGACTGATATGTATCATAAAGCCAGAACCTATTAAACGTTACATTTCGATTATATTGCTTATTATTACCAACATATGAGGACGCTTCCGTTTCTATTTCTTGCGATTTAATTTCAAAAGCAACTCGGCTATTTTGCGCAATAATGAAATCTACGCTCATAGGATAGTATTTGTCATAAAATACCTGATGCTCTTTCGGATTGCTGTTATGACGCCAGAACTCTTCGTCATTTACTGCCATCAAAAAGTTCCGGTCCCACAAATATACCTGAGGCGAGTAGCTATGGAAACTAACCCACTGTTGTTTTACGTAATCATAACTTAATGTCACAGACTCATTATCAAAATATTCTTCATCAAAGACAGTAACAATGTCTCCTGTCGAAATAACTTTAAATACTTGTCCCTCAAATAATTCTAATTTATGAGGCTCTTTAGCTTTGTAATCAATTTTTGTAACTATAATTCTATTATGCCTATGGTCATATCCTATATTATATCCTATTCCGCCTTTTGACTTTTCATCAACATTGGCATAATCTGGGAACTGCTCTATAAGTTTAAGATGGAAATTCTCTCGAAACCAATTACGCATTCCATATCTAGTGATTTCATCTAATCCACCGTTATTAAAAATATTAATGGTTCTAGATTCCCGGTCTATAAACACATACCCAATCCGTGAATTAATACTCGCATTCGGGTCCCTAGTACCACCATGTCCTTCTTCAGGACCCCCGTATATATCAGCAGCATTTCGCAAATAACTTCCAGTACCCAGATAAATAGTACTGGCGTCATTAAGTTTTAATTCTTCTTGACCAGCATACAAATTCCAAATGGTATCTGTGGTATGAGCGTAAAGACGATTTCCCCGAGAAAACATATTCTGTATAGGACCGGCATACCCAGGAATATCCAAATAGTTGTTCACTTTATAATTTCGGTAAGCATCAATATGAGATGTTATATTCTGTTTATTAGAATATATTATTTTATTCGTTGGTTCAGCCAAACATGGGCATGTATTATACGGGTCAGGCAAGCCTAATGATTCACTGATATAATTTGTTAAGCTATAGTCGTAGTTATATGCGTAGAAGTTATCTTCAAAGCCCTTCACACGACCATCCCTTTGCCTATCTGGGTGAATATCAGGATAACAGTCTTTTATCCCCAAGATAGAGTCAATCATCTTATTATCCCTATTACTGTTTGCCCACGCAATAATCCATGCTACACCTATTGCAATAAGAAGACCACCAGCTATTGCTGCTGCAATAGTGCCAGGAATACCGCCGCCTGAACCAAGTGTGTTAAGACCCGCAATTATAATCCAAATACCAATTACATACGTCCATATAATATTTAGGATAACCCTTAATATCATTTTATATCTAGGCGGCTCGGACATACTAGCATAAAACCTACCCATATAGGTTGAATCAAATGGTGTACCGGCTGGAAACGCCGGGTCAAAAGCCATCCCTTTAAGCTTAGGATAAAAGACGCTGCCCTCGTTTTTATCACCGGTTTGTCGATAGTGAATATTGACATCACTCTCAGTGAAGTAAGTGACAAGGGTACTTTGAACAGAAGGGTAGTATTGGGAATCCGTGGTGCGTCCAGGAAGAGGTGTGCCAGGGCCAGCCCAACAATCCTGCATACCGCCTGGGCCACGTAACGCATAATCTACGTTTCTCTTATCTCCTGCATCCCTTGTTAATGGAACTGTCCCACATTCTTCAAGACCGATTGTATTCAAAATAGCCTTTAAAAGATTACCTATGATTGGTAAGTTAGTAACACCCCCTGTAACTTTAGGAGCAGATATATCATCCCCCATATGGTCCGATATATACGAGGTCCTCTTAATGGTGTGATAATAAATATACGAATCACCAACTAAACCGGAAATTGTTCCGGATTCTAAATCTTTATCACTGCCCTCGAGGCCAATAGGAATATAAACCTCATTTACTACACTACCATATTGAGAAGGAAGTGCCCGTATTAAGGTTACGTAATGCGAACCAGCGTGTTGTATAGGACAATCATGAGATAGTGTGTCGCCGAGGAATGAACCGTCAGATGTACCATCTACAGGTAACGCAACCCGACCGTTATATACTCCAGCATCCGCATCAATAGGAAACTGCAATCTCTGTTTATCACCCTCAAACTCTAAATAGACGCTAGACTCACGTTTTAAATTAAGAAGAGGATATGTAAACTCATCACCTTTATTCACAATTGAGTCCTCAGGAGCATAAGAAGAGGCTTTTAAGCAATGATATTTACCTACTTTCCCCCCCGTGCCTATATCTTCATATCCAATAGGCAGAACACCTTTATTTAAGTTTACAGCCTGTCTTGCCCCTCTGGCGTTCTTCTTTTCTACAAATGGTGAACCAGGGTCTTCCCCTTCAGCCACCGTCCCATGACGAAAACCAGTACCATAAATGTCTAGCTCAACTAAAGCAGTATCAGCTATAATAGGAGGCCGATTAAATTCCGTATCTGGTGAATGCCATATATAAGAAGCTGTGTCTAATGTTAGACCGCCACGATGCTTATCACTTCCCCCATACTCTATGTATCTATCGTAATATTCTAAAGAATTTACACCAAGTTTAGGAACTGCGTACTCAGTATTATGAATAGTCCCTTTAAAGGTGCTTATTAACATACCGGAACCAACGACCGATTTATTAGAATCCGTTCGTCTAACATATCCAATAGTAAAAGGATTATGTGCACATAATGGCTTAGGCAGGTCTGTAGGTAATTTAATATTACTAAATTTCAAACCAATAAATTGAGCATAAGATTTATTCCACTCATGCGCACCCGGATCATATGTATTAGGCACTCCTTTCGAATAAGAGACCCAATGTGGTTCTAGGGTACGACTAGGCATCTTATGGTCCCGAATTGGTTTGCCAGCTAAATCACCGTATATATATCCCCCATAACAATCTTTCGTTAATGGGTATGTCTCATCACTTTCCCAATAACCCATCTTACCTCTCGAGTAGATAGCAGGTTTTATATCAATGACTTCGCACCCCTCATCGTCATAAATAAGCTCTGGCTCACAACCGTTACCCTCTTGTGAGGACATTGTATATGCCATACCTTGCGGTTGTTCAGCAACATAAATGGCGTTCTCCACATAATGCCATTGCCACGAACACGATGAATCACCAACCGGTGACCCACAAGTACGACCTGACGCATCCGAACATTCACCACCAGCGCACGAAGTTCCACCAGAACCACAAGACCCCGATGCCGAACCTCCATACTTACTGTTTGATGCAGGCTCTGAACCGCCAGAACCACCTGAGCCACACCCGCCTGAGCCGCATCCCGCTTTAGAAGCTGCGTTCAAGCTGATTCCCGTATCTAAAATTTCAACAATATTATTATATGATGTATTGCCCAAGTTATAATAGTTGCCATCAGGCGTAACAACAACCACAGATGGAAATGATGTTACCCCGTACTGCCCCATTACATTATCAGGGTCATCTATATCTACGACAGGATATAATACCCCATTCGTAAAATCGCCTACACCTATACCGCCGCCTAAAATGTCAGCAGCACCCGCATCAGTCGAAGCTTCCAGGGCAACTACGGATGCATTAGGATAATTGGCGACAACTTGGTTTAATATGTTCGAATTTTTAAAATCGTAGCACGGACTACACCAAGCCGCGAAAAATTCCATAACGATATACTTGCCCAACGACAATTCATTCTGTATATCAAACGCCCCTATTACAGGCGAAACAGAAAAAGAGTTGGATGCAAAACCTGCCGGTGTCGAACATCCGCCACCATTACCACATCCACTTGCACCACCCCCACAGTTCGAACCACCAGCACCAGAGGTGCAACTACCTGCCACTGAACGACATTGCACGTGCATCCCCTTATAACTTTGTATTCTTCCGGGTGCTGTACAAGGGACTGTCGTTGGAACATATTGAACACCGGCCTCCCTATTTGATGTATTATTTACCATCCAATTAGAAAGATTCGCGCAAATAGATGACCCTATTTTATTAGGGTCAAACTCAATTTGTGTCGCATCTTTAGGACCTTCACAATCAAAACATTCGGTGTATCCTCCACTTGCTCCTCCGCAATTACCACCAGCGCATTGTTCGGATGCCCGAATTGATGCTTGTGCCTCATGGGTATCGGTAGTATCAATATTAGGCGTACCAAGATTAGAAGTTGTGCCAAAAACATCTTCAACACAAATACCATTATAATCTACAGGATTTTCCCATTGGCAAATACAACCATCTGGGCAATCACTATTTGACGAGCACTGGTCACCACATCTAACAGAATCAGGGGGGACAGGTTCAATACTGCCCCCTTCATTTGGATCATCCCCAAGTCCCTCTCCTGTAGGGTCGTCTCCTCCGTCAACACAATATAAACATATATCATTATATAATTGGCGAATGATACCCATTGCCAAATAAAATTCGATATCATCTTCATCACTAGAGAACATACCGTCGCCTTGATTCACAACAAAGTACGAAAGTACCATTTGTAACATAGACTTAGAATAATTACATATACAATCCGCATAGTCCTTATTCCCTATATCGCGGTTTAACCTATCCGTATCCGCATCGTCTTCTGTTACATTTCCTAAGTTATCTGTCGGCTGTTCAACAAACTTTTTATCCCCCCCTATCCATTCAAAATTAGAAGCGTCACCAGCCAAAGTAGCAGAGATAACATCATCACAAAAAAGATTTGTTCTATAAGCCGTATTCTTTACTTCCCATAGTGGCTTATCACACATCTTACAATTATCTATCTCCCCGTTAGCTGGTACAATCTCACCTTCCCAACTTTCCATCTCCCTGCCAGGAATGTGAAACCAATTGGTAAATGTACCATCACAAAAATTAAATCGAATACCTAACCTGTATACCTCATTCCCCCGCATACCTTGAAAAAGATGTGCGTACTTCATGGGAACGCGATATATTTCATATTCTACATCAATTTCATTGGCGATTTTCTGATAGTCTACATTAGTTTGACCACGTGTGTTATAGAGAATAAGGCGGTTGTCATGTTGAATTAAATCTTTCCCTTTGATGTATCCATCATTTTTGATCAGGATCTCTCGAATATCAATATCCTGTTCGTCTCCTGTAGGTCCTCTATAATAAAAGTCAATACCATTAATATTGTAATATTGTGTAGTAATAATTTCGCTCGTTATCTCACCACCAATATGACGGATAACGGCAATATTTACCTTATTATATTCTACACTTAACTGCGATAACGAAATACGAATGGCCTGGTCAGATATTTCTCCAGGGGAATTATTTTGTGAACCCAAATACACAGGCTCACTGATATTAAACCAATTCGTAACATTACCATCGTCATCCTCAAGCTGTGCTACAAATTGATACGCACCAGCAGGAAGACCAACCCCTCCTTTTTCGATAACATCAACTTCAATTGCGGGAAGGCAATGACATTTAAAAAGTTCTAAATCCTCGCATGTTAAATCACATGGCTCTTTATCCAAATTTAAATGTCTGTAAGTCCAGTTATTCGACCAATATATCTTTAGGTCGTTACAAGGTTGGATAACCTTAGACTCAATATGTATCCATTCATGTTCGCCAAAACATAACTTACAGTCCAGATTAGAATCATTCAAAAACGTTGTGTATTCATCTCTATAGATATCAAGAATACCTATTTCTGAATTTTTAGTTTCACTGTTGTAAGAAAAAATAACAAACTGGTCCCGCTCTTCAATAAATAATTTACCTCGAATGACATAACCGTCCTTCATCTTCGTCATAAGGACAGTGGATTGTTCATTCATTATGCCGTGCCCACCATACTGATCACTCTCCGTAATAACGTTCCATGCCTCATAATATGAATCTTGAGGCATCAACGAGGGATGGATATCTTTCTTCATCCCACCGGAAAAAGTGTTTCGTATTATATTATTTTGCGACATATTACGTTGTCGGAGGTCTATATGGATCTTTTTGGAACCTGTTTAGATTCCTTTCATGATTATGATACGGTATGATTCTTTTCCAATGCGAACGGGCATATCTCATAAACGTGTCATACTCAGGCATATCAAGTTCGGTTCTGGCTCTAGATATAGCACGTTCCATTTCTTGACGACTATCATTCCATAGTCTATAATATTTTGTATCACCAGTCTTTTTAAACATACGGTAATTTAACCTTTCCTCTATATACCAGTTGATTGCCCTAAAAGCCCTTGTTGTATTAGGAACCATTCTATATCCTGCATCATCGGTCTTGACACCCATATACGCAAGCAGAATTTGCCCTTTGTTAAAATTCACATTGATAGTCGGAATATTAATTTCATATTCTATTTCACAATCATAACTGATATTTAAACAACCAGGTATATGAAAATCTAAGTTCCCGAAATTGTTTGTTTTGACACCCATTAATCTAAAATCAGGATGATACACACTACCCTTGCGTTCATTTAAATTTTGATATCCATAAAAATGACGCATATACTTAGTATATAACTCAGGATGTGCTTGTTCATACGCACGGTCAACATCAACCACAATAAAAGGGGAGGATGTAGGCTCGTCGCAAGAACAATTCGGGTCTTTTGTATTAAAACATTTCGGACAGTTTAATGTAATGTCAATACTGCACCCAGAATCATCTAGAGCGTATTGTGTCCATTGTACTATTTCTTCGCGTAAACCAGGACGTGCCGGTTCAAGCATATATGCTGCTTGAACGACCTTGCGAAAATCATCCGGTAGAACAGCTTGATTGTTTCTTACATCTAATAACGCGACTTTGTGGTCGGTCTGGTCATCGGAACATATTAATGAAACAGCATCATTGGCTAATTTTAAAATTAGTGTTTCATTAAGTTCATCTTCCGGATTTGCAAAATCTATGTAATCAGCAATAACTGTCCTTATTGAAACATAAGGGACATTCATATCAAATTTATCTATATGGTACAAAATCTTTTCGCTTGGGATCGGCAGCACATTCTTTTATCCATTTGGCCAATCCCCGTCTACCTATCTCCCTATCCTTTGCATCTAACGGTGTAACAAATTTATAAAATTTTGAATTAAGAAACCTTTCTTTTTCTTTTGGCCTCCAATTAAATCGATATATTGCTCTGTTCGAGTGCAAATTTGTTAATTTTTTTATTTCGCCAGTTTTTTGATAATGCCCATTATCTACGGCGGCTTTATTACCAATAGTTACAATACTCAATTCGCCGCACCTATGAGGAAAACTAAAAAACTGTGTTTCCCTAATTATAAGTTTGTGTATTTCAATAAATACATCATGTAATATAGGAATATATTCAGGCGCCTTGCACCCTTTTTCCATCTCATACAACTTTTTGAAATCTCCTATTGTGTAACTTGTATATTTCATTATATAAGAGGTATTTTAATTCCACTAGCATCATCTTGATCGTTGTTCAAATTATCTGCCCCCGCAATCCTTTTGAAGCCCGCAAGCGTATTTAAAACAGAACGATACAAGGGCATTATTAAATCACGGTCAATTACATACTCTTCATCTAACGGTGAGCATATTGGTTTTGGCTCTTTACCACACCGAGGAAACCGTTTGGCATCTAATGGATCTTCAAAGATTCCTGTTACCGAGACCGCCTGCATAAACTCGTCGTTGTATATGTAAAGAAATACCCCGTCCCCAGTATCCTTGAATGTATAGTATCTGCCTTTTCGCTCTGCTGCAAGACGTGAGTTTATCTTGTTATAAAAATTAGACCACTTTATATAATCATATCTTTTCGCCGCAGTAACAGACGTAACAGACAAAATAAAATCATTAACGGGCGTCGGAATAGGATGCGTTGATTTCAAAAATAAACAACCCGATGCGGGTAAACAAGGACATTCATTCATATCCGCCACAACCAAAGTCACACATGGTAATGTCTGTTCATTATGACGTGTGATTGTTTCCGGACGCCTTTGCCTTTTTTGGTATATTAATTCCGCCCTAGCAACATCAAAGTGATGTTTAATGAGACGATTAGACCAACCGCTATCATCGCTAACACGATGTGTTGCGTCTGCAACAAAATCTTTAAATCCGTATATAAGCTCTCTTAGAGTCATTCCAAAAATAATCTTGTTTCATAAATCTTATCAGACGACTTATTTATAATCTCGTAATCAATGGCAGGGAAATTATATCCGAAATTAGCGGCCAAATATGCACTCGACCCATAAAAAGAGGATACGTTGCGATATCTAAACCTCTTAGCGTATTCAGTAGATGACTGATGAAGATCTCCTTTTATAAAGTGATTGAATTTTCTATCTTCCGAAACATGCCCGCTACCTGCCAATCTATGATAGTCCATATAATTATTAATATACTGCTCTGCTCTCGGGTCAAGGATTTTAGGTAATGCCTTACCCATATATTGTTCGTCTTTTCCATGACTAAACATAATATTATGTTTACCATATGTTATATGGTCTACAATTTCCCTACTGACAGCAGTTTTAACATCTGGATAAGCAACAGAAAGATAAATTTCCAAAGCCCTCATAGCGGCATAACCAAATCCTAGCCCGTCGTGGTTGGCATTTGACATTCCAATGAATATAATATTCTCCGCAATTCCGGATGCTATTATTTCATCAAACATGTCTTTATGCACTTTGAAATATAAGTCATACTGCTCATAGTTATCTAAAGATTGGTCTAATTTATGACCACCCCGTGTCGTGCTTGCATCCTTACCATCAAGGGCATCCCCTAAATCAACATAATACAATGAATCGAAAACACCAAATTTATCCGCTTCCTCAATTAAAGAACTAACCATTTTTGCAGTCCGCTTGTAGGCTATTTCCTCATTGAATTCGTTGGGATATAATGAGTTAGCTGGGGTTTTGGCCCCAAAATGTTTATCAGCAGTATACACAAATAAACCGAAGTCGTTCTCACGTCTCGTCGTAGAATAATACGGGGTTATTTTACTTGACGATGATATGCTATCTGTTATTTTTTGAATAAAGTCATTTTGGAAATTTTCCAAATCTTCACCCGTGACATTACTTCTATACGAATGAAGAACTTCGATACCATTTTTAGTTTGCGCCTCCCATGCCCCCCTGAGTACAAGACCATCATAAGGGTGTTCGGGTTTTCTACGTAGCAATGACGTAGAGGTGCCACCGCCACCTGAATTGTCTGATTCAACATTATCTACAGGAACTAAAACGTCTGGGTATCTGCCATTATTCTGATACCACGCCCAGTATTTTCTAGCCCGGTCCGCCCTTCGTTCATCAGGAAGACCATCACCTATATTGAATTCCTTTGCTATATCGATCCAAAAACGGTTATGTGGCTTACCATTGTTACCTATCAAATAGATAATCAACTCTCTTCTTTTTTCCATAAAATTAACTTGGGTTATAAATATCTACTATCTAATATCAAGGTGACCCTTAATATGTTTGTATTCGTCTTTCGCATCAAAAGAAGGACACGCCTTCTTTGAAACATTTCTGTGTCCTATTACTTTAGCATCTGGATGTATACTTTTATAAAATGAAATAATCGTCTCTAAAGCAACCTTTTGTGCCTCTGTGCGAGTATCCTTAGGTCGTTTGTTATTGTCTAATCCGCCATCATATGCTATATGAACGGAAACAGCATTTAATCCTGATGCGCCATATGTAATTTCATCATAATCAATATATTCGTTTCCATTAAAATTTCGTAATGTATGTAACTTACCATCACGACTTACAAAATGTCGATATCCCGGTCTGTCCCACTTTCGAGAATTTTTGAAAAAAGATAACAGTGTCTCCGGAGTAAAAGAAAAGGTAGGCGGAACTGCGGTACAATGAATTATAATATATTTCGGCTTTTGCGGTATAAACTCTTTTTCGTCATATGTTTCATATAAAGAATCTAAACATAACGTCGGCTCATAGTATATAGCCTTACTATAATGTGTTTTCAAAAAATAGACAAACCCTACATAAAACAGTGCGACCGCAAGGGTAAACAGCCCTATTCGCAAAGATATACCAAATTTACCCATTATTGGCATTTATTTGATCTTTTAACTCAGCTAATTCCGATTGTATATTACACAAAGTAGACATCATTGTATTTAATGCTGTCTGCAAAGATACGTTACTTGTAGTAGTTGTGCAACCATCACAATTTAAAAAACTTATAAATTCATCGCCAATATTGTTAATTCTTGTTAAGAGTTCGCATATCTTGCCGTCATGCACCTGTACTACGGAATGCACGTGGGCACTAGGATGGTCCATGTTTTCACATCCAGTGACCTGTATCTCCTTTAACGAATCTAAAGTAAATTTGTTTTGACAAATTGCAGAAGATAACGTTTTGTTAACATCTGTCTGCGTAAGTCCAGATATGACCTTCCCTGTAAGGTCGTCCAATTCCATAGTTAGTTGTCTCTCCCCGCCAGATGATTCCCCAGATACACTAAGGTATTTCGTAAGCCTTACCGTGCCATCAGGCGTATTAACATTCATTTCTGCTTTTAAGTTCACAGGGAACTGGTCAGGAGTCAATGTAAATCCACCGACAGGCTTATCTGATTGAGATAATATAGTACGCCCGCCTGAGGCATGGTTTTGCCCACTAACAATTACAGATACCGTGGACAAGGCGTAGTCAGATGGTAACTCCGAAATAATTCCTGCCATATTGTATACAATTTGAACGCCGTCTTTCAGACCAACAGTACTGTATACAATGGTTTTATTAGGAATAGTCGATGAATACACTGAATTTCCTGCCGTAGATAGACACCCTAAAGACGCAGCATTCGCAATATTATCTGTAGTCAAATTGCAAATCTTATCAATAAGTTTACTAACTGCAATAGGAAGTTCGACGACAGGACCATCGCACCCATCATACAGACATCCTAAATTCGCAGTCGCATTCTCTATATGGTCACAAAGAGTATTAGCAAGTTTTACAACAGCGTCGCTGTAAAACTCGCCGTTCTCTATACCACAGCAAGGAATGGACGGGCCTGTCCATCGAACACACCCGTCCAACACCTGTTCTAAACATTTAGTATTCATTATACAAGGAGCGTTACGTTACGACAAACCGTACATCCATTCGCATCCGTGATAATAAGAGCGACCTGACTCGGGTCTGGCGGTGAAGTAATTACAAATGTATCCATATCAAGTTGACCGGCAGACAAGTCGCTTTCCTGATACGTGTCCCCAATAACTACAAATGGTGTAGTAGGAGTATCTTCACATAATTCTTCATATAATGTGATAGATATCGGCCACGCTATATTAAGGAACGAACCTAATGTGATATCAATTTCATATTCGTTCGGTGCAGCCGTGGGCGCTACCTGTACACGCGCTATATCAACAGACGGTGCAGGTATACATGGGCATACAACATCAAACGTATCAACGTCCTCACATCCAAGCGAATCGCGAACAAGCAATGTATATTCACCACTAGTGGCATTCGGGTCAATAGATACAGTAACCGATGTCGAAGCAGTAGTAGCCGCCACAACAGTGTTGTTTGCGCCGTCTTTCAGCTGATATTGGAAAGGACCAGAACCATTGTTGAATATAAGGGTAATTTCACCAGCCTCGCAATCAACAACCCCGTTTCCTTCGAACTGACTACAGTTATCAATTACTACCTGATACGTATTGCTACAGCCATCACTGTCTGTGATTACTAACGGGAAGCTACCATCTGCCATACCGACAGTGGACACATCAATTCCAGTTATTGGCACACCGCTAAAATTCTGTCCGTTAAACGAAACCGTGTAAGGGGCAGTACCACCACTAATAGCCGTGATTTCTAACAGCTGTGTAGGCTGGTCCCAAGCATATGTGGCCGTCAACACTACCGATGCACAGTTGTTAACATAGAATTGCGCACTATAGGTGCATACACTTTCATCAGGATACGTTTCCGTAACTACAACAGTATGAACACCGTTTGACAGAGCAATAGCCGAAGGATTCGGAGTAAACGTATTGCCGTCCACCTTATATGTGTATGTATTGCCAACATCTATACTCGAAAGAGTAATATTAAGAATGTCACTAAAGACATTATAGTTAGCAGTGACCGATTTCGTCGGACAATCAACGCATTCATGTGTATAACTCACAGGCTCAATACAATTATCAACATCACATGCAACATCCAAATCAAATTCGTATGTTTCATTTTGGTTGAGATTAACAAATGCTGCAACACCAGAAACATCTGTTGCCGTAGATGCCACCAATACCCCTGACTGATACATATTAACTATGCACCCGGATACAGGGTTGGAAACGGAATTTTCAACGGTGATCTCTACACCATCACTTCCGCAATCAGCCGCTATCGTCATAGTATTGGCATTAGCACAACATAATTCGCTCTGTTCCAATAATTCTTCAATAGCACAATCAGTACACGGGTCTCCTTTGATGACAAACTTGATCCCACTAATTGCACTAGGTGTGGTAATTATTGTTCCTGCTGGAATCAATATGACATTTGCTGGATATGGAGGACCAGCAGGTAGCGCACTCGTATAGGTAGCATACAATGTGTAATTAGGAGCCGCCGCTGTCTTAATGTATAATTCCCATTGCACCCCGCCGAGCGCATTAGTAGCACACTGCCGGACTTCATCAAACAAAATTCGTTTGTTGCAATCGCTAACCGTATAATTAAATTCGACAGGGTCACAGAAATATAACTTTCCTGGGTCTTGGCAAGAGGCATATTGCTCACTCTTTTCGCAAGAGCAATCCACATCTAATTGATAATAATATCCAGATCTCAATCCGTCATCGGCTGTCAGAATATCTGTGTATACCATCGGACTAGAAAGGTCAACATATCTCTGCCTGAATATTTCGTTATTTGTAAACGAAGTAGTAGAAGATTTATACCATGTGAAAATAGGAGCACGACACGAATCACTGTCCAAATGCGCAGTTAACTGCATACTATTGGTTATGTAGAATTCGCCTATTTGTCTCTTTTCGTACACGCAATTATTCTCAAATTCAAGAGAATTGGAAATTTCCACAGTCGCCTTGAAAATAGAATAATTAGAAGGAATCGCTACTTCCGGGAAAGTGATGCTATCTTTGTTCGGTGTTGCCGAAGTTACGGTAACATATTTTACAATAGGTGTACTATTATCAAATCGAACAACTAACTTGTATTGACCAACATATTCGGATTCATTCTCTACGGGCAGGTCGGAAAGCTTGACACCTCCTTTGTATAATCCAATAGAGTATACCAACTTACTATTGGTCTTTGTTTGTTCAACAATAGCGTCAATAGTTTCACAGGTGCAGCAGTAATCATTCTCTACAGTACCCTTAAGAGTACAAGAAGCTTCCCTGGTAATAGTGATATCATCTTCATCGCAATCATTGGTTCCGTCACCAACACAGGTAGTACTAAGACACGCACATCCGTCATGTTCAGAACACTCATCACATGGGAAATCTTCACAAGGAACACACTCGCCCTGATAACAAGTACATCCAACAGGGCAATCAGTAGAAACGCTACATCCCCCGTCACAACCTTGTTTATCAACGCAATTATTAGCAATACAAGTACATCCTAGTACATCAGCACATTCAGTGCCAACGCATGACAGCTTATCACAAGAAACGCATACGCCATCGAGACAGCCGCATCCATCGCCGCAATCAGCACCATTGTCACAGGGTCCAGAGCACGGGTCTTGCTTACACTTTTGCCCGAAACACTTACATCCCTCGACATCGTCACATTCATCATTTGTACAATTCAGAGATATACAAGGGGTACATACACCATTATAACAGCCGCAACCTTCGCCGCAATCAACGCTAGTTCCACAAGCAACCGAAGAACAAGGATTAGGTTTACAATTACCATTATCACAATAGCAACCATAACCACAATCCCCGTTATCTGTGCAACTTCCAGAACACGGTTCACAATAGCAGATTTCCCCGTTATATGGAATACACGCCTCGGTTTTGCTACAAGGTCCTGCTTCACATTCACAAACTTTTCGACATTCATCATCAATGCAAATATACCCTGTCGGGCATACTCTCGGAATACATTCGTCTCCTACGCAAATATAACATTCCGGACATTCTTCATCCGTTGTACACTGGCCTATAGGATCGCACTCCCCTGTGATTGGGTTGTATTCAAAGCCGTCGCAACATTCACATTTATTGCCGATACAGCATTCGTTAGTGCCACAATCGCCAGACGATGTGCATTCAACACAATCGTTCTTTTTCGGGTCACAAACACCAGTGCCACAATCAATAGGTACACAGGTGCCGTCTACGCACCGAGTACACGGAGGACAGTGCTCGTCACTTAAACATTCGCCACATCGACCAAATGGAAGGGTATACGGGGTGCCAGGAGGGCACACACATTCCCCACCTACACAGATTTTTCCATCTGGACAGTCAGACGAATCTTTGCAACCAACGCAAATATCGTCTTTACATACTTTTCCAGAGGGACATCTGCTAATACAAATACCATCGGGACCGCATATTTCGCATTCCCCACAGTCTGAGTTCTTGTCGCAAAGGCATCTGCGAATAACTTGAGTAGGACATTTGTCACACTCTTCTTGACAGTCTATAATAACATTAAAGCACTTTTCAGTGGCGCCTTCTGGTATCTGTACTTCAGCACAGTTACAATTAGGGTCCAAGCAGTTGAACTCCAGGAAACCTAATCCCTGCCATAAAATAGTAGGGTTTTTACAAGTTTCGCCACCTTGTACTAAATTGTCAAGACATAATTTAAAGCGTTGGATAGCCATCTTTTAACAATTCGGGTTTGATAAATTTATTTTCATATCTATATCGCAAAGGTTAATTCGGGTACCAGTTAAAGAAACAACGGTAACACAATTCTTATCCTCTTTCGATAATTCAAAACTAAGTCCGCATCCATATGCGGTTTTAATAATATCTGCCGTAAGATTACACGAAATAAGCTCTTTATAAAATTTGTAATCTATATTACATTTCGTTTGAGTAACAAGCAGATTATAATCCATTTGACACTTCTCCTCGCTTACAGAAAAAGTTGGTTGAATTTCACAATTTCGTTTTTCTACTTTAAAATCTGCGATAATATCACAAAGCTGTGGTGTTACAATAGTGCTAAATGCAATGTCACAAGCATCAGTTAAATTAATAACACTCATGTTAAATCCGAGATCATCGCATACTTTATATGCCATTTTCTCCCACACCTCTCTAGATACACAATACGGGTTTTCTGCATTCCATACCCCCTTATCAGTTTCATCTTTATGATAAAGGGAACACTGCCTCTTTATAAAAGAATTCTTTGCCAATAATACACGGGATGACTCTACTACCCGCTGAATTTGTTCGCAACTAAGACATCCGCTTATACCTTTGTATAAGGAATAAAAGTGTTTATATATCGTATCCCTGTTCTGTTTTATTTTTATGTAAAAACTCATTTCTTCGGAACAATCCACAGGATAACCATAATGAGCAAAATCTAAATGAGCACGAGCAATTTCCGATATTTTTGTATCAATATAACAAAGAACTTCATCAAGTTCTTTCGTACTATGATTTACACAACATGAACTTAAATGACAGTCATAATATTTTAAATTGCACCGATGTGAACTATTGGTGCAAAGTTGATTTATTGGACGACTGCATGTTACTGTACCCACAATTCCTCTAGTTTTCTTTCTAAGAACGTATGTCGATTATAAAGAAGATCACGTAAATCTTGGGATTGTTCAACAAACCACCGAATTCTGTCAATCTGTCCTTCAGTTAATTTATCCCTACAAGGAGGATATGAATAACTCATAATATTTTTAACCTGAATACTGTCACCACTAAAAGGGGTAATCAATCCACAAAGTGAATTAACCCTCCCACTTAAACTTCGCATACTTGGTGTATCGCAAACTTTATCGCCATCAGTAACATTATATCCATCTGTATGATCAACTTGATGAGTATGAAATAATCCTAAACAATGGCCTATCTCATGTGAAAAAGTCTTAAAATCCTTATCAAAATAATCTTTACGTATAGCTAAATAATTAGAACCAATTCCACCTGCAACTCCTGCAAAGTCTGTATCCCCGGATACATTATAAATGTAAACGTTAATAACGTTTGGTTCATTAAACAAAGTTGCAAAGATATAATAATTTTTTATATCATATGTCTTTATTTTGCTACTAATATCTATTCCACCAGCAATCTTATTACTTGGTAACTCAAATATATTTTCATAAGAAGAAAGTCTAAAACTGACTTTAGCAGGGCTATACACAGAATTCAAAATATCAATTTGTCTTTGAAGCAACACTTCATCATAACCATTAGTGTCACCATTAGAAAAATAAACAAATCGCAGGTTGAAAACTAACGTATCTTCTTCTGTGAAGAAAGCTTCACTTATATCATATGACAGGGCACACTCGGCGAAATTGTTAACCCTCATTGCCTGTGTTTCGGTTTTTTGACAAGAGATGAATGCAAAAACCAATAATATAACTAATTTAAATGCAATATATCTTTTCATAAAATCATTTATTTTCCTCTATATGTTTCAATTTTTTGGTAACACCGCGAAGTCGCTGCTTTAAAATACGGTTTTCTTTTGCAATAGAATCAATAATATGTATAGTTTTATTTGTCTTATATACGCAAATATCTAATTCACGCCGACAATTTTCAATGTTTTCTTCTACTATTGCATTTGTAACGGATATCATATCCATCTTATCTTTGTTATAGTGGTCTCTCTGCTTGTTCAAATATATACCCAAATACGAAATAACAACTGTTGTTACGACACCGAATATGAAAGTATATACAAACTTCCTATGTTCTACCTTCGCGTTCATAAACAATTACATTTTAATTGATAAACAGTCTTTTTTACATAATCGTATGCGCTCCTCGCATCTTGTAAGTTATTCATCCTGGCAAACACTTTTATACCATCTACCATTAATTGCAACCTATTGACTAACTCAAACTCATCTTTCCTATTTGTTTGTATCGCATTAATTAATATATTTCTTATTCCACATTCTAATTTCTCGGTTATTGCAGCATATGCTGAATAAACTACACCACAATTATCAACTTTAAAACAGTATATACCATCTGGTATATTACACTCGTTTGTACCAAATAATATTTTCGAATCAATCATATTGGACCGGTTTGTATACACATCAACACTTATGTATTTGGATGACCCGGGCGGCAATATATTAACCGTATACATGTCCGGAATAATATAGTATGAATCCGTCATCCAATCAGATATATCCTCGTATATAAAGAAATCCTGACTAAATGACGTTACATTTATTCTATATTTACCATTAATGCAACTACAATTCATTGTTAAAAATTAAATAGCACAAGCAACAGTAATAATTCCGTGGAATTCCACAAACTTTCTTATGTTAGTATGTGTTAATGTCATACCAAACTTTTTGGTTCCTTCTTTAAAAGGCCACGCATTAAAAGCAGTAACTGTCAAGGTATCATCTGCTATATAAGCATAGTGTGACGCAATATTAACGGTCTCTAAGCGGAAGTCAAGAATTCCAGTCACAGCTGCTGCTGTATTATTATATTCATAGTGTAATCCAAAATCAACAAGATCTAACACATCAGATGTAGGACAGTATCTGTCATCCAACGTACCAACAGTAGGTCGTGTTATAATAGCATTTGCATCACTCGATGGAACAACTGTGCCATCAGCAAGTGTGAAAGTTCCATCAGCTTTTTGGATAACATATATTTTAGTAACCGCTTGCCCCGTAGGTTCTGTTACAGCAATAACCCGCCATGTATCTACCCCTACATCGGCATATGCGTTTACGACAGGCGTACCATCAACAATGCCTAAATCAGAAGTGCCATCACCCCAGTCTATATCAAGGTTTCCACCATTAACAAGATTGGACGGTGTTAATGTAAGCTCATCTGTATTGCTAACATATAGTTCTAAACTAATAAAACCGATGTCTACGGTAGGAGTACACGCACACAAGTCTTCACTACCTACCCCATATGTAACAGACGTTGGGTCACCATTCTCGTCATCATATATAAACCCGTTACCTGTATGAGAGATGGACGTAATTGTTTCGTCAATATCTACGGCAGCTGCATTTTCATTGGTATACGTTGCGATTCTATGACCACCAATAACATTTGATACTGTAGTAATTGTTTCGTCAATATCGTATGTCGTACCAGATTCGTTTGTATATGTCCCAATCAAATGACCGGCTACCAAATTAGTAAAAGCCGTATCTACATCTGTAGCATCAAATGTAGTATCTGTGCCATCTTCGGATGTATATGTAAATGTTTTGTCTGCATTATCAACCAGGGTGGTAATAGTTTCATCAATGTCTACACCGGTTCCGTTTTCGCTCGTAACCGTAGCAATTCGATTGCCAGCAATAGTATTGGTTACAGACACATTATTAAGGGAAAGATTAGTAACCGTACCATCTTCCGCTGTATAGGAGAGAACATTGGTTATATTATTATATGTAATAACACCGACATCTAAGTTGATCACTGTTACTGCAAGATTCTCATCAGTATAAAGAAGAGAATGTGTCGTAGGGTTATATGCTAAAGATGTAAGTACACCGCCCGCACCTACAGTGTCACAGAAACGTGTAATCTCAACCCATGACCCACCAGTATACGTCCAGAATACTATGCAATCATCAAATACCTCTGTGACAACAATGTTATCAATTACTTGTGCCGGAATTGTCAGGGGTTCGGTATAAGGGGCAGGGACATCCCCACCTGTTTCATCATTTACATAATAAAAAGCTTCAATCTCATTCAAAAAAGCTTCGGTAAAATTAGGAACTGTCCCGGACTGTGTACAAGAAACAAGTGGCCCTGTACATACATCATCACAACAACAATATACTTCCCACTCGAAACTCCAAGGGTCTGAAAAATTCAACGGGGTCACAGTGTATTGACCTGTTTCAGGATCAATTTCTACAGTACAGTTGACTTCAGAATCAGCAACTATTCTATAATCTATAGTAGACCCAGAACCGCATTCACCAGTAAGAATGCCTACTTGACCACATAAGCAACCAACGGTGTTATCAGAACAGTTAAATCCACCGGCGCAACCATCTACACATCCACCACCTTTTACAGATGACCCAATGTTATTCAATAGATATGATTCAAATTCGTTCCCCGCAACAACTGCACTGGCAGTAAAAGGTTGCAATAATGCATCTGCCACTTCAACAGTAATAGTAAGAGTCGCAGACGCACCCGTAGCTAACGAACCGATTGTCCATACGCCAGTACCATCGTCATAACTCCCTTTTGTAACAACATCAGAAACATAAGTTACGCCAGCAGGTAGTGTAACCGTAGTAGTTACCCCTGTTACAGGGATAACAGAATTGTTGCTTACATTAATGGTCCAAGTGAAATATTCACCATTTGTTAAACAAGCCATGTTCGTTATTATTGAATATTAAGAGATAAGTCAACATCGATATCAACACAGTCCCCAGTACACTTATCGCAAGTTTCCGATGGAGAACAATTCGAGTTCAAACAAAGGTCGTCAGGGGTTACCTGAACAACACCATATCCGCCATATCCGCCAACATCACAACGGATTCGGTATATAATTTCATAATATGTACCAACTTCCGCATCACTAGAAAGCTCATAAGTTAGAGCACCGTTAGATGTTATAGATACACTATTAAACCCGTCAGTAGAAAAACTATATAAGCTATACGTTACATTACCAGTACAAACACCAATATTCGTTTGAATGTCAGACAGAGTAATGGTGTCAGACCCCCCACAAGGGGCAACCCTGTCTGAAGCAGGGACAATATAATTGGCTGGTATAAAGCAATCTGCACAAGCCAAAGTACAAGGCTTACTCGTGACAATAGTTATCGAACCGCAATTGCATCTGTTCATTTTATTTTATTTTATCAATTTCAGAAATTAAGTCTTCCGTTGCTTTTAATAATTCCGCTTGTCTGGCAAGAGGTTTAAATATCGAAAAGTTTTTTTCATTTATTTCTTTTAATTGCTCTAAATATGTGGACATGGCCATCATAATTTCTAGCTTACGTCGCGTAAAGGTATAAGATTTCAATTCAATTATAGCTTTATCTATTCCCCTCATACCTTGGTCTTTTTTTCCACAATTAAAAATCTTCCTTGGTCGCAATATTCAATTATATTGTAATCTTTTAATTCATATCCTTGACCTTCTGCAAATGAAATTAATATACAATTGAGTTTTTCATCAAGAACAGTCATTTCTTTATTCAATGCGCGAATCTCTTTTTGAACTTCCATCTTTCTAGTGAGAATTCCACCCACCATTGATTTAACTGAATCCGTATGGTTTAATTGTATTGGTTTTTCTTCTATTTTCTTTTTAGTTGCCATATTAAGGTTGATAAACTTTTATACTAATATTTGTTCCGTATTCGGTATCCATATCGCTCGGGGCGCCTGTTTCATCCATAGAATAAAAAATAACAAAATCATTTGACGGCGCAACAGCATATGGAATCGTATATGCGTCACCAATACTTTTCCCAAAAGTTGCGTGGAATATTACATTATTAGTACCAAACGCACCCGCTAATGTTCCTATATATATACCTGTATTATCCCTTGTCCATACCACAGTACCCCCCAAATCATTAGCTAATACCGTTGCTACGGGGTCATCGGTTCCACTTTGTGTTAATAATGCTGTATATTCCTTATATCCTTTAATAGGCCAAGGGGTTCCGGTGGACAAGGAAGATTCACCTTGTTCGACACCACGCCATATTGTGCCATTATATAATATTAATTCGCCAGAATCAATAGTTTCTGGCAATTCATCCATAACTAAATATGCAGGCGTACAATTGCATATTAGTCGTTTAAGCTCTCTTCGTTGTGCGCGCGTTAATCCTTCCATTATCCGATATGTACAGGAATTACTGAAACATAAACATTACTCCAAGTTCCCGAGTTCGTACTGGCAGCAAGACGCAATGATATATAGTATCCTTGGTCAAGTTGAGCAAAAAATGAGTGGTGCACTGTATTAGTAGAACCCGCAGTCGAAAGACCGTGACTAATTGCAGAACCACCAATAATTGTGCTGTTATTATATCTAACATCTCCTGTTATAACAACGGCACTACCACCGCTCCAATTAAATTGATATGTTATGTAGTATACGCTCGAATCAGGAAGCAATACATAAATTCTATCATTATCTGTTGATGTATCATGGTCAATGCCATTCCCTAATAGGATAACATTTGTATTAAGATTAATGTTCGTAAGAGAACTAGAGGCCGATTGTGTAGTATTATGGTTGGCAAATAGTACATCATTATAAACATTAACTAAGTCAGACACCAATACTTTTTTGTTTGCCGTGCCGCTTACATCATATGTGGCAACATAATCATCACCCTCTGGCGCTGTATCCGAAGTTAACCCATTAATGTCAAGATTTATTGTAACATCACCAGTACCAGAGTCGACGCCGGATGAGCTAATAGTTATTCCGCTACCCTGCACCGCTTTGGCAATAACAGCTTTAGTAGTTGTGGTGGTATCAAGGTCGTCCCTTTGGACTCCTGAAAATTGTTGTGTATTTAATGTAGTTTGTACCATTATTTCTTTATCATCGCTTCAAAAACTACTTGATTTTCAACATTTAAGCTATAGAAAATCTTATATCGTTCTGTTTTCTTAAAAATACCAATCAACCCAGAAGGAATAATAATAAATATAGTATCATTTATAACGGCAGCTGATAAATTACCAGACACAGGCTGATAATTAATGGTATCTGTGTCTACCTCGAAGAACGAAAAACGGTCAACAATAGGTAGATCTGTAATGTAATTATTATCTATTTTGTTATTCGTATCAAACATATTACGCTGCTATATAAGTCGCAGTTAAAACGCTATTAGTTAAAGGGGCATACGTCATTGTAATGTTCGCCCCAGATATTGTAAAGTCATTACCTGCGCCATATTTTTGCAAAACACCATTTACATAAAGGCTTATATAGTTATTGCCAGCAGGTGCCGAAGCTACTGAGAACGCCGTATTTATACCGTTTACTGTTCCCGTAACGGCTTCATTCCATATAAAATCACTTGGGTCAGTTGGGGTATATCCTAGCACTCCTGTTATATCAGCCGCATCTACTGCTTCCAAGTTATCAACACGACCATAAGAGTCTGTCGTCAATTTATAGAATGTACCTGTACCACCGGGTGTAACGGTAGCTAAATCTAGGGTTGGGTTGCCAGATACGCCATCCCCGTTGGAAACAGTAATCCTTGAAGAAGAAGCAGTTGCAATAGAACGAACAGTTGCTGTTCCGGCTCCTGTTCTCACAATAATACCAGTACTTGACAACCCTGCAATAGCTGTAAGGTCCGAATCAAGCGGCTGCGCCCCTATATCACCAGGTGTTGCAGTGCCAGTAGAACTAATTCTACCATACGTGTCTACACTAACTTTCGTAAAATCCGAACCCGCTCCACTACCTCCTATCGTAGGCGTACCTAGGTCGATAGAGTTTGCAGCTACAGCAATACGAGTTGACGAAGCCGTAACAACATCAAATGTATTGCCTGTTAAAGTAAGACCGTCCCCGGCAGTATAAGCAGTTGTGCCACCACCGGTTTGAGTGAAAGACAAGTTAGTCGTACCAACGATTATGGGGTCAGCAGTAATTAAGGACCATACCGTTGCAGCCGCTGCTGTTCCTTCCGAAACGAATACAGTAAGACCAGTGGTTACCTCTGCATCTTGGTCAGCATCTGTAGTTCTTGACCATGCACCAGCAGCTACTTCGTAAATACCATTTTGGGAAGCAGTCGATTGGTCCTTTACAAGAACGCGCTCACCCGCAGACAATGCCACACCATCAATGGTCTGTGTTCCGGAAAGCGTAATATTTGCCGTTGTAGCTACACGAACAGAATCCTTCCAATCCAATCCTCGTGCTTTGTTATCAACATACAGTTTAGTAGCAGCATCATCATCTGAAACAGGTGATGCCAACCCTGTAACAGTATTACCATCGGCATCTAAATCACCTGTTAGAACAACAGAACCGTCTCTTTGCAGAAATTCGGCCCCATCTGCTAACTGTGATGTAAGAATACCACCAGCAAGTTGATCTTGAGTTATTAATGTTCTAGCCATTATACAGGAATATATTCTGCCAAAAATTTACCGGCAGTGTTAGGTATAAAAGTCATTTGAAAAGTATCCACCCCAGTTATTGTATAATCATCATCTAAATACATTCTGACTCCATTTAAATATAGTCTCAATGTTCCAGGTACAAACTGAGCAGTTGTTTGAAAATCGATATTCATGCCATCAAACGCACCCGAAACAGTATAATCTTGGACATATATATTGAACGGATCTCCTTGCGGGTCTTGATGGTCTATATCAACAAATAAAAGACAAGCTGATAATGCTGTCCCAACTTTTGCAATAAGACCAGGTACCGGAAATACCGTGTCAATCTGACCATTTTCTACACCATAATATTGTTCTGATTCAATGAGTGTATAATCTTTGATCTTAACCTCACCAAACAAAACAACGCATATAGAACTCCCGGCATAGGCATAATTAGTAGTTATACCTAAACACTTTCTATTTAAAAGTAAATTGGTACTGTGAAACTTTTTTACAGTACCGTCAGAATCTAAATATACCGCACTTTGAGTGAATATGTCCTCTCCGGCAACAAACACCTTTTCGATTGTACGCCGTTCCTTCTTGTATTTGTAAAGAAGTTTTCTGACTTCATCATCACGAATGACATGGGACATAATATTTTAATGCTCATATGTATTAATCAGGCGGGTTTCGAGAAGTTACGACAAGCACCCCGTTTTCCACAGATACCTCTACGACTTCGCCCGTCTCCAAATCTCTTAATACAATAACATTGTTACAACAGTCAAGCCCGCATCCACAATCAGCCAACACTTTTAAACCATCAGAAAGGTCTTCAATGGGTTCTCTTTTGTTATTGGAAAGCTTCCACATTAAGCCTTTGCCAATTTTTACATTAGTAGCCATTAGTCGCTATTTAAAGTTTTAAAAATGGGAGGGGAACCCCCCTCCCGTTAACCCATTACCTTTATATAATCATACCGTTGGAATCATGATACGTTCCAGTTGTATAATCAGCACCACCTGTGAGCGTAAGCGCACCCCACGAGCCATTGCCCATAGTGTCGGTCGTAGCATACGCATTTGCGGCGCTTCCCGCAACTATAGCGGTAACAACCATCGTGTCACCAGCACCAGCAGCCGCCCTTACTTGGGTATGAGCAACAGTGCCTGTTCCATACAGAGTTCCAGCACCAGCAGCACCATTAATAGCCGCAATAAGGTTATCGATAGCTGCGCTGGCAGTAAGTTCAGTTTTCACTTCGTTAGCAGCCGCAGGTGCATCTTTCCAAGTGTAAACTTTATTACCGATGGTTACCGTTTCATCTTCTACAGCAACATTAGTTAAAGTAAGAGTACCAGTAGCATAAGTTGCATTTTGGTCTTGGTCTGACGTACATTCAATTGTAGAGGTAATCCACGCGCAATTAGCGGTAATTGCATTAATAGCGTCTGTAAATTCAGTTTGAGTATCAACATCAGATGTAGGAATATAAATTTTCGTATACATCTTTGTAAGATTCAATTCTCCTTTAACACTGTCGTCAGAGTGAGGAAGACGATGTGTTATGGCAATCGTGCAATAATTTTCATCGCAATCAGCAGTTACAGCATTCAGCATCCGGCTATTCTTATTCGGGAGCGACAACGGTCCTCGATTAAAGTTATAGGGCAGGTAATCCCGGCCACTACCACCATAATCCTGAGTATATTCGTCCCATTGTGCTTGATAGCCGCTTCCCTCTGGGAAAGTAGCCTCTTGTACTTTACGGGAATACGTCGAACCTTTAGGGAAACCAGCACCTGCGCTAATCCTTACTTTCCGGCTCAAATACCCAAGAGGAGGATTGGGAGGAAACTGACAATTACAATCTAAGTCTACCCGATTGGCAATAACACGCAATCCGCAGGTATATGTTTTGTCAGCAGGAGCTTCGTCACAATTCTTGCAAGCATGAACTTGTGGAATGGCCGCTAAAGGATTGCTTGTACTACAAGGTGTCAGGTCATCCTCACCGCTTTGAAGAGAATACACCAAACAAGTGTTTATTTCCAACTGAAGAGGGCAACAAGAACCCGTATTACCAGTAATAACAGCAGAACCGTTACCATCCAACGCTTCGTTGATTTGGTCAACAATATTCCACAACTGAGCCTCGAAGGAATAAGCAGAATCGCTAGGATCCGTTACATTTGTAAATTCAATAGGGTCTTCTTCACCAATAGTGATACCAGTAATAGCCGTAACCCGGTTACAGGTAGAACACCCGTCGCCAACTTTATCCAAACAATACACATCCGATGTGTCAAACAGCCGGACGAGTTTGAACGGATAGTTAGCCACTTGACCTCTCACAAATACACTTTGCAGCGTCGGGTCGTCTTCCAAGTCACCATTAAAGGTTTGCTCAAATTTACAAGCAATCTCTTGGCAAGTACGGGTATCGTCGCAACCAGCACAATCTTCACTGTCAAGTTTAACTGTAAAGGTATACTCTTCGGCACGGTTGTAAGGGAAAGTGTTCTGTGTAAAGTCATCCTCTACCGTAACAACAATACTGTGGGCTTCCTCAGGATAGATGCAATCAAACAGAAGGTCATGAACTTCAACCGTCCCACAACGAGAGGGTTCCGCTGTTACAGCATCAATATAGCCAGTGTAAAGTTCATCACCAGCAACCTTACGGATGGCATCAGCATATCCGTCGCCATTTGTGTCATGCCCAACGCCAATTACCAGGCGAGGGTATTTACCGAGCGCAATAGCGGCTGCATCTACAGCCAATAAAGTAATAGGGTCATAAATGACCAGCTGTCCAGGAAGCACATTTACATGCGCACCGCGACCGCTTTTCTTAGGGGCTCTGAATACAGCTTGCCCGGCTGGATATAATCCCAAGCCGCTTTTAGCAACCAATATATTCTTCCGTGATTTTCGCATCTTATAAAATTTTTAATTAGGTTATTGTTTTTCTACGTTATTAGTAAATAGTATTTTCTGAACCATAGAGTTAAAATCTTGGATATCCCCAAGATCTCTCAATGTACAAGCTACAGCGATATCGATTATCTTTCTATAGGCATATGTTGAATCTACTTCTAAATCTGAATCTTCAGTAATTACCTTATCCCCAAGTATATAAGATTCTTGATTTTTTATCAAACTTGGGGCAGCAACTCTTTGTGGCTTACGGTAATAATCAACAAAGACTTTCTTTATTTTAAACTCACCATTGTGCCAAATATATAATCCTTGTTCACCTTCATCCGCAATTGTTTCTTCATATTCATAAGAAGGTTTCCAATTAGGGTCCCGAAGACCTTCGGATATATCATCAGATTCCCATATCGTTATAACCATTGTTTTATCTGGACAGTTTCCCTTAGAAACAATAGCCCATTGACGTAAAAGCTTATAAAAATCAGCAGGATATTCGTATATATTGAATATGGTGCCAGTTTTCGTATTCTTTAATTCCTGGTCCTTTTTCTCAAATCCCCGGAGGTCATTACGGACATTAGAATTTATCTCAGATAAATCAACCCTATTTTCAAACCATATTTCTAATGCTTCGTTTATATAACTATCTACCTGTTTAACTTTAACATCAGAAGAATATTTTGAATTAGCCCGATTTAATCTTCGCCTATATTCGTCGTGTACAAATTTAATGCTTGGCATTTATTGCGGATTCAATCTTTTCCAAAATCTCCGAACCTTCGTCTGAAATTAAGTAGTCCAAAACCTGTTTACGGTCTGTTCCTAGAGACTCTCCTTGGAACTTCCAGTCCCCGGAGTACTTCCTTAAAATACCCTTTCTCTTGGCAAGAGAAAAAATATTAACAGCATACAGTACGTCAGAAGGAGCAGAAGCAAGGTCAACAAATGCCCTCTGATAGGTTACACCTTGTTCAGTTCGGTCTTTATCATTCATAGCACCCTCCCGATACAGTAACTTCTTTAAAGATTCGGGTTTGATATCATTAGAAACCTCCATTTCTAGAGCACGAGCAATAATCAGCATTTTATCAAATGTCAATTTTGCAAATAACTCACTAGCTTCAATGGCAATATCAATTTTTTCCGTTTCCTCTAGAATTTCTGTATTCTCTGAACGCAATTCGTATTTCACGTCAGCCGGGCGACCATGAGATAGTCTGCCGGAGGACACATCCATAAATCGCGGATCGCGTCTCATACCAGCAAGAACTATCTCATGGACCGGGCTATTATTTATAATACCTTTACCTTCTTCAGCAACGATAACCAGTTTTTCATGTATGAAAAAAGGATCATAACGATTATATCGGTCTGCCTCTTCTATATATGTACCTTTTAACGGACCACTGTTATGCATAAACCTACACTTCTTTACAAGGCGATTTAATTCCTCGTCACTCATATCAATAGCCCACTCTCCGATGTTTTCATTGAAATTAGGACGAAATACTTGAAAAGATTTAGGGAACCGCTCCCCACGAAATGGTGTAGATTGTTTACTACCGTCAGCGCCTTCTTTAACAAAATTTGCTTCGGTATAAAATCGTTTGCTTCCGTTTTTAGGCTTTACTACTGTAATACTCATTGGTTATAATTTTAATTAATAAACAGTTATTGCAGGCTTGAACCAAGCCGTCAACGTGACGTCTTTAACTCGAATCCCGTATGTGTCACCATATACAAGTTCATACGATCTCTTCTTGCTTGCCGGACGGAACTGCGACCCGCTAGACTTGGAACGATGGCTCGGGCCAATCGGTGTCCACATGCCTGTGATATAGTCGAAGAACTCAGAATCCTTCTTGCGAAGCAGTTCAATATTGGAAGTCGGACCAGTACCGAGACCGTAGTCAAGTACGATAAATTCATACGAACTCAACGGCAGACCGGAATCAGGATGAAGAACCGGATTCAACTTGAGGTTATCAAGAATAGGCCAGTGTTCAACTGTGATCGAACCGAACGGTTGGATATTGTACTTAGTAGCCTGAAGGACAGGGAATTGGAAACCTGTGAAATTGGTAGAATCAAAAGCCTTAGCTCCTTTGGTAGCATCAACATGATGAATTACCGTAGAACTATTGGCATATTTATCTTGAATCCAACGATCCCATAATGTAAGACCACCTTGCCCAGTATAAATTTTGATGTTCCTCTTATTATAAGGAACACGGTCAATCCATATGCGATTCAGGAAGTTTACAAAATAGTCAACTGACCCTCCTTCAACAGGATATGGGATAATGTTACCATCTTCGAGGAATTCCAAAAGACCAGGACCAATCCGACGGTGATATCCGCTGGATACATCGGTCAAGTGCTTACCAGCGCTACGACCATAGTATAAAGATAATTCTTTCTGCCAGCGAACTTTGGCAAGGAATTCCGCTTCAATATACGAAATTATCTTGTCAGGCATATTTTTAACAGGATATCCTTTTTCGTCACAAGCCTGAACCCGCAAGTTTAATTGATGCGCTTTATCCGTTACTTCGACAGAGAAGGCAACACTAGACAGATCGGACTGGAACTCAATATAGGATGTACCTTCGAAGTCAATAGAACCAGCATCCATAGAGGCTTCCCCATAAAAAGAACCCATGTGTATCCAGTTGATACCAGGCGCAAGCAAAGATTGAGGGAAGAAGGTATTGTCATCACGGTCAGACAAGCGAACATTATAAATAAATCCCGCCCCGTCTGGAATAGGGTCGCTGTCAACGATAACTTGGATTTCCTTGGCAATATCAGGTGCTAACCTGTCACCACGAACATACCACTCAACATCAAGTTTGATAGGGAACACAGAATGCCCGATACCCGGAGCGGCAACACCTTGATTTAAGTTCTCCAAGGTAATTGCTTTGACCTCTCCAGTAGCAGCTAATTTCCAATGAATGTATTCATTTTCAACTGTTGTTTCTCTACCAGAACCAAGCAAAAAGTCGGTAAGCGGAGTGCGATATTCTGTAAGGGACGGGGCAGCTGTCGATACATATTGTATAGCGGCTTCTGTCATATCCGTATATGGCCTAACACCTGGGTTAGTCAATAACAGAACATTTTCATCCGCATAATTTGCCCAATATTTATCCTGTTTAGTGGACTCTGAGTGGACAATAAATTTAGATGCGTAACGTTTCATTTTGATTGTTTTATAATATATTTAAAAGAAATAATAAAATATCTACACATTGAATCTAAAAACCTCGCTGGATTCTATATTACCTTTACGGCGAGGCTTTTTCATATGAACATCTTTCCTGTTCTGCTTCTTGACAAGGGTATTGAATAATTCCTCTGCCGCTTCATTCTTACCGCTATCAAATGCCTCTCTATCATTGAAATCCCCAATAAGAATTTTTCGCGCTAGAATTAACTGTTTTGTTAAATCGTTGTCAAACTCTAACCGGGCCTTCTGATATTTAGAAATTTTTGTTCGTACCTTTTTACCGTTATCTTCGTATTCGTAAATTTCTGTTGGATCAAATAGATCTTTAAAAAACTTATCTTTATCAGATTGTTTATCAAGTCCAGGAATCGAGTTATCTTGTATAATTGACTTTACGCTATCTTTGTACTCAGTATATTGTTTTTGCTTTTGGTCTTCCAACTCTTTTGTACGCTTTTTTTGAGTTTCAATAGCATCAGTATATTTTTCCGCAAAAAAAGATTTCGCTTCGTTAGCAGCCTCTGTTAATGTGTTGTCTTCTAACACTTTTGAAAGAAGTCTCTCGATATCTTTATCAGAATATTTTTTAGCTGTATACATCTGCTTAACCAGAAATTCAGCCATATCGTCATCTGTAATATCTGCGTCTGATAGAATCTTATATTGTGTCGTATCTTTAAGAATTTCCGGGTCTATACCTTGTGCTAAGAGGTTCGCGTATCGTAATGTTTCTTCAGTGTATCCTTGTGCAATCGCTTCCTGCTGCACAGATATCATCCCGTCGTCCTTAATTTTATTAACAATATCCTGATATAATTTATCAGGATTCGTATCTTCAAAATTATAATTATCAGGTAAATAGCCGTCTTGGATTAAAAGTCGGGCGATTCCTGAGTAAAGTTGTTTTGATTGCGTTGCATCATCATCATCATCGTCTTCATCATCCCCTTCTTCTTCTTCGGATTCTTCGTCGTCGTCTGATTCTCCGTCATCGTCTTCAAGTTCTTCTTCATCATCTTCAGATTCTTCTCCGTCTCCTGGATCATCAACATCATCTCCTCCTGTGTGAACGTCCCCGTCATTTTGAACTTCTCCCACATCTGTTTCGTCGTCGTCGTCCGGTCCAGTATCGTTTTGAAATTCTTCCTCGTGCTCATTATCCAAGGTTTTTAATGAAGGCATTGCAAATGGACTTCTATATTCCATTACAACTTCCGATTGTACTGTATTTTTTTTCATTACTCAATTCTTTTGCAAATTTCAATTATTAATATATTCCAAGCAAGTAGTTATTTTTATATAAATACTTTTCTACCTATCTTAATAGTAATTTACTTCTTTCTAGGCGCATTTTTAATAGCCTTAATTTTCATTTTTTCAATTTCCATCTTATCTTTATGCATTTTTAGTTCAAGTTGCCTATTTTTTTCTTCTTCAACAGAATTATGTAATAGTTCAATTTCCTTTGTCTCCAAAGCATCACTTCTATTATTAGCGTCTACGTCATTCATGCGCTCAAACTTCTCAGAATCTTTGTCTGCATAATACCTCTTCATATCCATTTCGTCAGCATGTTTCTTCATTTCCCACATCATCACCTCCTGTTTTGCTTTTTCTTGGGCAGCAATAGCTTCCCTTCTACTTTCTAATTCTTGTTGTTGCATATTTGCCTCGGCCTCTTTACGGCGCGCATCAGCCATCTCAGCCATATTATATATTTCAGCCGTTGACCTAGAAAGCTGTAATTTAATTAATTCCGGGAATGTTATTAACCCATTCTGAATCATCTCTTGTGCAAAACTTTTTATTTGCATCAGATTTTGAATGTCCTCACCGCTGTTCTTAATGAATATCCCAATCTTACTTCTCCATAGCATTTCAGAATCTAATTCTAAATCAGCCTTATCAAGATCACTAGAAACATAGGTAACACTCAACGGATTCTCCTTATAAGCAATTCGGGCGTAATTAATAAGCCCATTAAGCGATTCTTGTAAAATGAAATTATGAAACGTAAAAATGTCTTCTGTCTGATTAGAAGACGCGTTTTGAGATTGTTGAACATTATATGCAGTGGCATACTGACCTATTTGTCCTAAACTCTGCGGATTATACATCATCGAATAAACTACTTGGTTGCGAAGAAATTCCAAATAGCCTATCTTCTGCTGAATTTCATTTTGATTAGATAAATTAATCTCTTTAATTGCTTGAGGATCGGTACCGCTTGATTCCCTATCATCGTTCAACATGAGGACTTTATTATATCTCATCATATTAAACCACTCAGTAAATGTATAATTGGACGGCTTATGTGTCAAATACATACTAACAATACGGCCTATATCCGTCGCTTCTGCTTCCTCAATCTTGGCCATTTGTATATTGAATTTATACTGCCACGGCTTACCAAGGTCAATAACCGAAACATTCTCAGAGTTACCTAACATTCTTGAATATTCTGCCCCATAGAAAGGAAGCTTTACATTGAATGGGTCGTCCAAAGATAGATTTTGATAAGGAATCGGACCTTTATTTGTATAAATACAACTGTCTCCCTCCCCAATCTTTACACATTGCCATACTTCAGGTACATATATCTCGGATACAGACACATCGCCTTTTAGCGAGTCCATTACATAAGATTCATCCCTATAAAATTTAAGTAGTTTGCCGTTTACATTTCGTACGACATACTTTAATGGACGAAGGGTTTTCCAAGCGACATGTAATACACGTATTTTATAACCAGTACCTAATCTCTTGTCCCCTAATATTTTTCCATGTATGTCTAGAATTCGTTGTTGTCCATCTTTTGTTCGAATATCAATATTTTCAGATGCATATGCTTCTGGGTTTTTGGTGAATTCCCAAACAACTTCTGATTGAATCTGTTGCAACCTTGTTTCACCATAAGAAACAGCATGTTCCAATTTCTTCAAATCACTCTTTTTCAAAGAGTTGCCAAATTTGTTAAATATTTCGCTAATAGTACAATATTCTTCATAAGTGGCCCAATCTGCATCCTGAATGAATATTTTATCAGAGCTACTCCCATAGTTAAATCCAATTGGATTACAGAGCTCAAATATAGGATTCCTGTTCTCTATACCCATTCTATAAACCTCCATACCAGTTATAACAGCGTGCTTAAAACCTTCGTCTGTTTTAAACTTTATATGAAGATTATCCATTAAATAGTTTAAAAGCTTTTGGGCTTGTATCTCGTACGGGGTTTTATACTGCTTGCTCATATACTGCTCAATAGATGTAGGAGACATAGCTTTAACGCGTGTTTCAATATCAGATTGAGCTTGTTGCTGTTGCTCTATAGTTAAAGAATAAGGGTCTTGAATCCCGTTTTCCAAAAAATATCTTTCGGTTATTTGTTGTCTAATTGGTTCATATACAGTTTGTTCAAAAAAATCCTGTATTAATTCCATCTTCCGTTCCTTTCTCATGTTCATAGTATGGCTACTAGAATCAATAACAGTAGGATACAAAAGACGCTTTCTCTGGTCCCCAACCATAGCCTTTGCTACTTGCGATATAATATCATGATGGGTTATATTCTCATAACCAACGGAAATTTCTTCGTCATCAAGTATATAACCATTAGCACCTCCTAACGAAGACATATCTGCGCGACCATTATACAGGTCATAGTTTATTTTATATTTAGCACGTTTTTCCTCGGTAATTTCCCCATTGGAAATATTGTCCAAATATTCCGCAACTACTTCGGCATACCGAAAATTATTTGCCTTTTTCTTTAACCAAGTAGAATAATCAGCAACTAAATTATATTCTGAAAATATTTCTGCAATCATTAGAATATTGTAAATTTATTTCTAACAGTAATGCTTTTTTTTCTCTTTTGCATAAACTCCTTTAATTCTCTTTCTATATCATGTGTTCTTTCCTCTTCCAATGGTTTCAATCGTTCTTCCTGTAACCACAGCATTAATCCGAACATAGATGACAAGTAGTCAAAGTTTCCGTCTTCCCTGTCATACACACTTATTTCTTTTAATAATCTAGGACTATATATGTGATCAATTGTTGTTCGCTCATGCTTTATTCCCTCATTATCCACGTATGACCGGTCATCTAATAACCATTGCTTCAACCATCTTTCACATTGTATTTTTAAATCCCTCGATTTCATGTTGAAACCAACCTTGTTCTTTTTACTTCTTTTCTCATTTAAGGTGTCTGATAACGTCTTATAAGGATAAGGTTGAAGTAAGTAGCCAAACCCAGAATCGTTACAGTATTTAACTATACCGGGTACGTTTGTTTCAGGGAATAATTTACCGCCATAGTATATTGTCGCTTTTATAGCTAAGTCATGTATTTCATCTACAGAATCATATCTCCCAATCCATTCAGCAACTATCGTGTTTTGCATGGCATCCCCGTCTTCTGGGTATATCCCCTTATGAACAATAATGCTTGCTAATGAAGTACCCCCGTCATCATCTTTAACGGGGTCATATATTATTTTATATAATCCCCTTGGTGGATTGTCAATTGGTTGTTCATACACTACAAATGCACTTCGTAGATTTACCCTATATTGGTCTACAGGATAATCACGAATAGGTTTGAGTTTCTTATTTGGGGCAAAATTTACATAATCCCCCGACCATTCCAAATTCCCCCAATTGGCTATTTTTTCAAAAGTCCCGTATAATTCAAGTTCTACTAATCGGTCTCTGGCCTGCTGAGCGGGTAAAGTAGAACTTCTCGCAATCATAAACATTTCACTTGGAACAAGAGGACGATACATCATTTCTTTTTCCAAGTCTGACAAGTCCTTAGAATTTTCTCTAAGTTTTGCCCTGTTTTTCATTACGTGCTCGTATGCGACTTCAAGTTTGGTGTTTCCATTTTCATCCTTAAAGGCTTCATATACATAAACATCCGGTATAAATAACCCTATTCTTTGCGATGGATTTTCCCAATAATTAGGTATTGAAAAAATATCATA